>NZ_JBEORS010000038.1:0-33150 GCF_040302405.1 Streptomyces sp. NPDC126503
AGCCAGCTCTCGCCCCAGTCGTGCCGGGGCACCCGCCGCAGCGGCCGCCGCGCCCGCGCTCCGCAGCGGCCGCTCCCAGGCCAGCCGGGCGAGCACCGTCTCCGGTTCGGCGGCGGAGCCCGGCGGCAGCGCCGCGAGGAGGGTGAGGACCCGGCGGCGGACCTCCGGGGCGGGCGCCCGGTCCAGGTCGGGGCCGAGCGCCGACAGGGTCCGGCCGCGCGCGTCCTGCCCGCCGACCAGGCCGGAGGTGCGGGTCGCGGTGAGCCAGGCGGTGACGAGCCGCGCCCAGCGTTCGGCGGGCGGCAGGTCGAGCCAGTCGTCGTAGGCGGGGGTCGGCGCGTACCGCTCGTCCGCCTCACCGTCCGAGGCGAGCAGCCCCGCCCCGTGGCAGAGCTCCAGCCAGAACGCGGCCACCGGCTCGGTCACGTCCAGGGCGGCGGCGGTCCGCTTGAGGTCCCGTACGGCCAGGCCGCCCGCGCGCAGCACCGGCGGGCCGCCCCGGTCCCAGGACTTCAGCAGCTCCTCGACCGTGGCCAGCGCCGCGTACGCCTGCCCGGCGGCGGCGCTGTCCACCACCTGGGGACGGTACTCGCGCAGCACCGCCGGGCGCGGCGGCACCGGCTCCGGGTGCCGGTGCGCCCGCCCGCCCCGCAGATGCAGCGCCACCTCGCGCGGCAGCACCATCGTCCGCGGCGACACCGGGAGCAGCAGGCCCCGGTCGCGCAGCCAGCGCACCGGCGGGGCCGGGTCGGCCGTCACCTCGCCGTACGGCGGACCCCACACCAGCCGGTCCAGGACCGCGAGGGCCTCCGGCGGGGCGGTGTCCAGGAGCGCGCCCATCCGCGTCCGGTCGGTGAAGAGTTCCGTGAGGGCGGCGACCGCCGAGACCGGGTCGTGCGTCGCGGGCAGCCCGGCCGCGGCCAGGATCTCCTGCACCCGGCCCGGCGACATGCCGGACGTCGCCTCGGCGACCGTCGGCCCGAGGCCGGTCGGGGAGGGGTGCTGAGGCGAGGGCGCCAGCAGCTCCCGCGCGGTCCGCACCAGCCGCAGCCGCTCGTCCTCGCCCCACACCAGCGCCTGTTCGCGCAGCAGCGCCACCGCGCCGGGCAGCGCGGCCTCGATCTCCGCGTCGCCCTCGTCACCGGTGAGCAGCGCGAGGAGGACGGGGTACGGGGCGGGGTCCGGGGCCACGGCCAGCGCCTCGGCCGTCTGGAGCGCGAACCGGTCGAGCCGCTCCAGGGCGCGGACGACCGAGCCGCGCGTGCCGGCGCGGGTGGCCAGCTGCGTCAGGTCGTTCGGGACCGGCGACAGCAGGTCGGGGCGGGCGCGCAGGAGCGCGGCGAGCCCTTCGTCACCCCGCGCGCGCAGCGCTTCCGCGAGCGTGCGCGGCGGCGCGGCGGCGCCGTTCCCCTCGGGACGTCCCTGCGGCACGTGCGCCTCCCGGTCGAGCTCGCCGATCCCCATCCGCACCACGTTAGCCCCTGATCGGGCGCACACAGGCGCTACCGTCGACGCGTAGCGGGCGCACGGGCCGTGGAGGGGCAGCATGGGCATCGAGAGCGACCAGTTGGTCTTCGACTATCTGAGCCGGGTGGGCGACGTGGCGCAGCAGCGCCACCTGCCCGCGAGCGACCGGGCGCGCCTCGTGTCGGAGCTCCGGGACGAGATCGACCGGCGGCGGGCCGGGCGGGGCGGCCGGAACCCGGCGGCGGTACGGGGCATCCTCGGCTCGCTCGGCACGCCGGACGAGGTCGTGGACCGCGTGGGCCGGACGGACGGCGGGGCGGACGGTGAGCCGGGCGAGGGCCCGCGAGACGCCCTGGTGAAGGGGGAGCCCGCCCCTGGTCCGGTGGCCACGAAGGCCTCCGTCCCCCGGCCGCGTACGGGCGGGCCCCCGGCGGCCGGGGACGACGACCCTGCCGCCGACGGGGAGACCGACTGGTGGCGGGCCGGCGAACCCGAGGCCCTGCCGCCCGGCTTCCACGGTGGCATCGAGGCCCCCGAACTCTTCGCCCCGCCGGTCCCGGAGGACGACGCGGAGGAGCCGGAGGGTGCGGACGGGGACGGCGAGAAGCGGGGCCGGCTCGCACGCCTGCTGCGCCGGCGCCGGCCGGACGGGACCCCGGCCGCCGGCGAGGACGAGGCGCGGGCCGCGGGACCGGTGGCCGTGGAGACCGGCCGGGCCCGCCCGCGCCTGGCCAACCCCTTCGTCCTCCTCGCCGCCCTGCTTCTCCTCGGCGGCGCCGCCTTCGGCTCGCTCCTCGCCCTCGCGGCCGGCTGGCTCCTCGCGTACGCCTCCCGCCGCCTCACGCCCGCCGAGACCAAGACGGCCGTCCTGGTCCTGCCGGGCCTGGCGGCGGCGGGCGGGATCGCCTGGCTGTGGGGCCGCGTCGACGGCCGCTGGGGCGCCCCGCTCGAGGGAGGCGGCGAGGCGATGGGCGCGGCGATCGGCGAGACCTGGCCGTGGGTCCTGCGCGGCGCGGCCGTCGCCTCGGCCCTGTTCCTGATCTGGCGCTCGCGCAGGCGCTGACCGGCCCGACCCCCCGGCCGGGCGGGTGCGTGGTCCCGCCCGGTCCTCGTGTCCCGGCCGGCCTGCCGCCGGGGTTCAGTGGTGAGCGTCGGTTTCGTGTCCGCTCGCGCGGCGGGGCCCGGCCCCCGGTCGTCGGGCGGTGCCGTCCTGGCCGGGTCGACCGGTGTGCGGCCCCTGCCCGGTCCTCGTGTTCCGGCCGGGCCGTCCGGCCGCCGGGGTTCAGTGGTGAGCGTCGGTTTCGTGTCCGTCCGCGCGGCGGGGCCCGGCCCCCGGTCGTCGGGCGGTGCCGTCCTGGCCGGGCCTTCGGTTCCCGGTGCGGTGCTGTCCCCGCCGAGCCCTCCCCGACGGGAAGACCCGTGCGCGGTCCGCCCCTCTCCCCGGGGCCCGACCCCCTTGGGGTGAGCCGTCCACCGGACCTCGGCCCACGGCCGCCGCGTCCGGGCGTCACCCGGAGGACCGGCACGCCCCGCGTCAGCCCGTGACCGTCACCTCCGCGTCCGCGTCCACGTCCGCCCGCCACGGCGCGCCCGGCACCACCAGCGGCGATCCGGTCACCGGGTCCGGGACGACGACCGCGTCCAGGCCGAAGACCTCGCGCACGAGGTCCGCCGTCACGATGTCGCCGGGCGCGCCCTCCGCCACGATCCGGCCCTCCTTCATGGCGACGAGGTGGTCGGCGTACCGGGCGGCCTGGTTCAGGTCGTGCAGGACGACGACGACCGTCCGGCCCCGGACCCGGTTGAGCCGGCGGACCAGGTCCAGGACCTCCACCTGGTGGGCGATGTCCAGATAGGTGGTCGGCTCGTCCAGGAGCAGCAGGTCCGTCTCCTGGGCCAGGGCCATCGCGATCCAGACGCGCTGGCGCTGCCCGCCCGACAGCTCGTCCACGGACCGGTCGGCGAGCGCGGCCACGTCCGTGCGCTCCATGGCCTCGACGACCGCCCGCTCGTCCTCCTCCGACCACTGCTTCCACCACGCCTGGTGCGGCTGGCGGCCCCGGGACACCAGGTCCGCGACGGTGATCGCCTCGGGCGCGACCGGCGTCTGCGGCAGCAGCCCGATCGCGCGGGCGATCCGCTTGGTGGGCAGCCGGGCGAGTTCCCGGCCGTCGAGGAGCACCGCCCCGCCGGCGGGCCTGAGGAGCCGGCCGAGGGCCCGCAGGGTGGTGGACTTGCCGCAGGCGTTCGGGCCGACGATCACCGTGACCTCGCCGTCGGGGATCGCCAGGTCCAGCTCGTGGACGACCGTGCGGTCCTCGTAGGCGAGGGTCAGCCCGCGCGCGGCCAGCCGGCCGCCACCCGCGCCACCCGCCGTACCCGCGCCGCCCTTCGTACCGGGAACCGGATCACTCACGCCTTGCCTCCTGCGGTACGGCTCCGGACGATGAGCCAGATCAGATACGGGGCGCCGACCGCCGCCGTGAGGACGCCCACCGGCAGTTCGACCGGCGAGAACAGCCGCCTGCCGAGCAGGTCGGCGAGGACCACGACCGCCGCGCCCATGAGGGCCGAGCACAGCAGCGGGATCTGCGCGGTCCGCGTCATGCGCCGGGCGATCTGCGGGGCGAGCAGCGCCACGAAGTCGACCGGTCCCGCGACGCCCGTGGCGACCGACGCGAGGACGACGCCGACCGCGACGAGCCCGAGGCGTACCCGCCCGAGCCGCACGCCGAGGGCGGTCGCCGTGGAATCGTCCAGAGAGACCGTCCGCTGCGCGCGGGCCGCCCACAGGACGGCGGGCAGCATGATCAGGAGCGTCCAGCGGATCGGGGCGGACTCGTCCCAGCCGCGCCCGTTGAGGGAGCCGGTCATCCAGATCTGCGCCTGCTGGGCCACCAGGTAGTCGCCCTTGGTCATGAACAGGGTCGTCAGGGACCGCAGCGCGATGGCGAAGCCGATGCCGATGAGCACGAAGCGGGTCGCGTGCAGCCCGCCGCGCCAGGCGAACGCGTACACCAGCGCGGAGGCGAGGACGCCGCCCGCGATCGACAGGTAGGGCAGCGCCGTGTACGAGGTGAGGCCGAAGGTCATCGCGGCGACGGTGAACGCCCCGGCGCCCTGGCTGATGCCGATGATGTCGGGGGAGGCCAGGGGGTTGCGGGCCACGGTCTGGATGAGGGCGCCCGCGACGCCGAAGGCTGCGCCGACGGCGAGGGCCACGACGAGCCGGGGCTCGCGCAGCTCCTCCACCACGAACGCGGCCGGCGAGTCCCGCCCGAGCAGCACCCGTACGACCTCGGCGGGTTCGACGAACCGCTCCCCGACGCAGAGGTACGCGACGGAGGCGGCGGCCAGGAGCAGCAGCAGGCCCGTGGCGACGGCGGCCGAGCGCCGGTGGACCAGGAAGGAGGAGCGGCCGGCACGGACGAGCCCGTACCCGGCGGGGCGGACGGCGGGCCGCTTCCCGGCCGTGGCGGTGGCGGTGGCGGTCACGCGGGCACCGCCTTCCTGCGCACCAGGGTGACCAGGAACGGCACCCCGATCAGGGCGGTCATCACGCCGGCCGGCACCTCGCCGGGCGGGAAGACGATCCGGCCCGCGACGTCGGCGACGAGGACCATCACGGGCCCCACGAGGGCGGCCATCGGCAGCACCCACCGGTGGTCGGAGCCGACGACGGCCCGCGCGATGTGCGGGACGGCGAGGCCGACGAAGGCGACGGGCCCGGCGGCGGCGACGGCCGCGCCCGTGAGGACGGTGGCACCGGCGCCGCCGACGATCCGGACCGTCGCGACCCGCTGCCCGAGCCCCTTCGCCACGTCCTCGCCGAGCGCGAGCGCGTCCAGGCCCCGGGCGACGGAGACCACCAGAACCGCCCCGAGCAGCAGGAACGGCCAGATCTGCCCGGCGATCGTGGCGTCGCGCCCGTCGAGGGAGCCGATCTGCCAGAACCGGAACTCGTCCAGGGCCGAGGCCTTGGTGGTGAGGACGCCGGTGGTGAGGGAGAGCAGCAGCGCATTGACCGCGGCGCCGCCGAGCGCCAGCTTCACCGGGGTGGCACCACCGCGCCCGCCGGAGGCGATGGCATGGACCGCGACGGCGGCGAGCGCGGCGCCGAGGAAGGCGAACCACACGTATCCGGACAGGCTGTGCACCCCGAGGAAGGCGATGGCGAACACCACCGCCACCGACGAGCCCTGGCTGATGCCGAGGATGCCGGGGTCCGCGATCGGGTTGCGCGTGATGCCCTGGAGGGCGGTGCCGGCGAGCGCGAGGGCGGCGCCCACCATCAGCCCGATCAGGGTGCGGGGCAGCCGCAGCTGCCGTACGACCTCGGCGTCGTCGCCCGGGGCGGCGTGCAGGAGCGCGTCGAGGACCACCGACGGGGCGATGGCGCGGGCGCCCACGGCGAGGCTGAGGAGGACGGCGAGGAGCAGGGCGACGACAGCCGCCGTGGTCGCGAGGACCCGTCTGGAACGGAGAGCGGCTGGCATGGAGACCCATCGGGGGTGGTGCGCGGCCGGGCGCCCGGGAACGGCGGCCGGAGGAGCGGGCGGGTTCGGTAAGGCTTGGCTCAGTCTAAGCAGCGCCCGGTGGCCGAAATCGAACACCCGGGCACAATGGCCCCCATGACCTCCGCCCCGCCGCCGCCGTCGCCCGCTCCCGCGCCCTCGTCGCCGACCCCGGTCCCCCCGTCCCGGCTCACCGTGGGCTTCGACCTCGACCTGACGCTGATCGACTCCCGCCCCGGCATCAAGGCGGCCTGGGAGGCGTTCTCCGCCGCGTACGGCGTGCCCGTGGACGCGGACCTCGTCGTCAGCCGGCTCGGGCCGCCGCTGGAGCACGAGATGGCCCACTGGGTGCCCGCGGCGCGGGTGAAGGAGATGGCCGCCCGCTACCGGGCCCTCTACCCCGAGTACGCCGTCGAGCCGTCACCGCCCATGCCGGGCGCGCGGGAGGCGATCCTCGCCGTCCGCGCGGCGGGCGGGCGGACGCTCGTCGTCACCGCCAAGAACGGACCGCACGCCGAGCTGCACCTCGCCCACCTCGGCATCGAGCCGGACGCCGTCGTCGGCGGCCTGTGGGCCGAGGGCAAGGCGGAGGCGCTGCGGGCCCACGGCGCCGGGGTGTACGTCGGCGACCACGTGGGCGACGTGCGCGGAGCGGCCGCGGCGGGCGCCCTCTCGGTGGCCGTCGCCACCGGTCCCTGCCCCCCAAAGGAGCTGCGCGAGGCCGGTGCGGACGTGGTCCTGCCGGACCTGACGGACTTCCCCGCCTGGTGGGACTCCTACCGGGCCTGAGCCGGTGAGGCCGAGCCGGCTCGGGCCTGGCGGCGCTGGGCGGCGATCGACCGCAGCACGCCCGCGCCGGCCAGCAGGAAGCCGACTCCCATGAGCATGGACACGCAGTACGCGACCGTGGGGAACGGGTCGGTGCCGAGGAACAGCGGAGCCACGGTGACCAGCGTCGCCAGCGCGCCGACCGCGAAGACGATCACACCGGTCTTGACGAGGCCGTCGCCCGGGGCGCTGTCGTTCACCGGTGCGGCGGGGGTTTCACTACGCATCCCGCCAGGGTAGTTCCCAGGCCGGGGCTCCACATCGGCGGCGTCTTGTCACCGGTCCCCGGACCCTTAACCTTGGTGGCGGCGGGTCGGTCGGCCCGCTGTTTGCCATACCCATCCGACGAGCAACGAGTACGAGGACGAGGACGGACGTGCCTACCGGCAAGGTCAAATGGTTCAACAGTGAGAAGGGCTTCGGCTTTCTCTCCCGCGACGACGGCGGTGACGTCTTCGTCCACTCGTCGGTGCTCCCCGCCGGGGTCGAGGCGCTGAAGCCGGGACAGCGGGTGGAGTTCGGCGTCGTGGCCGGGCAGCGCGGAGACCAGGCGCTGTCGGTGACGGTCCTCGACCCCACCCCGTCCGTCGCGGCCGCGCAGCGGCGCAAGCCCGACGAGCTGGCGTCCATCGTGCAGGACCTGACGACGCTCCTGGAGAACATCACGCCGTCCCTGGAGCGGGGCCGCTACCCCGACAAGGCGCACGGCAAGAAGATCGCCGGCCTGCTGCGGGCGGTCGCCGACCAGCTGGACGTGTAGCGCCCGCCGCGGGCGGCCCGAGGCCGCCCTCGGGGGCCTCAGGGGAACGACAGCGCGTCAGGGCCGAGGGGCGGTACGAGCCCCTCGGCCGCCGCGCGGGTGAGCAGCCCGCGGACCGCCGCGTAGCCGTGCTCGCCGAGGTCGGCGGTGAACTCGTTGACGTACAGGCCGATGTGCTGGTCGGCCACCTTCGGATCCATCTCCTGGGCGTGTTCCAGGACGTACGGGCGCGAGGCCGCCGGGTCGTCCCAGGCCATCCGCACCGACGCGCGGGCCGCGTCCGCGAGCCGCCGCAGCGTGTCCGCGCCGAGCGAGCGGCGGGCGACGATCGCCCCGAGCGGGATCGGCAGACCGGTGGTCGACTCCCAGTGCTCGCCCATGTCGGCCAGGCAGTGCAGCCCGTAGTTCCGGTACGTGAAGCGGGCCTCGTGGATGACGAGCCCGGCGTCCACCTTGCCGTCCCGGACCGCCGGCATGATCTCGTGGAACGGCATCACGACGACCTCCCCGACCCCGCCGGGCACGGTCTCGGCCGCCCACAGCCGGAAGAGGAGGTAGGCGGTCGAGCGCTCGCTCGGCACGGCCACCGTCCGCCCGGCCAGGTCGGCGCCGGTGCCGGCGTCACGGGTGAGCACGAGCGGCCCGCAGCCCCGGCCGAGGGCGCCGCCGCAGGGCAGCAGCGCGTACTCGTCGAGGATCCAGGGCAGCACCGCGTACGACACCTTCAGCACGTCGTGGTCGTCCGCGCCGCTCTCCGCCCACCCGTTGGTGACGTCGATGTCGGCGAAGGTCACGTCCAGGCGCGGCGCGCCGGGGACGCGGCCGTGCGCCCAGGCGTCGAAAACGAAGGTGTCGTTCGGGCAGGGCGAGTAGGCGATCTTCAGTTTCACGCGGATGCCTCCACGGAGCCGGGACGGGGCCCGGAACCGGACGCGGACCCGGGACGGGGAGCGGTGTCGGGAACGGAGCCCGACCCGGTGTCGGGAACGGAGCCGGACGCGGACGCGGGGACGGCGTGGCTGTCCGGCACGGAGCCGGTGGCGGCCCGGGCGTCCGGGACCGCCGCGAAGCCGGTGCCGGCCAGCTCCCCGAACCCCTGGCGCAGCGCGCCCAGGGCCTCGCCGACGCGCCACGCGGCCCGGTCGCGCGGGCCGACCGTGTTCGACACGGCCCGGACCTCCACGACGGGCACGCCGTACGCGGCGGCGGCCTCGGCCACGCCGAAGCCCTCCATCGCCTCGGCGGCCACGCCCGGATGACGCCCCGCCAGCTCGGCGGCGCGCCGGGCGGTGCCGGTGACGGTGGAGACGGTGAGCACGGGCGCCACGGTGCAGGGCAGACCCGAACCGGCCAGGGCGTCGGCCAGCGGCCGGGTCAGCGCCTCGGGCACCCGATGCGCGGAGCGCCCGAACCCGAGCTCCTCGACGGCCAGGTACCCGTCGGGCGTCTGGGCCCCCAGGTCGGCGGCCACGATCGCCCCCGACACGACGAGCGACCCGAGCGGCGCGACCGGCTCGAACCCCCCGCCGATCCCGGCGGACACGACGAGGTCGTAGGGCGCGGAGGCTCCCGTCACGGCGTCCGCAGGAGAGGTCTCCCGCAGCGCCGCAGTCGCCAAGGCCGTACCCGTCGCGGCGGCGGCGGCCGCGGGGCCGACACCGCCGACGAGCACGTCCACCCGCACGGCCCCGGACGCACCGGCCGGCAGAAAGGCGTGGCGGCGCAGGGTGAGGCCCCCCGGCAGGGGCACGGCCCTCGGGGCGCCGGACGGCAGGCCGGCGGCGACGGAGTCCGCCTCCGCCGCCACGGCCGTCACGATCAGGATCCGGCGGGTCACCGCCGGATCAGGAGTCGGACTCAGGAGTCCTTCTTCAGCTGGAAGTGCCAGATGCCGGTCAGCTTCTTGCCGGTGTTCTCGACGATGGTCACCTGGGTGGTGTTGGTGCTCTCGCCGCTCTGGCTGGAGAAGAAGGCGCTGGCCGGAATGGTCCGGTACGTCTTCTTGTACGGCTCCGGCTCGGCCTGCTGGCCGCCCAGGAAGATGGTCCAGCCGTGGTCCGCGATCTCGGGGTCGACCCCGAAACGGATCTTGTCGTCCATCGCCACGGTGATGGACTTCTCGGCCTTCTTGTTGAGGCACTGCTGGATCTGCGACTCCTTGATGGCCTCACCGCCGTTGTAGCAGGCGGCCTCGGAGTGGACCGAGTCGGTCCCGACCGTCACGGTCGCGAGCGGAGTCGGCTTGTCGCATGCGGAGAGGACGAGGAGCCCGGCGGAGACGGCCCCGAGGGCGACGGCGGCCCGGCGGCGCGAGCCGGTGAAGAACGCAACGGTCATGAGCCGAAGGCTATCGGGCCGCGCCGCCCGCGCCACGCGGGGGTACGGCGTGCCGCCGCCCCGACCCCCCGGACACCCCCTACGCCACCCGGTTCGGGGTGCGGCCCTCGGCGCCGGAGCGGGGGCGGCGGGCCGCCGACAGCAGCCCCCGGACGGCGAGGAGCGCGCCCAGGCCGAGGATCGCGGCGGCGACCGCCATGCCGAGCGGGCCGCTCAGCGGCAGGGCGATGCCGATGCCGCCGCCGACCACCCACGCCATCTGGAGCGCGGTCTCCGACCGGGCGAAGGCCGAGGTCCGCACCTGCTCGGGCACGTCCCGCTGGATCAGCGCGTCCAGGGACAGCTTCGACAGGGCCTGGGTGAGACCGGCGACCGCGCCGAGCACGGCGACCATCAGGCCGCCGAAGAAGACGGCCGCGCAGACGGCCGCCGTGAACACCGTCGTGATCATCGTGGCGATGATGGTCTCGGGACGGTGGCCCCGGTCCCGCAGCAGCGAGCCGACCGCCGTGCCGCAGGCGTTGCCGACGCCCGCCGCCACCCCGACGATGCCCAGGGAGACGGCGGCGCTCTGCCCCGACAGCGGATGCTCGCGCAGCAGGAACGCCAGGAAGAAGATGAGGAAGCCCGCCAGCATGCGCTGCGCGGCGTTCGCCTGGAGGCCGTGCAGGACGGACGGGCCCACCGTCCGCAGGCTCGGCCTGCGCTCCCCGTGCGTCAGCAGGTGCGCCCGCCGCTCGCCCTTGGCCGAGTCGACCTTGTGCGGCATCCGCAGCGCCCAGAACGTGCCGAGCAGGAACAGCGCGCACGCCCCGTACAGCGGCCAGCCGGGGCCCACCATCTGGAGCCCGGCGCCGACGGGCGCGGCGACACCGGTGGCGAGGAGCCCGGCGAGGGTGACCCGTGAGTTCGCTCTGACCAGGGAGAATTCCGAGGGCAGCAGCCGGGGGACGACCGCGCTGCGGACCACTCCGTACGCCTTCGAGGCCACCAGCACGCCGAGCGCCGCCGGATACAGCTCCAGGCCGCCGGTGGCGACCGCGCCCGACATCATCACGGCCAGCACCGCGCGGGTGAGCATCGCGCCCGCCATGGCGGCGCGCCGCCCGTGCGGGATGCGGTCGAGGAGCGGGCCGATGACGGGCGCGAGCAGGGTGAAGGGGGCCATCGTGACGGCCAGGTAGAGGGCGACCCGCCCGCGGGCCTCGTCGGTGGGCACGGAGAAGAAGACGGTGGAGGCGAGGGCGACGGTGATCATGACGTCGCCGGCGCCGTTCACGGCGTGCAGCTCGATCAGCTTGCCCAGGCCCGACTCGCCCGCGCCCTGCGCGTGCGTCGCCCGCCGGATGCCGCGCGCCGTACCGGTGAACGGCAGGTGCAGGGCACGCCCGACCGACCGGCCCGCTCGACGGAGCGGCCCGGCGTGCTCGTGGGACCGTGCGGCTGCCACTCCGTCATAGTGCCCCAAGGGTGCGCCCCCCGAACCGTGGCGCGGCGGGTGGAGTCCCCGCGGCCCGGGCCCGGGGAGTCCCCGCCGCGCACCGCGCCGCGGGGTCTCCGTACGGGCCGCCGCACCCGCCCGGAAGGGCGGCGCCGCAAGGGGAGTCGTACGGTTCGGGACCCGGGCGCCGCACGGTTTGTCGTACGAGTGGCGGCACGCTGCCGCACCGGTTCACGGGCGGATTCCGTACGGGTGGAAGCCCGGGCGTGGCGCGGTGTCGGGCGTCCGCGATGCGGGCCACTTGGGGCGGGCAGGTGGGCGGCGGCCCGCGAACGGGGTAGCGTGCGTAGCGCGCCACCGGCGGTTGCTCTCGGCCGCGCGCCTGTTCGGCATCCCGCAGAATGGATGACGATAGGTGTGCCCGAGACGCGCGAGACAGGTCGGGTGCGGACGTCGATGCGGCCCTCCGGTCCGCTCCGCCCGCCGCCCGGTGCCTCGCTCCCGCTCCTCGGCCGGCGCACCCGTGAGACGGCGTAGGAGAGAAGCGAGACCTGTGAGTGCTGCGACGACGCGAAGCCGTACCCCGCGTACCCCGCGAGCCACGCGTACCCCGGACCGCCTGTGCGCCGAGGCGGTAGACCTGGCGAGGGCGGCCGCCGAGGAGGCGGCCGCGCCCGGAGTCGTCGGGGAGTACGCCGGAGCCGTCGCGGAGGGCGACCGGGTCGTCACGCACTTCTTCGAGTCCAGTGAGCCGGGCTACCGCGGCTGGCGCTGGGCCGTCACCGTCACCCGCGCCTCCCGCGCCAAGAACATCACGCTCGACGAAACCGTCCTGCTGCCGGGCGCCGACGCGCTCCTCGCCCCCGAGTGGGTGCCGTGGAGCGAGCGGCTGCGGCCCGGCGACATGGGCCCCGGCGACCTGCTGCCCACCGAGCAGGACGACCTGCGCCTGGAGCCGGGGTACACGGGCGAGGACGCGCCGCCGCCGAACTCGGCCGTCTCCGAGGAGATGGCCGAGCACCTCGACGCCGAGGACGCGGAGATCACCGACCGCACGCCGTCGCGGGGGGCCATCGCCTCGGTCGCCGAGGAGCTCGGCATGCGCCGGGCACGGGTCCTCTCGCGCTACGGGCTCCACGTGGCGGCGGACCGCTGGGACGAGGCGTTCGGCGCGAAGACGCCGATGGCGCAGGCCGCGCCCGCGTCCTGCGAGTCCTGCGGCTTCCTGGTGCCGCTGGCCGGTTCGCTGCGGCAGGCGTTCGGCGTGTGCGCCAACGAGTTCTCGCCGGCCGACGGCCGGGTCGTCTCCCTGTCGTACGGCTGCGGCGGTCACTCGGAGGCCGCGGTCATGCCGAAGCCCCCGCGCCCGGCGCCGCCGGTCCTCGACTCGATGGCCGCGGACGTCTTCCCGCTCCGCCCCTCGAAGGACTCCGGCTCCACGACGGAACCCGACGCGACCTCCGAGGACCTCGGCCACTCCTGATCCCCGCGCGGCGACCCCGGGGCCCCGGCCCCGGGGCCCGGCGGGGTCGCCCGGCGACGGGCCGCGGGGGTGGTGGCGGGCGCGGTACCTTCGGGCCCCGGTGTACTCACCGGCCCGCACCACACACCACCCCGCAGAGTGGAGTCAGACGTGAGCGTCAGCGTCCGGACGACGACCGACGGAAGCGACCCCTTCGGCACCGCACGGCTCCGGCGGGGCGTGCTCGACGCCTGGGCGGCCTCGCCCGCCCGGTTCCGCGAGGACGCCAACGCCGAGGAGGACCTCGCCCTCGGCGGCTACCGCGACCGCCTCGTCGTCGAACTCGCCCAGAACGCCGCCGACGCCGCCCACCGGGCCGGTGTCACCGGCCGCCTCCGCCTCACCCTGCACCCGGCGGGCCCGGACGGCCCCGCCGTCCTCGCCGCCGCCAACACCGGCGCCCCGCTGGACGCCGCCGGCGTCGAGTCGCTGTCCACCCTCCGCGCCTCCGCCAAGCGCGAGCACGGCCCCGGCGCCGTCGGCCGCTTCGGCGTCGGCTTCGCCGCCGTCCTCGCCGTCAGCGACGAGCCGGCCGTCCTGGGCCGCCACGGAGGCGTCCGCTGGTCCCTCGCGGAGGCCCGGGAACTCGCCTCCGACGTGGCCCGCCACAGCCCGGGCCTCGGCGACGAACTGCGCCGCAGGGACGGCCACGTACCGCTGCTCCGGCTGCCCCTCCCCGCCGAGGGCACCGCCCCCGAGGGGTACGACACCGTCGTCGTCCTCCCGCTGCGGGACGCCGCCGCCCAGGCCCTCGCCGAAGGCCTCCTCGCGGCCGTGGACGACACACTCCTGCTCACCCTTTCGGGTCTCACCGAGATCGTCGTGGAGACGGCCGGGACCGTACGGACCCTCACCCGTTCCGAGCACGACGGCTACGTGCACATCGAGGACTCGGCGTCCGGCGCCCACCGCTGGCGGGCCGTCACCCACGGCGGCCCGCTCGACGCCGATCTCCTCAGGGACCGCCCGGTCGAGGAGCGCCTGCGCCCCCACTGGTCCGTCACCTGGGCGGTCCCCGTCAACGACGACGGCACCCCCCGCTACCCCCGCAGCGCCCCCGTCGTTCACGCCCCGACGCCCACCGACGAACCCCTCGGCATCCCCGCCGTCCTCATCGCCTCCCTCCCGCTCGACACGGCCCGCCGGCACGTGGCGCCCGGCCCGGTCACCGAGTTCCTCGTGCAGCGCGCGGCCGACGCGTACGCCGAACTGCTCGCCGACTGGCGGCCGGTGACGCCCGCCGCGCTCGACCTCGTCCCCGGCCCGCTCGGCAAGGGCCACCTGGACGGGGCGCTGCGCGAGGCGATCCTCGACCGGCTGCCCCGGGTCGCCTTCCTGGCCCCGGCCGTGCCCTCCGAGTTCCTGCCGGCGCTCCGCCCGGTCGAGGCGGAGGTCGTGGAGGGCGCCGGCGCCGAGACCGTACGGGTGATGGCCGAGGTGTTCCCGACGCTGCTGCCGGCGGGCCTTGAGCGCCGGCCCGAGCTGCGGACGCTCGGCATCGGCCGGGTGCCGCTGACCGAGGCCGTCGACCGGCTCGCCGGGGTGGACCGGCCGGCGACCTGGTGGTGGCGGCTCTACGACTCCCTCGCGGGCGTCGACCCCGACCGGCTGACGGGCCTGCCCGTGCCGCTCGCCGGCACCGGCGAGGACGGCACCCGGGTGCGTACCGCCGTCGGCCCCCGGCAGGTCCTGCTGCCGCAGGACCGCACACCCGCGGAACTGGCGCGGCTCGGCCTGAAGGTGGCGCACCCGGACGCGGCGCACCCGCTCCTGGAGAAGCTGGGGGCCCTTCCCGCGACCCCCCGCGCCGTCCTGACCACCCCCCAGGTGCGGCTCGCGGTCGCGGCCTCGCTCGACGTGGGCGAGGTGTGGGACGAGGACGTGGACGTGCCGGACGCCGAGGAACTCGCCGAGACCGTCCTCGGCCTGGTCCGGGACGCGGAGCTCGAACCGGGCGACGAGCCGTGGCTGGCCGCCCTCGCCCTGCCCGACGAGGACGGCGAACTCGCGCCGGCGGGCGAGCTGGTGGTGCCCGGCTCGGCCTTCGCCGCCGTCATGCGCGAGGACGAACTGCCTTTCGTGGACCCCGACCTCGCCGCCCGCTGGGGCGAGAAGCCGCTCGCCGCCTGCGGTGTCCTCGCGAACTTCGCCCTCGTCCGCACCACCGACCTCGTCCTCGACCCGGACGAGGTGGAGCCCCGCGAGGGCGACTACCCGGAACCGGACGACGCCGGGCTCCTCGACGCCGTCGACGTGTGGTGCGAGGACGTCCTGGACCGGCTGCCGATGACCCCGGTGCCGCCGGTGGCGACGGAGATCGTGGCCGTCCGCGACCTGGACCTGGTGGACGACGACGCCTGGCCGCAGGCCCTGGCGCTGCTCGCCCGGCCGCCGCTGCGGGACGCCCTCATCCAGCCCGTGCGGGTCCTGCTGCCCGACGGCACCACGGAGAACGTCCGCTCCTACACCGCCTGGTGGCTGCGCGACCACCCCGTCCTGGACGGCCGCCGGCCCGCCGGCCTGCGCGCCGCCGGCACCGACCCGCTCCTCGTCGGCCTGTACGACTCCGCCGACGCGACCGGCTTCGACGACGAGCAGGTCCTGCGGGCGCTCGGCGTCCGCACCTCCGTCGCCGCGCTCCTGGACGAGCCGGGCGGCGCGGCCGAACTCCTCGGCCGGCTCGCGGACCCCTCCCGCGAGGTCACCGGCGCCCAGCTGCACGCCCTCTACACGGCCCTCGCCGACCTGGACCCGGACCAGGTGACCCTGCCGGACGAGCTGCGCGCGGTCGTCGACGGCGAACTCGTCGTGGTGGACGCCTCGGAGGCGCTCGTCGCGGACGCCCCGGACCTCCTGCCGCTCACGGCCGGACTGCCGCTGCTGCCGGTCTCCCCGTCCAGGGCGGCCGACCTGGCGGACCTGCTCCAGGTGCGGCGCCTGAGCGAGACCGTCGACGCCGAGGTGAGCACGGTCGGCGAGGAGCACGAGGTCCCGGCCGCCGTCCACGCCCTCCTCGGCCCGGCCACCCCCGCCACGTACATCGAGCACGAGGAACTCCGCGCGGCCGGCCGCGAACTGGACTGGCGCCTCACTCCCGACGGCGTCCTCCACGCCGCCACCCTGGAGGGCGTCGCCGCCGGCCTCGCGTGGGCCACCGCCCAGTGGCCCCGCCGCTTCGAGGTCGCCGCCCTCCTGGAGGACCCCTCCCGCACGGCGGAACTGGCCCGCGACAGGTGGTTCGACTAGGCGGAGCGGGACGCGGGCGGCCCTCACCGATGAGTTTCGCGGGGGCCGCCGGTCAGAGAGGTGGAGCAGGCGCGGGGGAGCCCTCAGGGCCCCCGGCCGCCGAGGAGGTACCGAAGATGGAGGACCGAGAAATGCGCACCCTGATCAGCACCGCTTTCGTCTCGCTCGACGGCGTCGTGGAGGCGCCCGGCGGCGAGGCCGGCTACCGGAACGCGGGGTGGACCTTCAAGGACGTGGAGTTCCTGCCCGAGGCGTACGAGATCAAGGCGCGGGAGCAGAAGGAGGCCGGCGCGATGCTGCTCGGCCGGGTCAGCTACGAGGCGTTCAGCCCCGTGTGGCCCGGCATGGAGGACTTCGCCGGCTACAAGGAGATGCCGAAGTACGTCGTCTCCACCACCCTCGGCGAGGGCGACCTGGTGACGGACTGGGGCGAGACGGCGATCCTGCGCTCGCTGGACGAGGTCGCCGCCCTGAAGGAGACCGAGGGCGCGCCGATCATCGTCCACGGCAGCGCCTCGCTGACCCGCGCCCTCGGCGACGCCGGGCTGATCGACCGCTACCACCTGCTCGTCTTCCCGGTCCTGCTGGGCGCGGGCAAGCGCCTCTTCGGCGCCGCCGACAAGGACGCCCAGAAGCTGAGGCTGGTCGAGCACGAGGCGTACGCGAACGGCGTGCAGAAGAACGTCTTCGACGTCGTCCGCTGAGGCGGCGGCAGGCCCTACGCGGGGACCTTCCGGTCCACCCACCGCCAGGCGGCCTCCAGGAGCGCCGCTCCCGCCGCCGCCACGGCGACCGCCGCCCACGGCATGGTCACGCCGACCAGCTTCAGGGCGAAGAACTCCTGGAGCCAGGGCACGACGAGGACCAGGAGGAACGCGCCGCCCATGGTGGCGACCAGGGCGATCCGCCACCACGTGTAGGGGCGGGCGACGATCGCCAGCACCCACAGGGAGACCAGGAAGAGGGTGAGGGTGGCGGCGCTGGTCTCGGCGTCCAGCGCGCCCGGGCCGGTGTAGTGGTGCCGGGCGAGGAGGTAGGTCGTGAAGGTGGCGGCCGCCGCGATGACGCCGCCCGGGATCGCGTACCGCATCACCCGGCGGACGAAGTTCGGTTTCGCCCGCTCCTTGTTGGGCGCGAGGGCCAGGAAGAAGGCCGGGACGCCGATGGTGAGGGTGGAGAGCAGGGTCAGGTGCCGCGGCAGGAACGGGTACTCGACCTGGGTGCAGACCACCAGGATGGCCAGCAGGACGGAGTAGACCGTCTTGGTGAGGAAGAGGGTGGCGACGCGGGTGATGTTGCCGATGACCCGCCGGCCCTCGGCGACCACGGAGGGGAGGGTGGCGAAGCTGTTGTTCAGGAGCACGATCTGCGCGACCGCCCGGGTCGCCTCCGAGCCCGAGCCCATGGAGACGCCGATGTCGGCGTCCTTGAGCGCCAGGACGTCGTTCACGCCGTCCCCGGTCATGGCGACGGTGTGCCCGTGGGACTGGAGCGCGGCCACCATGTCCCGCTTCTGCTGCGGGGTGACGCGACCGAAGACCGCGTTCCCGTCGAGGACCTTCGCCATCTCCTCCCGGTCGTCGGGCAGCTTGCGCGCGTCGACCGTGTTCTGCGCGCCCGGCAGGCCGAGCTTGCCCGCCACCGCGCCGACGGAGACCGCGTTGTCGCCGGAGATCACCTTCGCGGCGACGTCCTGGTCGGCGAAGTAGGCGAGGGTGTCGGCGGCGTCGGGGCGCAGCCGCTGCTCCAGGACGACGAGGGCGGTGGGGCGGGCGTCGGCGGCCACGTCCGGGGAGTCGAGCTCGCGGGTGGTCCGGGCCAGCAGCAGGACCCGCAGGCCCTGCTCGTTGAGGTGGTCGATCTCGGTGAGCGCCGGGTCCCCGGGCGGCAGCAGTACGTCGGGCGCGCCGAGCAGCCAGGCGGACTCCTCGCCGTTGCCCTCGCTGAACGCGGCCCCGCTGTACTTGCGGGCGGAGGAGAAGGGCAGCGCCTGGACGCAGCGCCAGTCCTCGGCGTCGGGGTAGGCGTCGATGATCGCCTGCAGGGAGGCGTTGGGGCGCGGGTCGGACTCGCCGAGCGCGCCGAGCACCTTCCGTACGTACGCCTCGTCGGCGCCGTTCAGCGCCCGCAGCTCGGTGACGTCCATGCCGCCCTCGGTGAGGGTGCCGGTCTTGTCGAGGCAGACGACGTCGACGCGGGCGAGGCCCTCGATGGCGGGCAGTTCCTGCACGAGGCACTGTTTGCGGCCGAGCCGGATGACGCCGATGGCGAAGGCGACGGAGGTGAGGAGCACCAGGCCCTCGGGGATCATGGGGACGATGCCGCCGACGGTGCGGGCGATCGAGTTCTTGACGTCGGTGTCCTTGACGACGAGCTGGCTGATGACGAGGCCGGTCGCGGTCGGGACCATCATCCACGTGACGTACTTGAGGATGGTGGAGATGCCGCTGCGCAGCTCGGAGTGGACGAGGGTGAAGCGGGACGCCTCCTCGGCGAGCTGGGCGGCGTAGGCCTCGCGGCCGACCTTGGTGGCGGTGAAGGCGCCGCCGCCGGCGACGACGAAGGACCCGGACATGACGGTGTCGCCGGGCTGCTTCACGACCGGGTCGGCCTCGCCGGTGAGGAGGGACTCGTCGATCTCCAGGCTGTCGGCCTCGGCGACGACCCCGTCGACGACCACCTTGTCGCCCGGGCCGAGCTCGATGAGGTCGCCGAGGACGATCTCGGAGGTGGAGATCTCGCCGGAGAGGCCGTCGCGGCGGACGGTCGGCTTCGCCTCGCCGATGACGGCCAGCCCGTCGAGGGTCTTCTTGGCGCGGAGTTCCTGGATGATGCCGATGCCGGTGTTGGCCAGGATGACGAAGCCGAAGAGGCTGTCCTGGATCGGGGCGACGAACAGCATGATCACCCAGAGGACGCCGATGATGGCGTTGAAGCGGGTGAAGACGTTGCCGCGGATGATGTCGGCGGTGGAGCGGCTGGAGCGGACCGGTACGTCGTTCACCTCGCCGCGTGCGACGCGTTCGGCGACCTCGGCGGAGGTGAGGCCGGCGTTCCGGTGCACGACGGGAGGGTCGGCCTCCGTCGGCCCGCCGCCGTCGGTGTCGATCTTCGCCCGCTGAGTCATGCTTCCGACGGTACGACCGGAAGGGCGCGTTCACCCGCCGAGCGGCCGGAAGATCAGACCGGGGGAGGACGGAAATGGTCCCCCGGTACGACAAACCGGCCGGGAACCCCGGGACCGACCCCGACACGCCTCCGGGGCGGGTCCCTACTGGCTCCCGGACCCGGCCTCCGGGGCCGCCGCGCGGGCCGCCGCCTCGTGGCGCTTGATCGCCGCGTCCCGCTTCCGTACGTACCAGATGCCGATCAGTCCGAGCCCGCCGCCGGCCAGGCAGGTCCACACCCACCAGGCGAGGTCCCGGTCCTCGAACCAGCCGTAGAAGGGGACCTGGACGAGGAAGAGGACGAACCAGAGGATCGTGCCGCCGGTGATGGTGCCGACGACCGGCCCTTCGAGGGGCTCGGGTGCCTCGTGCTTCGGTGATCCCGAAAGAATGCCGGTCATGCGGCTCAGTCTAAGCGGCCGAAATCTGGGTCTACGCGCGGAGATGGACTCCCCCTCGTTCATGTGTTCATACTGAAACGGTTTGCCTGTGGCGGGTTTCCTTCGTATGAACCGCCAATCAAGGACATCCCGTACGAGGACTCCCAAGGACTCCCATGAGCACCACGGCCACCGCCAAGGCCTCCCCCGAGCCCGGCGGCCCTCACCAGCCCACCTCCGGCCTCGACCGCTTCTTCAAGATCTCCGAGCGCGGTTCCACCGTCGCCCGCGAGGTCCGCGGCGGCTTCGCCACCTTCTTCGCGATGGCCTACATCATCGTGCTGAACCCGATCATCCTCGGCAGCGCCAAGGACATGTACGGGAACCAGCTCGACGGTGGTCAGCTCGTGACGGCCACCGTCCTCACGGCGGCCTTCTCGACCCTCCTCATGGGCGTCATCGGCAACGTGCCGATCGCCCTGGCCGCCGGCCTCGGCGTCAACACGGTCGTCGCCCTCCAGCTCGCGCCCAAGATGTCCTGGCCGGACGCCATGGGCATGGTGGTCCTCGCCGGAGTCGTCGTCATGCTGCTGGTCGCCACCGGCCTGCGCGAGCGCGTGATGAGCGCGGTCCCGGTCGGCCTGCGCAAGGGCATCGCGATCGGCATCGGCCTCTTCATCATGCTCATCGGCCTCGTCGACTCGGGCTTCGTCTCCCGCATGCCCGACGCCGCGCACACCACCGTCCCGCTCCAGCTCGGCGGCGGCGGGCACCTCACCGGCTGGCCGGTCCTCGTCTTCGTCCTGGGCACGCTGCTCACCCTCGCGCTGCTGGTCCGCAAGGTGCCGGGCGCGATCCTCATCTCGATCGTCGTCATGACGGTCGTCGCCATGATCATCAACGCCGTCGCGACCGTGCCCTCCTGGGGCCTGACCACCCCGAAGTGGCCGGGCAACCCGCTCGCCACGCCCGACTTCGGCCTGGTCGGCGAGGTCAGCCTCTTCGGCGGCTTCGGCAAGGTCGGCGTCCTCACCGGCTGCCTCTTCGTCTTCACCGTGCTGCTGTCCTGCTTCTTCGACGCGATGGGCACCATCCTCGGCGTCGGCGACGAGGCCGAGCTGATGGACAAGGACGGCAACTTCCCCGGCATCAACAAGGTGCTGCTCGTGGACGGCCTGGCCGTCGCCTCCGGCGGCGCGACCTCCTCCTCGGCCACCACCTGCTTCGTGGAGTCCACGGCGGGCGTCGGCGAGGGGGCCCGTACCGGCCTGGCCTCGGTGGTGACCGGCGGTCTCTTCTCGGTGGCGCTGTTCCTCACGCCGCTGGCGACCATGGTCCCCTCCCAGGCGGCCACCCCCGCGCTCCTCGCGGTCGGCTTCCTGATCCTGGCGGGATCGGTCAAGGACATCGACTGGAGCGACTACACCATCGCGGTGCCGGCGTTCCTGGCGATGCTGATGATGCCCTTCACGTACTCGATCACGAACGGCATCGGCATCGGCTTCATCACCTTCAGCGTGCTGCGGCTCGCCGCGGGCCGGGGCCGCGAGGTCCCGGTGGCGATGTACATCGTGTCGGCGGTCTTCGTCTTCTACTACGCGATGCCGGCGCTCGGCCTCACGTGATCCGGTGGCCCGGGGCCGCGCCCTCGGACGCCGCCCCGGCCCCGGCTCCGTAGAACTTCTCCGTCTCGTCGACGGCGGTCTTGAACCGCTCGTCGAAATCCTCGCGAACGAGCGTCCGGACGACATAGTCCTGGACGCTCGTTCCCCTTTTGGCGGCGTGACTCCGGAGCCGGTCGAGCAGCTCACCGTCGATGCGCAGGCTGAGCACTGTCGATCCCATGCCGTTCAGGGTCGGGGCAGGCCGGGCCTCTTGGCGTCACTTTCCGGATCCGACTCACTCGTTCGGGTGATACATGGCGCCGGAAGCGTGATCCGCGCCCGTACTTCTTCACGCCTGCCCCCCTCGTCACTGTGGTGCGCGTGTGACCCTCGCTACGTCGGGGTGTGAACGTTGGTATTTAGCGAGAGTAATGAGTTAGGCTAACGACTATGCCAGATCTGTCCCACGGCTCGCCCGACGACGCCGCGGCCGTGAACGCGCTCCGCTCCTCCGTCATGCGGCTGAGCCGACGCCTCAAGCACCAGCGTGTCGACGAGTCGCTCAGCCCGACCGAGATGTCGGTGCTCGGCACCCTGTCGCTCTGCGGTTCGGCCACCCCCGGTGAGCTGGCCCGCAAGGAGCACGTACAGCCGCCCTCGATGACCCGCATCGTGGCGCTGCTCGAAGCCAAGGGACTGGTCCGGCTGGAGCCGCATCCCGACGACCGCCGGCAGAAGGTGGTCAGCCCGACCGAGCGTGCCGAGACCATGCTCGACGAGTCCCGCCGCAAGCGGAACGCCTGGCTGGCCGCCCTCGCCGAGGGTCTGGACGAGGACGAGTGGGCCCGGCTGCGTGCCGCCGCCCCGGTCCTGGAGAAGCTCGCGCACCTGTAGACCGAGAGCCCGAGGAGGCGACGCACTTTGAGTACGGGACCCGGAGCAGACTCCGCACCCGTCCACAAACCCGAAACCAACACCCCCCGCCCGGGCAAGGGGACCTTCTCCTCGCTCGCGATCCGGAACTACCGGCTGTTCTTCACCGGAGCGATCGTCTCCAACACCGGTACGTGGATGGCCCGGATCACCCAGGACTGGCTGGTCCTGAGCCTCACCGGCTCGGCCGCCGCCGTCGGCATCACCACGGCCCTGCAGTTCCTGCCGATGCTCCTCTTCGGCCTGTACGGCGGGGTCATCGCCGACCGCTACCCGAAGCGCCGCCTGCTGCTGGTCAGCCAGGCCGCCCTCGGCCTGTGCGGGCTCGCGCTCGCCGCCCTGACCCTCTCCGGTCACGTCCAGGTCTGGCACGTCTACCTGATCGCCTTCCTCCTGGGCATGGTGACCGTCGTCGACAACCCGGCCCGGCAGTCCTTCGTGTCCGAGATGGTCGGCCCCGGCCAGCTCCGCAACGCGGTCTCGCTGAACTCGGCGAACTTCCAGTCCGCCCGCCTCATCGGCCCCGCCGTGGCCGGTGTGCTCATCGCGGGCGTCGGCAGCGGCTGGGCGTTCCTGCTCAACGGACTGTCCTTCCTCGCCCCGCTCGCCGGCCTCCTGATGATGCGGACGAGCGAACTCCACAAGGTGGAGCGCGCCCCGCGCGGCAAGGGCCAGCTGAGGGAGGGCCTGCGGTACGTCGCCGGGCGGCCTGACCTGATCTGGCCGATCGTCCTCGTGGGCTTCATCGGCACCTTCGGGTTCAACTTCCCGATCTGGCTCACGGCCTTCGCGGACGACGTCTTCCACGTCGGCGCCGGTACGTACGGCTTCCTGAACACCCTCATGGCGGCCGGTTCCCTCGTGGGCGCCCTCGCGGCGGCCCGGCGGGGCTCGACCCGGCTGCGGATGCTGGTGGTCGCGGCGGGCGTCTTCGGCGTCCTGGAGATCGCGGCGGCGCTGTCGCCCGCGTTCTGGCTGTTCGCGCTGCTGCTGGTGCCGATCGGCATGATCGGCCTGACCGTCAACATCACCGCGAACTCCGCGGTCCAGATGGCCACGGACCCGGCCATGCGCGGCCGGGTGATGAGCCTCTACATGATGGTCTTCGCGGGCGGCACCCCGATCGGCGCGCCGCTCCTCGGCTGGGTCACCGACACGTACGGCGCCCGCGCGGGCTTCGCCACCGGCGGCCTGGTCTCCCTCGCGGCGGCGGTCGTCATCGGCCTGGTCCTCGCCCGGGTCGGCGGCCTCCGGGTCGCGGTCGGCTGGCACCACGGCCACCCGAGCGTCCGCTTCGTGCCCGTGCGCCGTGAGCGCCTGGCGACGGCGGCCTGACGGGGACGGGGCGTACGGGGGAGGAGTACGCGAGCGGTACGGCGAGCAGGACGGAGCCGGGTGCGCGGCCGCCACCCGGACCCGGCCCTCCCCGTACGGCTCCCGCCCCCGTACCGCCTGCGCCCCCGTACCGCCTGCGCCGCCCGCACCTCACCGGGCCGCCGGTGCCACACTCGCCCCATGAGGCTTTTCGCCGCCGTCCTCCCGCCCGCCCCGCAGCTGGCCGAACTCGCGGAGACCGTCGACCGGCTGCGCCGGCTGCCCGGTGCCGACGGGCTGCGCTGGACCCCGCGGCCGGGCTGGCACCTCACCCTCGCCTTCATGGGCGAGGTCGACGACGGCCTCCTGCCGGACCTGTGCGACCGCCTCGCCCGCGCCGCGCACCGCACGCCGGCCTTCCCGCTGCGCCTTCACGGCGGCGGCCACTTCGGGCGGCGCGCGCTGTGGACCGGCGCGGCCGGGGGCCTGGACGAGCTGCGGCTGCTGGCCGAGCGGGCCGACGCGGCCGCCCGCCGGGCCGGGGTGGCGATGGACGAGCACCGCCGGTACCAGGCGCACCTGACGGTGGCCCGGGCGCGCGCCGGGGACGTGGACCTGAGGCCCTTCCTGGACGAGCTGGCCGGTTTCGAGGGCCGCCGCTGGCAGGTGGCCGAGCTGGCGCTCGTCCGGTCGAACCTGCCGGTGAGCGGGGTGCCGGGGGAGCGGCCCCGGTACGAGACGGTCGGCGGCTGGCCCCTCGGGGGCGGAGAGGAGGGCGGGGCGGGAAGCCGGGCCGGGAGCGGGCCGGGGACCGGGGCGGGTTAACCTCGTCGGGTGGACCCGAAGACTCGAAACCGGATCATGGCCGGTGTGCTGGTGCTGATGTTCGCGATCATCGCGGTGACCTCGGTGGTCGGCCAGTAACCCCTTGCTTCGAGCGCACTCCAGGCAGTTGGCTTGCCCCTCATGGAGTACACGCAGCTCGGACGCACCGGACTCAAGGTCAGCCGCCTCGTCCTCGGCACGATGAACTTCGGACCGCAGACGGACGAACCCACCAGCCACGCGATCATGGACGCGGCGCTCGACGCCGGCCTCAACTTCATGGACACCGCGAACGTCTACGGCCAGACGGCGGGCAAGGGGCGCACGGAGGAGATCATCGGCTCCTGGTTCGCCCGGGGCGACGGGCGCCGGGACAAGACCGTCCTGGCCACGAAGATGTACGGGAACATGGGCGCCGACGGTGCCGCCTGGCCCAACCACGACAAGCTCTCGGCGGTCAACATCCGCCGGGCCGTCGACGCGAGCCTGAAGCGCCTCGGCACCGAGTACATCGACGTCTACCAGTTCCACCACGTCGACCGCGCGACCCCCTTCGACGAGATCTGGCAGGCGATCGACGTCCTGATCCAGCAGGGCAAGATCCTCTACGCCGGCTCCTCCAACTTCCCCGGCTACAAGATCGCCCAGGCCAACGAGGCCGCCGCCCGGCGCGGCATGGTCGGCCTGGTCAGCGAGCAGTGCCACTACAACCTGTACGAGCGGCGCGCCGAGATGGAGGTCGTCCCGGCGGCACAGGAGTACGGCCTCGGCGTCATCCCCTGGTCGCCGCTGGCCGGCGGGCTGCTCGGCGGCGTCCTCGGCAAGGAGGCGCAGGGCGGTCGCCGGGCGGGCGGCCGGACCGCCGACGCGCTCACGGACCCGGCGGTGCGGGCCCGCGTCCAGGCGTACGAGGACCTGCTCGACAAGCACGGTCTGGCGCCGGGCGAGACGGCCCTCGCGTGGCTCCTGAGCCGTCCGGGCGTCACGGGCCCGATCATCGGCCCCCGCACGCCCGAGCAGCTGACGGGTGCCCTGCGCGCCCTTGAGCTGGAGCTCTCCGACGAGGTTCTCGCGGGCCTGGACGAGATCTTCCCGGGGCCGGGCCCGGCTCCGGAGGCCTTCGCCTGGTAGGCCCGGGGCCCGTCCGGGCGGGTGGGCGCGGGACCCGGGGGCCGTGCCCACCCGTTTCCGGGACGGTGGTCACGCGCCGCCGAGCCACGTCGGGGCGTCGAGGCGGAAGGCCGTCTCGGGCGGGACGACCTCCCGCAGGGCCGTCTCGACGGCGCGGACGCGCTCCGCGCCGAGGGCCGCGCTCCACTCGGCGCGCAGCTCGTCGAAGATCGCGGCGGAGCGGGCGAGCGCGTCGTGCCCGTGCGGGGTGAGGCGGACGAGTTTGCGGCGCGCGTCGGCGGGGTCGTCGGCGCGTTCGGCGTAGCCGAGGGCGAGGAGCCGGTCGACGGTCTTGCCCGCGGCCTGCTTGGAGACCCCGAGCCGGCGGCCGATCTCGCTCGCGGTGCTGCCCTCGCCCCGCGCGGCGATCGCCTGGAGGGCGAAGCCGTGGGAGGGCCGGAGGCCGGGGTGCCCCTGCTCCGCGAGGCGGGCGTGGAGCCCGTCGATGAGGGTGCGGAAGCCGCCGAGGAGGAGCAGGGGCAGCTCGAATCCCTTGCCCTGATCGACAACCTGGTTTACGGTTCCCCTCGTCCCAACATGGTCAACCATGTTGTCCATTCTACGCAGGGGGAACCGTGCCCACCGCCGACCTGTCCGCCCGCACCGCCGCCGCCGTCGCGCTCCTGAAGGAGTCCCCGGAGACCCTGGACGGCTTCCTGGCCCTCAGCCGGACCTTCGCCTCCGCCACCCTCGACCCGCACTCCCGCGAGACGGTGATCCTCGCCGTCGCCGCCCGCCACCAGTGCCACCTCTGCCTCGACATGCACGAGGCCGCCCTCGCCGCCCTCGACCCGGAGACCGCTCCCGAACCCGAACGCCTCGCCGCGATCCGCCTGTTCACCCTCCAGGTCCTCGCCTCCTCGGGCGCCGTCACCGACGCCGAGCTCGCCGCCTTCCAGGCCGCCGGCTACACGCGGCGCAACGCCCTGGAGGTCGTCCTCGGCATCGGGGCCTACACCCTTTCCACCTTCGCCAACCGCCTCACCCGCGCCGCCTAGGCGGGCACCGCGCCGGCGTGGTCGCGCGGGCGGTAGGGGCCGCCGAGCGACCAGGCGCGGTGCATCGCGCCGGCGAAGGCCGCGGCCAGCTTGTGCTCCCCCGCCGGGCCCGGGTGGGTGCCGTCGTAGGTGTCGCGGTCGAGGTCGTACGACTCCGGGACCGCGGCCAGGAGCAGGGGCGAGCCGGGCGTGTCCAGGTCCGCGAGCGCCCGCGCGAGCAGGTCGTTGAAGCGGGCGCACTCGGCGGCGAACGGGGCGTCGTAGGTGGCGCGGACGTTGGGGATCACCGGCAGGAAGACCGCCCGCACGCGCGGGTCGGCGGCCCGGGCCGCCGCCACGAACGCCCGGACGTTCGCCTCCGTCTGGTCGCTGTTGGTGTAGAAGCCCAGGTCGATCAGGCCCAGCGAGACCAGCAGCACCTGCGCCCCGGTCGCCGCGACCGTCTCCCCGATCACCGGGGCCATGTGCAGCCAGCCCTCGCCCCACCCGGCGAGGTGCCGGCGGGCCGGGCCGGGGAAGGCCGGGTCGGCGTACGCGTCGGAGACGGGCGCGTCGGCCGCCGGGTCGTACAGCGCGGTGCGCGGACCGACGATCTCGTACGCGCCGGGCAGGGTGGCCTCCAGGTGCTGCCACATCCGGTACCGCCAGGTCCAGTCGCCGGCGCGTCCGATGGTCATGCTGTCGCCGACGAACAGAAAACGCATGGTCATATCATCGCGGACGCCCTCGGCCCGCTCGACGTGATCCGGACCACGGGAAGCCCCCCGGGGCACGGCCCCGCCCCCGCGCCGCGCACCGTGGCAGGCTGGGGCCATGCGATCTGCTCTGTGTGCCCTCGGCGTGGCCGCGGCCCTGGCCCTGCTCCCCGCAGGGCCCGCCCTTGCCCAAGGCCAGGAGCCCGACCGGGACTTCACGATCGGGGACGCCCGGATCACCGAGTCCAGCGGCCTCGCCGCCAGCCACGCGCACCCCGGCGTCTACTGGACGCACAACGACCAGGACGCGCCCCTGATCCACGGCATCGACTCCCGTACGGGAAAGACCGTCGCGACCCTGACCCTGACCGGGGTCGGCACCCCCCGCGACATGGAGGCCATCGCCGTGGGCCCCGACGGGGACATCTACGTCGGCGACATCGGCGACAACCTCGACGGCTCCTGGGACCACGTCTGGATCTACCGCTTCCCCGAACCGAAGACCCTCGGCAACCGCACGGTCGCCGCCCGCCAGTACACCGTCCGGTACGCCGACGGACCCCGCAACGCCGAGGCCCTGATGGTCCACCCCGTCACCGGCCGCGTCTACATCGCCAGCAAGAACGAGGACGGCGGCGGCCTCTACGCGGGCCCCGAACGCCTCTCCTCCTCCGGTCCCAACGTCTTCCGGCGCATCGCCGAGGTCCCCTGGGTCACCGACGGCGCCTTCTCGCCCGACGGCGAACACCTCGTCCTGCGCGGCTACTTCAGCGCCCGCGAGTACCCGTGGAAGAACGGCCGCCCCGAAGGCGACGGCACCTCGGTCGGCGCCCCCTTCCAGGGGCAGGCCGAATCGGTGACGTACACGCCCGACGGCTCGGCGTTCATGTTCGGCTCCGAGGGCCGCGACAGCCGGGTGATCCGCGTCGACCGCACCCGCGCCGACCACCCCGCACAGGAGCAGCGCGGCACCCCCGACCGGCCGGGCACCGCCGCGCCGACGTCCCCGGCCGCCGGCGGCCCCGGCGACGAGCAGGGGAACGCCACCTTCGGCTTCCTGGTCCTCGCCGGCGCCACCGCGCTCGTCCTCGGCGCCAAGCGCCTCCTGCGCCGCGGCGGCGGCCGGAGCGGCGACTGACCGCCCCCGGGTCGAGACTGGAAGGAGACCGCCGGAGACCCTGAGCCGGGCGGGGAACGGTCCCCACGAGGTGTGGAGGAATCATGACGGCATTCAGGCGCGAGGACACACCCGTCGCCATCGAGGGCGGTGGCGTCGACTTCCGTACGCGCGAGGCCGGGGGCGACCTGTCCGTCGCCTTCATCCACCTGCCCGAGGGCACCGACATGGGACCGGCGCTCAAGGGCCTGGAGGACGACCTCTGCCAGTGCCCCCACTGGGGCTACGTCCTCAAGGGCAAGATCAGGATGCGGACCGCCTCGGGCGAGGAGTTCTACGAGGCCGGGCAGGCCTACTACTGGGGGCCGGGACACGCCCCCGAGGCGCTGCGGGACACCGACGTCGTGGAGTTCTCCCCGACCGCCGAGTTCACCGCGGTGATCGACCACGTGAAGGCGCAGTCGGCCGCCGGCTGAGCCCGGAGCCGCACGGAGAGTCCGGGGCCGTACGCGACGGGGCCCGGTGCCGGACGCCTCACGCGCCCCGCACCGGGCCCCCGCCGGAACGGTTTCCGGACCGCCGCAGGATGCCTACAGCTTCTCGATCACGTAGTCGACGCAGGCCGTCAGGGCCCGCACGTCCGCCGGGTCGACCGCCGGGAACATCGCGATCCGCAGCTGGTTGCGCCCCAGCTTGCGGTACGGCTCGGTGTCCACGATCCCGTTCGCGCGCAGCACCTTCGCGACCGCCGCCGCGTCGATCTCCTCCGCGAAGTCGATCGTGCCGATGACCTGCGAGCGCTTCGCCGGGTCCGTCACGAACGGAGCCGCGTACTTCGACTCCTCCGCCCACCCGTACAGGGCCTGCGAGGACTCCTTCGTCCGGGCCACGGCCCAGTCCAGACCGCCCTGGCCGTTGATCCACTTCAGCTGCTCGTTCAGCAGGAAGAGGGTCGCCAGCGCCGGCGTGTTGTACGTCTGGTTCTTCAGCGAGTTGTCGATCGCCGTCGGCAGCGAGAAGAACTCCGGGATGTGCCGGCCGGACGCGTGGATCCGCTGCGCCCGCTCCAGGGCCGCCGGCGAGAACGCCGCCAGCCACAGGCCGCCGTCCGCCGCGAACGACTTCTGCGGGGCGAAGTAGTAGACGTCGGTCTCCGTGATGTCGACCGGCAGACCGCCCGCGCCCGAGGTCGCGTCGACCAGGACGAGCGCGCCCTCGTCGGCGCCCGCGACCCGCTTCAGCGGCGCGGCGACACCCGTCGAGGTCTCGTTGTGCGTGTACGCGTACACGTCGACGCCCGCCTCGGCCACCGGCTCCGGGTGGGTGCCCGGGTCGGAGGAGATCACGGTCGGCTCGGCCAGCCACGGGGCCAGCTTCGCGGCCTTCGCGAACTTCGAGGAGAACTCGCCGAAGGTGAGGTGCTGCGACTTGTTCTCGATCAGACCGTGGGTCGCGATGTCCCAGAAGGCGGTCGAACCGCCGTTGCCCAGGATCACCTCGTAGCCCTCGGGCAGCGAGAAGAGGTCACGGATGCCGGCACGCACCTCGCCGACCAGGTTCTTCACGGGAGCCTGGCGGTGGGACGTGCCGAGGAGAGAGGTGCCGGTGGCGGCCAGGGCGTCCAGCGCCTCCGTACGCACCTTGGAGGGGCCCGCGCCGAAACGGCCGTCGGCGGGCTTGATGTCAGCGGGAATCTGGATCTCAGCCACGAGCCGGAGAGTATCGGGTCGGAAGGCGTCGGTCTGCCGGATGTCCGCCGGATGAGACGAGGACTGGGACATCCTGGCCTTGTGGGAAGACACGACGCACTCGCCGCCGCCCTGCGCTCCGCCGTCGCCGGAGACGTCGACTTCTCCGCGGGCGCGCGGGCCCTGGCGACCATGGACGCCTCCAACTACCGCCGGGTGCCCGCCGGTACGGTCGCGCCGCGCGACGCCGCCGACGTCGCCGCGGCCCTCGCCGTCTGCCGGGAACACGGCGTGCCCGTCGTCGCGCGCGGCGGCGGCACCTCCATCGGCGGCCAGGCCACCGGCACCGGCGTCGTGCTCGACCTCACACGGCACATGGGACGGCTCCTCTCCCTCGACCCCGGGGCGCGCACGGCCGTCGTCCAGCCGGGCCTCGTCCTCGACCGGCTGCGGGAGGCCGCCCGCCCCCACGGGCTGACCTTCGGACCCGACCCGTCCACGCACAGCCGCTGCACCCTCGGCGGCATGATCGGCAACAACGCCTGCGGGGCGCACTCGGTCGCCCACGGGACCACCGCCGACAACGTGCGCTCCCTCGAAGTGGTGACGTACCGGGGCGCGGAGCTGACGCTCGGACGGGACGGGCAGGGCGCCCCGCCCGGCCTGCTCGACCTCGCCGCCCGGCACCTGGCCCTGCTGCGCACCGGCTACCCGGACGGGCTGCCCCGCCGCATCTCCGGGTACGCCCTCGACGCGCTGCTGCCCGAACGCGGCCGGGACGTGGCCCGCTCCTTCGTCGGCAGCGAGGGCACGCTCGGGGTGGTGACGGAGGCGGCCGTACGGCTCGTTCCGCTGCCCGCCGCGCCCGTGCTCGTCGTCCTCGGATACGCGGACGAGAGCGCGGCGGCCGACGCGGCGGCCGGACTCCTCCCGTACGGGCCCCTCACGGTCGAGGGCATGGCCGCCGACCTGATCCCGGGCGGTGGCGGGGACCTGCCGAGGGGCGGGGCCTGGCTGTTCTGCGAGACGGACGGGGAGGCGTCGGCCCGCGCACTGGTCCGGGCGGCGGACGCGCTCGACTCGGCCGTGGTCCGCGACCCGGCCGGGCAGCGGGCGCTGTGGCGCATTCGCGAGGACGCGGCCGGGACCGCCACCCGGGGCCCCGGCGGTGGCGTCGGCCCCGGACCCGGCGGCGGGTTCGACGGCGGTCCCGGTGGCGAGGCCGGAGCCGGGGGAGCGGGCCGGGGGGAGGCGTGGCCGGGCTGGGAGGACTGCGCGGTGCCGCCCGCCCGCCTCGGCGCGTACCTGCGCGCGTTCCGCGCCCTGCTGGCCGAACATGGCCTCCGGGGCGTCCCCTACGGGCACTTCGGCGAGGGCTGCGTCCACGTCCGCATCGACTTCGACCTGTGGACGGAGAAGGGCGTACGGGAGTTCCGCCGCTTCTCCGAGGCCGTCGCCGACCTCGTCGTCGCCCACGGCGGCTCGCTCTCCGGCGAACACGGCGACGGCAAGGCGCGCGCGGAACTGCTCCCGAAGATGTACGGACCCGGACTCGTCGGCCTCTTCGGCACCGTGAAGGACCTGTGGGACCCGGACGGCGGCCTCAACCCCGGCATGCTCGTCCGCCCCGAACCCCTGGACTCGGGCCTGCGCTTCACCGGCCTGCCGCTCGCCGGTCCGGGGCGGGAGGCGGCCCGCTGCGTCGGCGTCGCGAAATGCCGCACGGGCGGACCGGCCCCCGCAGCGGCGGCCGGGGCTCCCGTCCCGGCACCGGCACCGGCCACGGGCGTGATGTGCCCCTCGTACCGCGTCACCGGGGAGGAGAAGCACTCCACCCGGGGCCGGGCGCGCCTCCTGCACGAGATGGCGCTCGGCGAGGTGATCACCGACGGCTGGCGCTCCGAGGAGGTCCGCGAGGCGCTCGACCTCTGCCTGTCCTGCAAGGGCTGCCGGAGCGACTGCCCGGTCGGCGTCGACATGGCCGCGTACAAGGCGGAGTTCCTCGACCGGCACTACGCGGGCCTGTCCTTCCTGCGCCGGCCGCGCGCCCACTGGACGATGGGCCGGCTGCCGCACTGGCTCGGCGTCTTCGGGCGCGGCCTGAACGCGGCCCTGCGCCTGCCGTTCGCGGCCCGCCTCGCCGGGATCGCGCCCGAGCGGTCCCTGCCGAGGGTGGCGGAGCGTTCCTTCACCTCCTGGTACGGGGAGCGGGGCTCGACGCGCCCGCCCGCGCTGACGCTCTGGCCCGACACCTTCACCGAGCACCTGGCGCCGCAGGTCGGACGGGCCGCCGTGCGGGTCCTGGAGGCGGCGGGGCTCGGCAGCGCGCTGCCGCCGGGGCGGGTCTGCTGCGGCCTCACGTACGTGTCCACGGGGCAACTGCGCGCCGCGCGGAAGGTCATGCGCCGCACCCTGGACGTCACCGAGGACCTCCGGGGCCCCGTCGTGGTCCTCGAACCCTCCTGCGCGGCCACCCTCCGCACCGACCTGCCGGCCCTGCTGCCGGACGACCCCCGGGCCGCGCGTCTCGCCGCGTCCGTACGGACCTTCGCGGAGACCCTGGAGACCCTCGCGCCCGACTGGGAACCACCGCGCCTCGACCGGCCGGTCACCGGGCAGACCCACTGCCACCAGCACGCCGTCCTCGGCGACACCGCCGACCGCCGGCTGCGCGCCCGCGCCGGGCTCACCGGCGACCTCGCGGGCGGCTGCTGCGGCCTGGCGGGCGACTTCGGCTTCACCCCCGGCCACTACGAGGTCTCCGTCGCCTGCGCCGAGGACCAGCTGCTCCCGTCCCTCGCGGCGGCCCCCGAGGACGCGGCCGTCCTGGCGGACGGCTTCTCCTGCCGCACCCAGATCGGCGACCTGACCCCCCACCGGGGCCGCCACCTCGCGGAACTCCTGGCGGAGGGGCTGCGGGAGGGACTGGAGGGCGGGTAGGGGGGCGGGGGCTCGGGATGCGGGCTCGGGGTGCGGGGGTTTCCGGGGGTGAGCGTTCCGGGTGGGCTTCTGGTGCGGCCGCCCTCTTCCCGAGTGTGGCGCCCTCCGGCGCCGCGTCAAGGGCGCCTTCGGCGTCGCTGCGCGATGGGCTGCGCCCACCCTTGACCCGTCGGCTCCAGGCGCGTGAACACTCTCGGAGGGCGG
>NZ_JBEORS010000039.1:0-33047 GCF_040302405.1 Streptomyces sp. NPDC126503
CAGCTCCAGCTCATGGACAACCGCAAGGACCCGACGTCGAAGACGAAGGCGTTGATCGGCGTCACCGTCGTCTCCCGCTGCTTCCGGCCGTCCTGGGACGGCGGCGGCTCGCCGACGCGCTGTGGCCGCCCCGCGTCACCCGGGCACAGCTCGTCGTCGCCCTGCTGCTGTTCGTCCTCGGTCTGGGGCTCGCCATCCAGGTCTCCTCGACCAGCGACAACAGCGCCCTGCGCGGGGCCCGGCAGGAGGACCTCGTCCGCATCCTCGACGAACTCGACGACCGGACCCAGCGTCTGGAGGACGAGAAGGCCCGCCTGGAGCAGCAGCGGTCGGAGCTGGAGTCCAGCTCCGACCAGGCCGAGGAGGCCCGCAAGCAGACCCAGGAGAAGGAGCGGCAGCTCGGCATCCTCGCCGGCACCGTCGCCGCCGAGGGGCCCGGCATCACCCTCACCGTGACCGACCCGGCCGGGGCGGTGGAGTCCGACATGCTCCTCGACGCCATCCAGGAGCTCCGCGCGGCCGGTGCGGAGGCGATCCAGGTCAACGGCGTCCGCGTCGTCGCGGACAGCTATTTCACCGGTAGCGGTGACGAGATGCGGATCGATGGAACGAAGGTGGCCGCTCCGTACGTCTTCAAGGTCATCGGCAAGCCGGAAGATCTCGAGCCCGCGCTCAACATCCCCGGCGGTGTCGTCCAGACCCTGGAGAAGGAGCAGGCCACGGCCACGGTGGAGCGGTCGGCGAAGATCGTCGTCGACGCCTTGCGACCCGCGAAGCGGCCTGACTACGCTCGGTCGTCCTCGCAGTGAGAGGGGCGAGGGGGGTCCCGCGACATGGGCTCGGCGTTGCGGGGGGTCGGCGCACCACAACGGTGGTGCGTGGTGGAAACTGTCCGGAGGATACGGACGTTGTGAAGGTGTCCGGGTCGGCAGGTGTGATGGATCTCGGTTCGTCCTGCCCCACGGGCGGGTCTGTTTCGGTCAAGGGGAATCGCCCGTGAAGTTGTTTGCGAAGTTGTTCGGCAAGAGCGCACGCGAGGACGGCGGCAACGCCAAACACCGCGCGCAGCGCCACGCCCAGAGCGAGGAACAGGGTGGCGAGCGCCCCCTCTTCCGTGACGAGGTCGGTGGCCGGGGGGGTGACATTCCGGGCACACAGGGCGCGTCTTCTGTTGACCCTGCCGGGGCCGCCCGCATAGGTTTCGGAGAACCATCAACCTCAAGTACGGGTGGAGGGTTCAACCCCGATCCGTATGCGACACAGACCTCCGCGGGGCAGCCGCGGCAGGAGGATGCGTCCATGCCGGTGTGTACGAGGTGCGGTCACCGCAACGCGGCCGACAGCCGTTTCTGCTCCCACTGCGGCGCGCCGCTGCGGGGCGGGGTCGCCGCCGAGCGGGCGTCCGAGACGACGTCGACGATCTCCATCTCGGGGCTCGAGGCGTACGACTCGGAAACCACCGGCCAGATCGCGATGCCGTCGCTGTCGCCCGAGGCGCTGGCGGCCGTCGAGGCGCTGCCGCCGGGCTCCGCGCTCCTGGTGGTGCGCCGCGGCCCGAACTCGGGCAGCCGGTTCCTCCTGGACGGCGAGCTGACCACGGCGGGGCGTCATCCGCAGAGCGACATCTTCCTCGACGACGTGACGGTCTCCCGCCGCCACGTGGAGTTCCGTCGGGGACAGGACGGCACCTTCACGGTGTCGGACGTCGGCAGCCTCAACGGCACCTATGTGAACCGCGAGCCGATCGAGTCGGTGGTTCTGTCCAACGGCGACGAGGTGCAGATCGGCAAGTACCGGCTGGTCTTCCACTCGAGCCAGCGGGGCGCCTGACGCCCCGGAGAACCTTCAGGGAAGGTCCATGCTGCGAACACCGACGGGCGGTGCCGGTTCCGGCGCCGCCGGCGCGGGCGACCGGCTGGTCAGCATCGGCACGGTGCTCAACCAGTTGCGCGACGAGTTTCCCGAAGTGACGATCTCCAAGATCCGGTTCCTGGAGGCCGAAGGCCTCGTCGAGCCCCGGCGCACGGCCTCCGGGTACCGGAAGTTCAGCCCGCAGGACGTCGAGCGGCTCGCTCGGATCCTGCGGATGCAGCGGGACCACTACCTCCCGCTGAAGGTGATCCGCGAACACCTCGACGCCCTGGCCCGGGGTGAGCGGGTCGCGCTGCCGGCGCCCGGCCGGCGCGACCTGGCGGCCGACGGGGGCGAGCCCGAGCAGGAGCGGCCGACGGCCGCGCGGATCGGCAGGGCCGAGCTACTCGCCGCCACCGGGGTCGGGGAGAGCGAACTCGCCGAGTGGGAGTCGTACGGTCTGGTCGCGGAGACGGCGGGCGGCGGCTACGACGCCGAGACCGTGACCGTGGCCCGGCTCGTCGCGGACCTCGGGAGGTTCGGTCTCGAACCGCGCCACCTGCGCGGTGTCAAGGCCGCCGCGGACCGGGAGGCCGGGCTGGTGGAACAGGTGGTCGCGCCGCTGCGCCGGCACCGGAATCCGCAGACCAGGGCCCATGCGGAGGCCACCGCGAAAGAGCTCGCGACTCTCTCCGTACGGCTCCACGCGGCACTGGTACAGACCGCGCTCGGGGTCCGTCTGCCGTGATCTTGTCCGGGCCCGACTATCCAAACCGGTCGGGCACGTCCTAGGGTTGCTGTGTGAACGAGCTCGACGTTGTGGGTGTCCGGGTCGAAATGCCCTCCAACCAGCCGATCGTGCTCCTGCGCGAAGTGGGAGGCGATCGCTACCTCCCCATCTGGATCGGACCGGGGGAGGCGACGGCCATCGCCTTCGCCCAGCAGGGCATGGCGCCGCCGAGGCCGCTGACGCACGACCTGTTCAAGGACGTGCTGGAGGCCGTGGGCCAGGAGCTGACGCAGGTCCGCATCACCGATCTGAGGGACGGGGTGTTCTACGCCGAGCTGGTCTTCGCCAGCGGCGTGGAGGTGAGTGCCCGGCCGTCGGACGCGATAGCGCTGGCGCTGCGGATGGGTACGCCGATCTTCGGCAGTGACGGTGTCCTGGACGACGCCGGCATCGCGATTCCGGACGAGCAGGAGGACGAGGTGGAGAAGTTCCGCGAGTTCCTCGACCAGATCTCACCGGAGGACTTCGGGAGCCAGTGACCGGCGGCCACGAGCCGTTCGCGGGGCGCTGTCAGAGCATTCGAGTAGCCTTTCCCGGGAGAGGGACACGGGAAACCACCCTCAGGGTGATTATCACTCGGCGTGCCGAGTGTGGCGATCGTTGACGCACCCCAAGTGACTGCCTACCTTCGTGTGGGCAGGTCAAGGACGGAGGGTCGGCGTGATGAGCAGCGCGGACGGTACGGCAGGGAGCTCCCTCGGACGCGTGTCCGGAGAGAGCGCTCCGTATCCGCTTCACGACAGGGTGGGCGACTTCGGCACGGACGCGGGTGAAGGCCTGGCGGCCGAAGCCGTGGGCTACCGCGGTCCGACGGCCTGTGCGGCGGCCGGTATCACCTACCGCCAACTGGACTACTGGGCGCGCACCGGGCTCGTGGAGCCGAGCGTGCGGCCCGCCTACGGGTCGGGGACGCAGCGGCTGTACAGCTTCCGCGACGTCGTCGTCCTGAAGATCGTCAAGCGGTTCCTCGACACCGGCGTGGCCCTGCAGAACATCCGGGCCGCCGTCCAGCACCTGCGGGCGCGGGGCTTTCGCGACCTGGAGCGCATGACGCTCATGAGCGACGGCGCCACCGTGTACGAGTGCTCCTCGCCCGACGAGGTGGTGAGCCTCCTCCAGGGCGGTCAGGGTGTCTTCGGCATCGCCGTGGGCGTCGTCTGGCGCGACGTGGAGGCGGCTCTCTCGCAGCTGCACGGCGAGCGGGTCGACACGGGCGAGACGCTGATCGGGCACAATCCGGGCGACGAACTGGCCCGGCGGCGGCGCGACCGGGCCGTCTGAGCCCCGGGTCCGGCGGCCGGCCGGTCCTGCCGGGTTTCCTGTCGGTGAGTCCGATGTCAGTGGCATGGGGCAGCATCGGAGGCGTGAGAGCCGCGCCGACGATCCTGCATCTGGACATGGATGCGTTCTTCGCCGCCGCCGAGCAGGCGGCGAAGCCCAGCCTGCGCGGAAAACCGGTGATCGTCGGCGGTCTCGGGCCGCGCGGCGTGGTGGCCACCGCCTCCTACGAGGCGCGGCGCTTCGGGGTGCACTCCGCCATGCCGATGGGGCAGGCGCGGCGGCTCGCGCCGAACGCCGCCTTTCTCGTGGCGCGCTTCGCCTTCTACCGGTCGATCAGTGAGCAGGTGATGGAGCTGCTCGGGCGGCTGTCGCCGCTCGTGGAGCCGCTGAGCCTGGACGAGGCCTTCGTCGATCTGGAGGCCGGGGGAGTGGCCGACGACAGCGCGAGCGCGCGGGCCGCCGGGGAGCGGCTGCGGGCCGACATCCTGGCCACCACCGGCCTGACCGGTTCCGTCGGTCTCGCCGGGTCCAAGATGATCGCCAAGATCGCCTCCGAGGAGGCCAAACCCGACGGACTCGTGCTCATCGAGCCGGGCACCGAGCGGGAGCTCCTCGGGCCCCGGTCGGTACGGATCCTGCCCGGCGTCGGCCCGGCCACCGGGGAGCACCTGCGGCGGGCCGGGATGACCACGGTCGCCGATCTGGCGGAGGCCGGTGAGGACGAGCTCGTACGGCTCCTGGGGAAGGCGCACGGGGCCTCGCTGCACCGGATGGCCCAGGGGTACGACGACCGGCCGGTGGTGGCCGAGCGGGACGCCAAGTCGGTGTCGGTCGAGGACACCTTCGACGTGGACCTGCACGACCGGGTACGGATCCGCACGGAGGTGGAGCGGCTCGCCGAGCGGTGCGTGGGGCGGCTGCGCGCCTCGGGGCACTCCGGGCGGACCATCGTGCTCAAGGTGCGGCGGTACGACTTCTCGACGCTGACCCGCTCCGAGACGCTGCGCGGGCCCACGGACGACCCGGTGGTCGTACGGGAGGCGGCGGGGCGGCTCCTGGAGGCGGTGGACACCACGGGGGGCGTGCGGCTCCTGGGTGTCGGGGTCAGCGGCCTCGCCGACTACACGCAGGAGGACCTCTTCGCGCAGTTCGCGGAGGCGGCGGAGTCCATGGCCGGCGGGCGCGACACCGGGGAGGCCGAGGCCCCGGCGGAGCCCGCCGCCTCCCTCCCCGGCGACCCCGCCCGGACCGCTCCGGCCGAGGAGCGGCACTGGTCCCCGGGGCAGGACGTACGGCACGCCGTGCACGGGGCGGGCTGGGTCCAGGGCAGCGGGGTCGGACGCGTCACCGTCCGCTTCGAGGAGCCCTGGTCCCCGCCGGGTCGGGTGCGGACCTTCGCCGTGGACGATCCGGATCTGGAGCCGTCCGAGCCGCTTCCGCTGGTGCGGGGGACGGGGCGGGGGACCGGTGTGCCGGGGCGCGCGGACGCGGCGGGCGGAGGAGCGGCGGCCTGACCCGTCGGCGGCCCCCGGAGCCGTACGTCCTGCCCGAGGGTGTGCGGGCCGTCAGGGGCCGTCCTGGCCCGCCAGGCGCCCGAAGTCCGTGTCCGGTGTGTCCCCGGGCGGGGGCGGCAGGGCGAGGCTGTAGTGGCGGTAGAGCTGGAGTTCCTGCTCGGGGGAGAGGTGCCGGCCGACGCCGAAGTCCGGGGCGTCCTTGATCAGCGCCCGCTCGTACGGGACATGGAGCCCGTCGTCGACCAGTTCGCTCGGCGCCAGGGGGACGAAGGCGTCCCGGCTGAAGAGACCCGTGCGGACGGCGGCCCACTCCGGGACGCCGGTCGCGTCGTCCAGGTACACCTCGTCCACCGTCCCGATTCTGTGTCCGTTCCGGTCGTACGCCTTGCGGCCGATCAGGCTGCGCGGATCGATGTCGGTCTGCACGGTCCCTCCAACTGGTCGCAGCTGCTCCACACCCCTACGAAAGGGCACATCCGGGATGTCGGCCACTTGAGCGATGGGCGGCACAACGGCGCTGGTAGGCTGGCTGTGGCTGTCGACCCCGTGCGGGAGAGTCCCCCGGAGAAAGCTTCCGGTGGCGCCGAAGGAGCAAATCCTCCCCGGAATCTCTCAGGCCCCTGTACCGCGCGGACGAGGTCACTCTGGAAAGCAGAGCGGGAGTCCGACGGCATCCGCTCTCACCGACGGTGAAAGCCGGCGTGCCCTCGGGCGTGCCGGTGAAGCTCTCAGGTTGAGATGACAGAGGGGGAGGCCGTCCGGGCACCCGCGCCGTGGTGCCCCTCGCAGGTCGTGACGACCAGGAGGCCCCCGCACATGACCGCCAACCGCATCCCGCTCTCCGAGCTCGAGCAGGGCATTCCCTTCGAGCAGCGGCACATCGGCCCCGACGCCGAGGCGCGCGCCAAGATGCTCGCCCAGGTCGGCTACGGCTCGCTGGACGAGCTCACCGCCGCCGCGGTGCCGGACGTGATCAAGAACGCCGAGGCGCTGGGCCTGCCCGGTGCCCGGACGGAGGCCGAGGTCCTCGCCGAGCTGCGCGACCTCGCCGACCGCAACCAGGTCCTCGCCCCGATGATCGGACTCGGCTACTACGGGACCTTCACCCCGCCGGTGATCCTGCGGAACGTGATGGAGAACCCCGCCTGGTACACGGCCTACACCCCGTACCAGCCGGAGATCTCCCAGGGCCGCCTCGAGGCCCTGCTGAACTTCCAGACCATGGTCGCCGACCTGACCGGTCTGCCCACCTCGGGCGCCTCGCTGCTCGACGAGAGCACCGCCGCCGCCGAGGCCATGGCGCTCTCGCGGCGCGTCGGCAAGGTCAAGAACGGTGTCTTCGTCGTCGACGCCGACGCCCTGCCGCAGACCATCGCGGTCATCCGGACGCGGGCCGAACCGACCGGGGTCGAGGTCGTCGTCACCGACCTGTCCGCCGGCATCCCGGCCGAGGTCGCCGAGCGCGGCGTCTTCGGCGTGCTGCTGCAGTACCCGGGCGCCTCCGGTGCCGTCCGGGACATCAAGCCGGTCATCGACCAGGCCCACGAGCTCGGCGCGATCGTCACCGTCGCCGCCGACCTGCTCGCCCTCACGCTGCTCGCCTCGCCCGGCTCCCTCGGCGCCGACATCGCCGTGGGCACCACCCAGCGCTTCGGCGTCCCCATGGGCTTCGGCGGCCCGCACGCCGGCTACATGGCCGTCCAGGACAAGCACGCCCGCTCCCTCCCCGGCCGCCTCGTGGGCGTCTCCGTCGACGCCGACGGCAACCGCGCCTACCGCCTGGCCCTGCAGACCCGCGAGCAGCACATCCGCCGCGAGAAGGCCACCAGCAACATCTGCACCGCCCAGGTGCTGCTCGCCGTCATGGCCGGCATGTACGCCGTCTACCACGGTCCGGACGGTCTGCGGCAGATCGCCGAGCGCACCCACCGGTACGCCGCCATCCTCGCCGCCGGTCTGCGCGCCGGAGGCGTGGAGCTGGTCCAGGGCGCCTTCTTCGACACCCTGACCGCCCGGGTACCGGGCCGCGCCGACGCGATCGTGGCCGCCGCCCGCGAGGCCGGGGTCAACCTGTACCGCGCCGACGCCGACCACGTGTCGATGTCCTGCGACGAGACCACCACCCGCGCCCAGCTCGCGGCCGTGTGGGGTGCCTTCGGCGTCACCGCCGACGTCGAGGCCCTCGACGCGGTCACCGAGAACGCGCTGCCCGCCGACGCGCTGCGCTCCGACGCGTACCTGACCCACCCGGTCTTCCACGCGCACCGCTCCGAGACCTCGATGCTGCGCTACCTGCGCAGGCTGGCCGACCGCGACTACGCGCTCGACCGCGGCATGATCCCGCTGGGCTCGTGCACCATGAAGCTCAACGCGACGACCGAGATGGAGTCGGTGACCTGGCCCGAGTTCGGCCAGATCCACCCCTTCGCCCCGGTCGAGCAGGCCCAGGGCTACCTCACGCTCATCACCGAGCTGGAGGAGCGCCTCGCCGAGGTGACCGGCTACGACAAGGTCTCCCTCCAGCCGAACGCCGGTTCTCAGGGGGAGCTCGCGGGTCTCCTCGCGGTCCGCGCCTATCACCGCGCCAACGGCGACGAGCAGCGCACGGTCTGCCTCATCCCCTCCTCCGCGCACGGCACCAACGCCGCCTCCGCCGTGATGGCCGGCATGAAGGTCGTCGTCGTCAGGACCGCCGACGACGGCGAGGTCGACGTCGAGGACCTGCGCGCCAAGATCGCGCAGTACCGCGACGAGCTGTCCGTCCTGATGATCACCTACCCGTCGACGCACGGCGTCTTCGAGGAGCACGTCGCGGACATCTGCGCCGAGGTGCACGAGGCCGGCGGCCAGGTGTACGTGGACGGCGCCAACCTCAACGCGCTGGTCGGCCTCGCCAAGCCCGGAAAGTTCGGCGGCGACGTCTCGCACCTGAACCTGCACAAGACCTTCTGCATCCCGCACGGCGGCGGCGGCCCCGGCGTCGGCCCGGTCGCGGTGCGCGCGCACCTCGCCCCGTACCTGCCGAACCACCCGCTCCAGCCCACCGCGGGCCCGGAGACCGGCGTCGGCCCGATCTCGGCCGCCCCGTGGGGTTCCGCCGGCATCCTGCCGATCTCCTGGTCGTACGTCCGCCTCATGGGCGGCGAGGGCCTCAAGCGCGCCACGCAGGTCGCCGTCCTCGCGGCCAACTACATCGCCAAGCGCCTGGAGCCGCACTACCCGGTGCTCTACACCGGTCCGGCCGGGCTGGTCGCCCACGAGTGCATCGTGGACCTGCGCCCGCTCTCCAAGGCGACCGGGGTCAGCGTCGACGACATCGCCAAGCGACTGATCGACTACGGCTTCCACGCGCCGACCATGTCCTTCCCGGTCGCCGGCACGCTGATGATCGAGCCCACCGAGTCCGAGGACCTGACCGAGCTCGACCGCTTCTGCGACACGATGATCGCGATCCGGGCCGAGATCGAGAAGGTCGCCACGGGCGTGTGGCCGGCCGACGACAACCCGCTGCACAACGCCCCGCACACCGCCGCCGCGCTGGGCGGCGAGTGGAACCACCCGTACACCCGAGACGAGGCCGTCTTCCCGGCCGGCGTCTCGGCCGCCGACAAGTACTGGCCGCCGGTGCGCCGGATCGACGGCGCCTTCGGCGACCGGAACCTGGTCTGCTCCTGCCCGCCGCTGGACGAGTACGACCACTGAGCCGCGCGGCTCGCACGGCCGAGGGCCGGCCCGGAGAACTCCTCCGGGCCGGCCCTCGGCCGTTTCCGCCGCGGTCAGGCGGCGGTCGTGACCCGGCCCGTCGTCAGCGGCCGGTGCGGTGCGATGATCTGGCCGTCCGGCAGCAGTTCACCGGTGTCCTCGAAGAGGAGGACGCCGTTGCACAGCAGGCTCCAGCCCTGCTCCGGGTGGTGCGCCATCAGGCGGGCCGCCTCCCGGTCGGCGGAGTCGGCGGTGGGACAGGCAGGCTGGTGCTGGCACATGGGTGGGTTCTTTCGCTGCGTCGTGGTGGATGTCCTGCGGCTCGCGCTCATGGCCGCCCCCGTCGGTCGGTTCGATGGTCCCAGTCTTGCCTCACGGACGGCCTTCCGCAGGGATTTCGCGTCAGCTCGTCCTCTCCGGGGAAGACGCATCACCCGCAGGGGCGGTTCAGGTCAACCCCCCCGTCACTTCGGGTGGTTCGGGATGGCCCGAGCGGGCTAGTCCGTACGGGAGGGGTGTTCGGGAGCGGTGTTCGGGCGGGTGTGGGCGCCGTCCCCGGACAGCGGTGCGCCCCGTGATCCGGCCGGATCACGGGGCGGCGTCGGGGTGTGACGGGGGTGGATCAGGCGGGCGCCGCCGAGCCCGCGAGGGGCGGCGGCGCGAGGCGGGTCGTCAGCACGGGCAGGAGGTCGGCGATCCGGTACGGGCGGTGGGCCGCGATTCCGGGCGGTGCGGGGGCCAGCGGCACCAGGATGTCGGCCGCCGCGGGCGCCACCGGGGTGTCCTCCCCGTCCGGCTCGGCGTGCAGCCAGAGCGTCAGCATGTAGAGCTCCGGGATGGAGAGCAGCCGGGGCTGGTACGTGGTGGGCAGCGCCTCGGCCTGGGCCAGGGCCCGCTCCGTCGAGAGGACGTACGGTCCCTCGAAGAAGTGCGAGAAGGACCAGCCGTCCGGGGTGAGCATCGTGTCCGCGGCGGCGATCGCCCGGTCACCGCTTCGGATCAGGAAGCGCCAGCCGACGAGCCGGGTGCGGGGTGTCGCCGCGGGGGGTGCTCCGGGGGTGGCCCCGGGCACGCCGGTGACGCCGAGGACGTGCACGGGCAGCGGGAGTTCGGGGCTCAGCGGCCCCTGTGCGGCCCGCAGTGCGGGAGTTCGGGTCTCGCTCACCGCGGTGGGGGAGCCGAGCGCCGCGAGGACACTGCGGAGGGCCGGCGCGGGGGCCGGGGAACGTCGGAGCATGGTGGGTCGCCTCTCACTCAGGAGACACGGTGACGCGTGGGCAGGTACACGACGGCGCTGTCGGCGGCGGGGCCAGAGAGGGGGCCATGCGGCCATGGCCGGGCGCCAACACTCTGCCTCGTCCGCGGAGTTTATACGACACGTGTTCACACAGTGTTTCCGCTAGACGGCCCCGTTATTCCTGACAAGACGTCAACAAGCCGTATTACGGGGCAGTTGAAACGGAATAGTGACATCGGCGAGGCCGCTGCCTGCGCATTCCCCGGGGCGGCGGACGGCTGAATTATGACCCCACCCCGGAAGGCAATATGACATTGGTATATGACGACGGCGGAGTGTCGTCGGACCGTGCCGATGGAGTGCTCGGTGCAGCCTAACCGCCGACGGCCTCGGCGCGCAGGGGTTGTGGATCAGCGGGGTGGGCACAATCGTCCGTGACACGCGGCCGTCGTGGCGGCCGCCCAGGGCGGGAGGGACCCTTAGATGGGGGAGAAAGTCGTGGCGGACGGGTTCGCCCCGGCCGACCGGCAGCGGTACCGGAGGAAACTCCAGCAGTGCCTCGCGGGACTCGCGAGACTGCTGGCGGAGAAGAGGTTCGACCGTCCGCGCAATCTCATGGGACTGGAGATCGAACTCAATCTCGCGGGCGCCGACGGACTGCCCCGCATGCTCAACGGACCCGTTCTCCAGAAGATCGCCAGCCCCGATTTCCAGACGGAACTCGGAATGTTCAACCTGGAAGTGAACATCGCGCCCCACCGCCTCGCCGGCCGGGTATTCGACCGGCTCGCCGAAGAGGTGGGAACGAGCCTCGGATACGCCGACCGCAAGGCCGCCGAACTCGACGCGGGCGTGCTCATGATCGGCATATTGCCCACGCTCGCCCAGCGTGATCTGGTCTTCGAGAACCTGTCGGCGGCCGACCGCTACACGCTGCTCAACGACCAGATCCTCGCCGCGCGCGGGGAGGACTTCACCCTCGACATCCATGGCGTCGAACGGCTCCTGTGCACCTCGGAGTCGATCGTCCCCGAGGCGGCCTGCACCTCCGTCCAGCTCCACCTCCAGGTCACGCCCGCCCGGTTCGCCGCCGTCTGGAACGCCGCCCAGGCCGTGGCCGGCGTCCAGATAGCCCTGGGGGCCAACGCTCCCTTCGTCTTCGGCCGCGAACTGTGGCGCGAGTCCCGGCCGCCCCTCTTCCTCCAGGCCACCGACACCCGGCCCCCTGAGCTCCAGGCGCAGGGCGTGCGCCCGCGCACCTGGTTCGGGGAGCGGTGGGTGGACTCGGCGTACGAGCTCTTCGAGGAGAACCTGCGCTACTTCCCCGCCCTGCTGCCGATCTGCGACGACGAGGACCCCCTCCTCGTCCTCGACGAGGGCCGGGTGCCGCGCCTGCAGGAACTCGTCCTGCACAACGGCACCATCTACCGCTGGAACCGCCCCGTGTACGGCTGGGTGGACGGCGTCCCCCACCTGCGCGTGGAGAACCGGGTGCTGCCCGCGGGCCCCACCGTCACCGACGTCATCGCCAACGCGGCCTTCTACTACGGACTCGTGCGCTCGCTCGCCGACGACCCCCGCCCGGTGTGGAAGCGGATGGAGTTCGCGGACGCGGAGGCCAACTTCGACACCGCCTGCCGGTACGGCATCGAGGCGGAACTGCGCTGGCCCCGGCAGGGGCGCGCCGGCGGGGTCGCCACCCTGCCCGCCGTACGGCTCGTCCTGGACGAGCTGCTGCCGCTCGCCGCGGCCGGGCTCGACGCCTGGCACGTGGAGCCGGCCGACCGGGACTTCTACCTCGGAGTGATCGAACAGCGCTGTCTGCGGCGGGTCAACGGCGCCTCCTGGCAGGCCGACACCTTCCACAAGGCGCGGGGTGACGGCCTGGACCGCGAGGCGGCGCTCGCCGCCACCACCCGCCGCTACCGGGAGCTGACGCTGACCGGCGAGCCCGTGCACACCTGGCCGGTGGGGACCGGCTGACCGCGGCCGGCCCGTCTCCCGCTCGATGCGGCCGGCGCGTGCGCGATCATGTCAGGGTGGTCGTGCTCGGGGCGTGACCGGGAACGGAAGACGGGTGTGGTGGTGTCGGAACGACGGATGAGCGAACCCCTGCCGGCCGAGGGAGTGCCGCCGCGCGTCCTGCGCTCCGAGACGCTCCTCGTGCTGGCCCTCTCGCTCGGCGCGAGCGCGGTGTCCTCGCTCATCAGCTTCGTCGGCTCGCTCACCCGGCCCGGGTCGCTCAAGGAACAGGCGGCCACGCTCAACGGCTCGTACGCCCCGGGGCGGCCGTGGCTCGACCTGTCCTGGCAGCTGTTCGGCATCGCGACGGCGCTGGTGCCCGTCCTCCTCGTGGCGCACCTGCTGCTGCGGGAAGGCGCCGGAATGCGGGCGATCGGCTTCGACCGGACGCGGCCCTGGCCGGACCTCGGGCGCGGGACGCTGGTCGCCGCCGCGATCGGCAGCGCGGGACTCGCCTTCTACCTGGCGGCGCGGGCGTCCGGCTTCAACTTGACGGTGGTGCCCGAATCGCTGCCCGAGGTGTGGTGGAAGTACCCCGTCCTGATCCTCTCCGCGGTGCAGAACTCCGTGGTGGAGGAGGTGATCGTCATCGGCTACCTGCTGCGCCGGCTGGACGGGCTGGGCTGGTCGCCGGTGGCGGCGCTGGCGGCCAGCTCGGTGCTGCGCGGCTCGTACCACCTCTACCAGGGCGTCGGCGGCTTCATCGGCAACGTCGTCATGGGCGTCGTCTTCGTGCTCCTCTACCGGCGCTGGGGGCGGGTCGGTCCGCTGGTGGTGGCGCACGCCCTGCTCGACATCGTGGCCTTCGTCGGATACGGGCTGCTGGCGGGCGAGGTCGGGTGGCTGCCGACCGTCTGACGGGGGTGTGAGGAAGGGGCGTACGGCGTGCTGCCGTACGCCCCTTCGTCGTACTGAAGCCGGCGGCCGGGTCCGTCAGGCGTGCAGCTCGCCGTCGATGACCGTACGCGCGTGCCCGGTCAGGAGCGTGCGGCCGCCGCGCAGCCGGGTCCGTACGAAACCGGTGCGGGCGCCGCCCTGGAAGCCGGTCAGGTCCTCGCGCCCGAGGCGGGCCGACCAGTAGGGGGCCAGCGCGGTGTGGGCGCTGCCGGTCACCGGGTCCTCGGCGATCCCGATGGCGGGGAAGAAGCAGCGGGAGACGAAGTCGTAGCCGGCGTCCGGGCGTTCGGCGGGGGCGGTCGCGATGATTCCGCGCGAGGACATGCCCTTCAGGGCGGCGAGGTCGGGGACGAGGTCCCGTACGGCCGCCTCGTCACGGAGCTCCACGAGAAGGTCCCCCACGTGGGCCGGCGTGTCGTGGACGGCGACCACCTCGGCGCCGAGCGCCCGCGCGAGGCCGTCCGGCGCGGCGACGGGCGTGAGGGAGGAGGTCGGGAAGTCCATCGTGATCGAACCGTCGTCCTCGGCGGTGGCGCCGAGGACCCCGCTGCGCGTCGCGAAGCGGACGGGACCGTCCGTCCGGCCGGTGGCGCGCAGGACGTGGGCGGTGGCGAGCGTGGCGTGGCCGCACATGGCGACCTCGGTGGTCGGGGTGAACCAGCGCAGCGCCCAGTCCGCCTCGCCCCCGGCGGGGAGGGGATGGGCGAAGGCCGTCTCGGAGAGGTTGACCTCGGCCGCGACGGCCCGGAGCCAGTCGTCCTCCGGGAAGGACTCGAGGAGGAGGACCCCGGCCGGGTTGCCGGAGAAGGGCTGGTCGGTGAAGGCGTCGACGATTCGGATCCGCATGCCCTGGACCGTACCGGCGCGGCGCGGGCACCGGACAAGGCCAATCCCGGATCACTGGACCGGCGCACCGCTTGTCGAACGAACACTCCCGATATATCGTTGAAGCATCGCGACAGTTCAAAGAAGGACATTGAAGGAAGGAGCGTTGCGATGCGTTCTCATGACCACGGACATGGACACGGGCACGGCCCCGGACGGGGGCACCGCGGACCCGGCCCCCGAGGGGACGCCGACGGGCGGCGCGCCGCCTTCGGCCCCTTCGGGCCGGGCTTCGGCGGCGGTCCCTTCGGTGGGGGCCCCTTCGGCGGGGGGCGCGGGCGCGGCGGAGGTCGCGGGCGGGCGCGGCGCGGTGACGTGCGGGCCTCGATCCTCGCCCTGCTGAAGGACCGGCCGATGCACGGCTACGAGATGATCCAGGAGATCGGCGAGCGCAGTGGCGGGGCCTGGAAGCCGAGCCCCGGCTCGGTCTACCCGACCCTCCAGATGCTGGAGGACGAGGGGCTGATCGTCAGCGAGAGCGAGGGCGGCAAGAAGCTGTTCACGCTCACCGAGGCCGGACGCGCCGAGGCCGGCTCGGGACCCGAGGCTCCGTGGGAGGAGGCCGGGCGCGGTGTCGACTGGGAGGCCGTGAACGAGATCAGGCAGGCCGGCTTCGGACTGATGGAGGCGTTCGGGCAGGTCTGGAAGACCGGCAGCGCCGAGCAGCGGCAGAAGGCGGTCGACGTGCTGAACGACGCCCGCAAGAAGCTGTACCTCATCCTGGCCGACGAGCACTGAGGCGGTCGACGGCTCCTCACTGACGGCCCGTCAGATACGGTGGGCCGTCAGCTCCGCCGCGGCCGGGCCCGCGCCGTGGCCGATCCACCAGATCTCGGCCGAGTCGAAGGAGTCCGAGGCCCGGGGCGCGCCCTCCTCCTCGTGGCAGTGGTACGCGGCCCAGAACAGGTCGGCCCGCAGCGCGTCGCGCGGGGCGTAGACCCGGTACACGTACTGCCGCCCGTCACGCGCGGGCAGGCCCACCATCCAGAACACATGGGCAAGGACGCGCGCGACGGGGCCCGTGGTTGCCGAGGGGCGCCACGCAAGGCGGCGCGCGCCCCTCCGGGCGAACTCGCGCGATCTCATCCGTAAGGAGGAGGAACCGCGCGCCCGTACCCAACTCCGGTGGGATGCGGACATGCTCCTCACCGCCGATGTGCCCGAGCGCCGGGACTGATGAGGTGGAAGGGTGCACAGTCCCGTCCCGCATCCGGCTCCCCGCGAGAGCCGGCCCCCGCACCCGCACGCGCACCCGCAGGCGCACCCCGGGCGGTCCGCCGTGCCGGACTCGGCTCCCGCCGCGCGGCCGGCCGACGGAGTCGCGACGGCCCGGGAAGTGGGGCCGGTCGAAGGGGCGGGGCCGGGCCCCGCTCCGGTGCCCCGGGCGGGCAGCGGTTCCGCCGTACGGCTGCCGCGGCAGCCCGCCACCGCGCGCGTGGACCTCGCGGCCGGACTGCCCCCGGCACTCGCGACCGTCGTGACGGGCGCGCGCCGCAGGGCGCTGCGGGACGGCGACCGCCAGATCGACACCGCCCACCTCCTGCACGCGCTCCTCGAGTCGGACCCCGAGGCCGGCGCCGCCTTCGAGAGCGGCCACCAACGGGCCCGGGTCCTCGGCTATCTCGTCCAGCGGTCCATCGGCTACGGCCTGCGCTGGCAGCGCTCGGTCGAGGAGTCCGCCGCCCGCCGGGCCCTCCCCGCCGTGCGCGGGACGGCCGGAACCGGGGGCCGGAGCTCCGCCTGGTCGCCCGCGGCCGCCACCGTCCTGGAGGAGGCCTTCCGGCGGGCCGCCGCGCGCGGCGAGGAGCACGCCCGGGGCCTCGACGTGCTCGCCGTCGTGGCCACCGCCCCCGGGAGCCGGGCCGCCGAGGTGCTGCGCGGGGCCGGGATCGACCCCGTGGCCCTGGCCGCCCGGGCCGAGGAGCGGATCGCGTCCCGGGTGGCGGGACGGGCCGGCGACCGGATCGAAGGGCGGTCCGGGGGACGGATCGAGGTCCTTCCGGCGGCGGCGGACGTACCGTCCCGCGAGGAGGCGTCTCAACAGGTGTGACGGGGGTGACGCTCCTGACCCCGTCCTGTCATGATGGCCCGATGCACGCGTCTCAGGGGAGAAGCGCCGGCCTGGGACTCGCCCTGGCCTCGGCCTTCGCATTCGGTGGTTCGGGAGTGGCGGCCAAGCCGCTCATCGAAGCGGGTCTCGACCCGCTGCACGTCGTCTGGCTCCGCGTCGCCGGCGCCGCGCTCGTCATGCTTCCGGTGGCCTGGCGGCACCGCGATCTCCTGCGCCGCAAACCCGCCCTGCTCGCCGGCTTCGGCCTGCTCGCCGTCGCAGGGGTCCAGGCCTTCTACTTCGCCTCGATCTCCCGCATCCCCGTCGGCGTCGCCCTGCTCATCGAGTACCTCGCCCCCGCCCTCGTCCTCGGCTGGGTCCGCTTCGTGCAGCGCCGGCCCGTCACCCGCGCCGCCGCGCTCGGCGTGGTCCTCGCCGTCGGCGGCCTCGCCTGCGTCGTCCAGGTCTGGTCCGGACTGAGCTTCGACCTCCTCGGCCTGCTCCTCGCCCTCGGCGCCGCCTGCTGCCAGGTCGGTTACTTCGTCCTCTCCGACCAGGGCGCCGACGAGGACGGCCAGGCCGACCCGCTCGGCGTCATCGCGTACGGACTGCTCATCGGCGCCCTCGTCCTCACCGTCGTGGCCCGCCCGTGGGGCATGGACCGGTCCGTGCTCGCCGGCAGCGCCGACATGGACGGCACCGCCGTTCCCGCCTGGCTGCTGCTCGGCTGGATCGTGCTGATCGCCACCGTCCTCGCGTACGTCACCGGCGTCATCTCGGTCCGCAGGCTCTCGCCGCAGGTCGCCGGCGTGGTGGCCTGTCTGGAAGCGGTGATCGCCACCGTCCTCGCCTGGGTGCTCCTCGGCGAACACCTGGACGCGCCCCAGATCATCGGTGGCGCGGTCGTCCTGGTCGGCGCCTTCATCGCCCAGTCCTCCACCCCGAAGACCACGGCGGGACCGGTCGCCGGCTCCGGGGGCGGCGCGGAGCGTGAGAGCCCGGACGGCGAGCGGGCGGAGGAGCCCGAAACCCGGTTGTCGGCCGGGCGGCCCACCCCCTAGGGTGCCGATCATGCACGCGACCGTTCTTCCGCCGCCCGCCGCCTAGGCGCGCGGCGACACTCCCGACGAGGACACGACTCGGCCGGCGGACCTCCGCCCCGAGCGGTTCGTCGCTGCCCGCGCGCGGATCCAGCGACCACCGTTCCCCCGTCCTCCACGGAGAAGTCACGTGTCCACCACCTCGGGATCCGCCCTGTCCACCGGGCGGAGTCTGCTCTACCTGATCGTCGCCGGCATCGCCTGGGGCACGGCCGGTGCCGCCGCCTCCCTCATCTTCCGCGCCGGTGACATGGGCCCCCTCGCCCTTTCCTTCTGGCGCTGCGCCGGCGGGCTCGTCCTGCTCCTGGGCGCGCTCGCGCTGCGTCCCCGGCGGCCCGCCGGCGGCACCTCCGAACCACGCCGCCGCCGGCTCGTCCGCGTCCTCGGCACCGGAATCGGCCTGACCGTCTTCCAGAGCGCCTACTTCGCCGCCGTCCAGACCACCGGCCTGGCCGTCGCCACCGTCGTCACCCTGGGCGCGGGGCCCGTCCTCATCGCGGCCGGCGCCCGGCTCACCCTGGGCGAGCGCCTCGGCGCCGGCGGTCTCGCCGCCGTCACCGGAGCCCTCGCGGGCCTCGCCGTCCTCGTCCTCGGCGGCGGCGAGGCGGAGGTCCGACCCGTCGGCGTCCTCCTGGCCCTCCTCTCCGCCGCCGGCTACGCGGCGATCACGCTGCTCACCCGGTGGCTCGGCCGTGACGGCGGCGGCACGGACGCCCTCTCGACCACCACCTGGGCCTTCGCCGTCGGAGCCGTCGGCCTGCTGCCCCTGGCCGCCGCCGAGGGACTGGTCCCGCACACCGGCGAACCGGTGCGGACGCTGCTCCTCCTGCTGTACGTCGCGGCCGTACCGACCGCCCTCGCGTACGCGCTGTACTTCGCGGGGGCCGCGGCCGTGCGGTCCGCCACCGTCTCCGTGATCATGCTCCTGGAGCCGGTGAGCGCCGCCGTCATGGCCGTCACGCTGCTCGGCGAACGGCTCACCACCGCCACCGTCCTCGGCACCGTGCTGCTCCTCGCCGCGGTCACCGGCCTCGCCCTCGCCGAGGCCCGGACGGCCGTGGACCGGCAGCGGCGGGCCACCGGTCCCGACGGGGAGACGGTGCCGGTCCAGGGGGTGTCCGTGTAGTCGCGCCGGGCCGCGTCGCCCGGCACCGTCCGGAAGAAAGGCCCCGGGCCCCGCGGGCCCGGGGCAACTCCCGGTGCCGGACGCCGCCGTGTTCCGGGCCCGGCCCGGCGGCTCACCGGCGGGGCGTGGGAGCGGGCAGCCGTTCGGGGCGTCCCGCCCGGTGGCGAACGGGCCGCCGGGCGTACTGACCGGGCCGTACCCCGGCGCGTACCCTGGCACACACAGGAGCGACGCCCCGGGGAGGACGACGTGACCGCACGCCAGACATGGACCGTCGACCGGCTTCATCACGTGCTGCCGCACTCGGCGTCCCGTCAGCAGCTTCTCGCCGACGTGAACCTCACCCCGATCGAGGAACTGCCGGCGGTCCTGGAGCGGTGGGCGGCGGTGGCCGAGAGCCTCGACGCCGCGGCCGGCCGGATCGAGACCGCCCGGGTCTCCGCGAAGGTGACGGGCGAGCTGCCGCTCGACCTGGCGGCGGACGACCGCACCGGCGAGGTCCTGCGGGACGCCGGAACCCGTGACGCGCGGAGGCGGGGAGCGGAGTGACCTACCGGCTCCACTTCTCGGCCGACGTGTTCGAGACGTACAAGCAGCTGCCCGACGGCGCCCGTCGTGACCTCGCCGTCTGCCTCGTCGACGCCCAGCAGGACCCGCTGGCCCGTTCCGAGCCGTACGGGCAGGACGACGGCATCGTCCGAACGGTCGCGCGCGGCCACGTCACCGCGGTCATCCTCATCGGGCACGACACCCGGACCCTCACGGTGCTCACCATCGCCTACGCGGGCAGCGAGTGAGCCACCGGGCCGGGTGACGTCCACCGCCGGAAGGTGGACCGGCCAGGGGTCTGTCGCACCGGGCTACCCGACGGTGATCTGCGGGCCCGTCACCCACCGGGTGTCGTTCACCGACCGGATCACGGTCATGAACGCCCGGTCCGTGGAACTCTTCCGCGGCCCGGCGGGCGCGGAGCGCTCCGACTTCCTCGCGGAACGGGGAGAGACGTTCCTCCGGGTCACCGAAGGACTCCCACCCGACACCCCCGTCGCCGTGCCCTGGTACGGCGGGGGCGCGGCGCTCGACATCGCGGTGGTGACCGTGACCCGTGACGCCCCGCCGCGCGCCTACGACTGCCGGATCGCGGCGGAGCCGACGGCGTTCCTGCTCGTCTCCTTCCGCCGCGTGCCGGTCCGGAAGGCGATCGCACGCGGCGGCCTGCGGGCGGGCGGCCGCCGGCCCTGGCTCGCCACCCGGCTCGGCACGCTCATCTCCACCCCCTGACCGCAGCCGCGCGTGGCAGCCGGTCAGGAGCCGGGAGTCGTGGCACCGGTCGCGGACGGGCCGGCGGAGGCGGCCGGCGGCGCGGACGGGCGGCGGCGGAGCTGCTGGGCGCGGGCGGCGAGGTCGCCGGGGCCCCGCCGCTCGGCCAGCCGGGCCGAGACGCGCTCGCGCACCTCCGGCGGCTTGTTGCCCGCGTACTTGAACTTCGCCCGGACCCCGGTCACCTCCAGGCGCAGCACCCGGATGCCCGGCAGCATGCGGCCGAAGGGCGCCTCGCCCGGGACGGCCGGCACCGTGCCGCCGTCCGGCTGGAAGTGGGCCACCTGGCGGTTGAGCAGCTCGGCCTTCTCGGCCGGGTCGTCCACCACGTGCGCCGTGCAGCGCAGTTGGACGGCGGCGTAGTACGAGGTCGGGGTGCCGTGCTCGGGCGGCGTACCGTCGGGGGCGGTCCAGTGGCCGGGCACGTACACGTAGTCGTCCACCACGCTGAGCAGGACCACCGGCTGCGCCTCCAGGGCGCGCCACAGCGGGTTGGGGCGGGCGAGGTGGGTGACGGCCTCACCGTACGGGCCCGGCTCGGCGTCGTAGCGGAAGTGCAGGGGCTGCACCCACGGCGGCTCACCGGTCAGGCCGTTCACGGCGAGCTGCCCGAAGTCGTGGCGGGAGAGCCAGTCGCGCCACTCGCCCTCGTCCTGGGCGGCGTCCCAGGGGTGGATCAGCACGACGGGGCCTCCACGGGACGCGGCTCGGTGAGCGCGGCGAGATAGCCGGGCAGAGCGACGGAAGGGTCGAGGTCGGCGGCCGGCTCGGGGGTGCCGTAGCCGTTCTGGACCGGGACGACACCGGTCCAGTGGGGGAGGGCGAGGTCCTCGGGGTCGTCGTTGGGGCCGCCGGTGCGGACCTTGGCGGAGACCTCCGCGAGGTCGAGGCGGAGGACGGCGGTGGCGGCGAGCTCCTTGGCGTTCGCGGGGCGCGCGTCGCGCGAGCGGCCGGGCACGACCTGGTCCACCAGGGCGTCGAGAGCGGTGCGCATCTCCTCCGGGTCGGTGACCTGGTGGGCGGTGCCGTGCACGACGACCGAGCGGTAGTTGAGGGAGTGGTGGAAGGCGGAGCGGGCGAGCACCAGGCCGTCGACGTGGGTCACGGTCAGGCAGACGGGCAGCCCGGGGGCGTTCTCGCCGCGGCCGGCGGACCGCAGCGGACGGGAACCGGTGGAGCCGTGGACGTAGAGCCGGCCGCCCACCCGGCCGTAGAGCGTGGGGAGGACGACCGGAGCGCCGTCGCGGACGAAGCCGAGATGGCAGACCGAACCCTCGTCGAGTATCGCGTGGACGAGGTCCTTGTCGTACGAGGCGCGGTCGCGGGAGCGGGTCGGGACGGTCCGGTCGGTCGGCGGATAGGTGTCCGGCGTGGCGCTCATTGCTTCCTCCATTGCATTAGTGCATAATGTGTTTTGTGCTAGGAGAGTATCGGATCGAAGGACGCCGCGCATCGGAGATCGCCGCCAGCGTGGAACGCGGAGTGGGGACGGGAGCGCTCGAACCGGGCCGACTCCTGCCGCCGCTCAGGGAGTTGGCCGCAGAGCTGGGGGTGAATCCCAACACCGTCGCCGCCGCCTACCGCACCCTGCGCGAGCGCGGCGTCATCGAGACCGACGGCCGGCGCGGCAGCCGGGTGCGCCCCCGGCCGGCCACGACCGCGCGGGGCTCGATCCGGGTGGAGGCCCCGCCCGGCGTCCGGGACGTGAGCGACGGAAACCCCGACCCCGACCTGCTCCCGCGGCTGGACGAGGCCCTCGCCGAGGTCGCCCGCCGCTACGCCGAGGCGCCCGGTGTCTACGGACAGGCGCCGGTGGACGGGGAGTTCGCGGGGCTCGCCCGTGCCGCCTTCGACGCGGACGGGGTGCCGGACGGCCCGGTCGGGGTCGCCTCAGGCTCCCTCGACGCCATCGAGAGGGTGCTCGCCGCCCGGCTGCGGCCCGGCGACGCCGTCGCCGTGGAGGACCCGGGCTGGGGCAGCCTCCTCGATCTCGTGCCGGCGCTCGGCCTGCGGCCGGTGCCGGTGGCCCTGGACGACGACGGGCCGCTGCCGGGCGAGGTCGAGCGGGCGATCGTCCGGGACGGGGCCCGCGCGGTCATCGTCACCGACCGGGCGCAGAATCCGACCGGCGCCTGCGTCACCGGAGAACGCGCGCGGCAGCTGCGGGAGGTGCTCGCCGCCCGGCCCGGGGTGCTGCTGGTGGAGGACGACCACGGCCACGGCATCGTGGCGCAGCCGCTCCACCCGCTGGCCGGTGTCACCGACCACTGGGTGCTGGTCCGCTCGGTCGCCAAGGCCTACGGCCCCGACCTGCGGATCGCCGCCTTCACCGGGGACGCCGAGACCGTCGACCGGGTGCTGGGGCGTCAGCGCCTCGGGCCCGGCTGGGTGAGCAGACTGCTCCAGCGGACCGTCGCCCACCTCTGGACCACCGACGCCCTCGACCCGGACCGTGTCGCGCGCTCGTACGGGGCACGGCGCGACGGACTCGTCCGGGCGCTGGCCCGGCGCGGGGTGGAGGCGCACGGGCGCGGCGGCATGAACGTCTGGGTGCCGGTGGCCGACGAGACGGGCGCGGTGACGGCGCTCCTGGCCGCCGGCTGGGCGGTCGCCCCCGGTGCCCGCTTCCGCCTCGCGACCGGGCCGGCCGTCCGGCTCACCGTCTCACGACTCGCCCCGCGGGACGTCGAGCCCCTGGCCGAGGCCGTGGCCCGCGCGGCCGGACCGGCGCAGGCCAGGAGTTACGGGTAGGGCGCGTCCGCGCGACGACTCCGAGCGGCCCCGCCGCGCGGTCAGCAGCTCTCGCCGAACTTCACGGCGGTGAGGGAGACGGGCTGCCCGTCCAGCTTCGTACCGGCGGCGGGTTCCTGGGCGCACACCTGCCAGCTGGACTCGACGAGCACCATCCGCCCCTGGGGCGAGGCGTCGGTGACGGTGAGGCTCGTCGCGGGGTCGAGGGACTGACGGGCCACCTTCACCGACGTGCCGGTGAAGTCCGGCATGGAGGTGGCGGTCCCGGGCTCGCTCGCGCCCTGGTCCGTGCCCGGGCAGTCCTCCTCCAGCTTGACCGCCGCGAAGTCCACCTCGGTGTCCGTGGGATGGGCGCCCGGCGCGGGGGTCTGCCCGCAGACCTTCCAGTTCCGGTCGAGGGCCTGGGCGCGGCCGCGGCCGAGCGCGTCATGGGAGCGGAGGTTGTGGAAACCGGCGGCCTGGGCCTGGTCCTGGGCGGACTGGAGTCCCTTGCCGGTCATGTCCGGCAGGGTGCCCGGCCCCGCGTCCGCCTCCGGTGCCCTGGTGGTGGTCGTGGAGGCCGGCGGCGTGGCCGTCCGCGTGGTGCGGGGGGCGTCGTCGGTGGTGCCGCCGCCCTCGCACGCGGTGAGAGCGAGGGCGAGCAGCGACGCGGCGACGAGGCCGGTGGTGGGGTGGGTGCGCATCGCGCCAGCCTGCCGCACCGCGCACGCTCCGTGAGGTCGTGTGATCACTTCGTGATGACGCGACTCGTGTGCGGGCGCTCTCCGTGCGCGTCTCGGCCGCCCGGCGGGTCGGCGGCTCCGGCCGCCGGCGTGGTGGCCGGGGTGCGGCGGGAGGGGCGGGTCTGCGTCAGGGCCGCGCCCGCGAGGACCACGATCGCGCCGACCGGCGTGTTCCAGCTGAGCCGCTCGTCCAGAAGCGCGACACCCGCCGCCGTGGCGATGACCGGGATGAAGTACGTGACCATGGCGGCGGTCGTCGGTCCCACCTCGGCCACGACGCCGTACTGGAGCAGCATCGCGTACCCCGTGCCGAGGGCGCCGAGCGCGATCACCGCCAGCAGGGGGACGATCTCGACCGACTCCGGAACGGAGGTGAACAGCGGGGTAACCAGGGCCAGTTGGAGCGTCGCGATGCCCACCTGCGAGCCCGCCAGGGAGAGGTGCGAGGCGCCGGTGCCGCTCAGGGTCCTGCGGACGTAGATCCAGCCCACCGCGTAACTGAAGGAGGCGAGCAGGGCCAGCGCCGTGCCGGTCACGTCCAGGCCCGAGAAGCCCTGCCAGGCCCCGAGCACCGTGAGCACCCCGACGAAACCGATGCCGAGCCCCGCCGCCCGCACCCGGGTGGGCCGGTCCTCGGAGAGCGCCACCAGTGACAGCGCCATGCCCCACAGCGGCGTCGTCGCGTTGCAGATGCCCGCCAGGGTCGAGGGGATCGTCAGCTCCGCGTACGCGAACAGCGAGAACGGCAGGGCGTTGAGGAGGAACGCCGCCACCGTCAGGTGACCCCAGACGCGGGCGCCGCGCGGCAGCCGGTCCCGCTTCACGACGAGAGCCACGGCCAGCACCGCCGTACCGAACAGCAGGCGGCCGAAGGTCACCTGGAACGGCGCGAAGCCCTCGGTGCCGACCTTGATGAGGAGAAAGCTGAAGCCCCAGATAAGGGCCAGGGCGCCGAAGCGGAGGCGCCAGTCCAGCAGGCGGGACGGCCGCGCGGAGGCGGCGCGGGGCGGGGTGCGGGTGGCTTCGGTGCTCATGACACACAGCGTGTCGGGCCCTACGTCTTAGAACAAGCGAGAATTCTTCGACCCCTTGTCTTAGGATCGCTTACATGTTGAATCTGGAGCGCCTGCGCACCCTCGACGCCGTCGCACGGCACGGCTCGGTCAGCGGAGCGGCAGAGGGCCTGCACGTCACCACCTCCGCCGTCTCCCAGCAGCTCTCCAAACTGGAGCGCGAGGTGGGGCAGCAGCTCCTCGCCAAGAACGGGCGGGGCGTCCGGCTCACCGACGCCGGGTTCCTGCTCGCCGAACACGCGGCCGCCATCCTCGCCCAGGTCCAGCGCGCCCAGGCCGACATCGAGGCCCAGCGCGGCCAGGTGGTGGGCGAGGTCCGGCTCGCCGCCTTCCCGACGGCCGCGCGCGGACTCTTGCCGGGTGCGCTCACTGCCCTCCGCGCCGGCCATCCGGACCTGCGCGTGCGGACCGCCGAGATGGAGCCGGAGCCGGGCGTGCGCGCGGTGCTGCGCGGCGACGCGGACCTGGCGATCGTCCTGGACTGGAGCAACAAGCGCGCCCCGGTGCCCGGCGGCCTGGAGCGCGCCCACCTCCTGGACGACAGCGCCGACGTCGCCCTGCCCGCCGGGCACCGGTTCGCCGGGCGCGAGGCGGTGGACCTGGCGGACTTCGCCGACGAGGAGTGGGTGTCCTGGCCGGAGGGGGAGTTCTGCCACGACTGGCTGATGTTCACTCTCCGCTCGCAGGGCATCGAGCCCCGCCTCGGCCACTTCGCGGGCGAACACCACACCCAGCTCGCCCTGGTCGCCGCCGGGTTCGGCGTGTGCGTGACCCCCCGGCTCGGCCGTCCCCGGCCGGAGGGCGTGGTCTTCGTGCCCGTCCGGCAGCAGGTGCGGCGGCACATCTACGCCACCTGGCGCGGGGACGCCGGCCGGCGGCCCTCGGTCCGGGCGGTCGTGGAGGCCCTGCGGGCCGCCGCCGAACCCCTCCGCGGCTGATCGGGCGGCCCACGGGACCGGGCGCCTGGAGAGGCGGCGTCGCGGTCCTCCCGGCCGAAGGTTCCGTAAGGGCAGGGGAGTTTCCGTCCTCCTCGGCCGAAGCCTCCGTACCGACGGGGGAGTTCCTGCCCTCCTCCGCCAACGCGCGGGTACGGAACGGGCGTTCAGCCGAAGCTGATCTCCTCTCCCAGGACCTGGATCGGCATCGGCGGCAGGGGCTCCTTGGCCGGCCCCGAGGTCACGCTGCCGTCCGACAGGTCGAAGCGGCTCTGGTGGCAGGGGCACACGATCGCCCCCGCCTCGACGCGCCCGACGGTGCAGCCCGCGTGGGGGCAGGTGGAGGAGAAGGCCTTGAACTCACCCTGCTTCGGCTGGGTGATCACCACCCCGTGCCCGGCCACGACCTTCCCGCCACCGACCGGGACCTCTCCGATCGTGGCGAGGACGGCGCTCTCGCCTCCGCCGCCGTCCTCCTTCCCGTCCGGGTCCCGTGGCTCGCCCGTCCCCCCGCCGCAGGCGGCGAGCACCGCCGCCAGACCCGCGCCGCCCGCCGCCGAGACCACCGTCCGGCGTGCCACTGCGCCCATGCCGTTTCCCCTTCCTGTGGTGACGTCCCGGAACCGACGGTACGGCCGTCAAGGGCGCCCCGTGCGCCGTATGGACACTTCGACACCCGGACGGTTCTCGCGACGGTGCCGGAGCGGGGAGACCCGTGGCCCCGGTCCGGCCGGCCCGGCGCCGTTTCCGGGCGCGCGCAGCGGACAGTCGCCCCCCATGGAGACAACGACCACATCAGCCCCCTGGAGCCGCCCGGGCGGCACCGGGCCCCGGCACGCGACCGTCGCCCGCGCCCAAGGCCTGTTCAACATCGTCGGCGGCGCGTGGCCCCTGCTCTCCCTGCGCACGTTCGAGTGGGTGTACGGGCCCAAGGCCGACGACTGGCTCCAGAAGACCAGCGGCGGCCTGCTCGCCTCGGCCGGCTGGAGCATGCTGCGGGCCGCGAACGACCCCGAGGGCCTGCGGCACGCGCGCAGGGTGGGCATCGGCACCGCCCTCACCTTCCTCGCCGTCGACCTCGTGTACGTCCCCCGGGGCAGGATCCGCCCGACCTACCTGATGGACGCGGCCAAGGAGATCGCCTGGCTCGTGGCCTGGTGGCGGGCGGGCCCGCTGCCCCCGCCCTCCGCCTCAGGACCCGGCGCACGCCGCCGGCCGCGCACGGGCCGGCGCCCCGCGTGGCTCCGTACGCTCCCCGGCGGGCGGTGAGCCGTGCGCGCCCCGGCCCCTTCGCTCCCCGGTCTCGCCGCCCGCCTCGCGCACGCGGTCGCCCGGCGGCGGCACGCCCCCGCCCTGCACCCGCACGGCGTCCGGGCCACCGGTGTCCTGCGCATCCGCCCGGCCGGCGTCCGCTGGGGCGTCCCGTGGCTCGACGAGCCGGTCGACCATCCGGTGCGGCTGCGCTGGTCCCGCGCCCTCGGCCTGCCCGCCGGGCTGCCCGACGGTCTGGGGATCGCCCTGCGCGTTCCCGACGCGGGCGGCCCCGGACAACCGCTGGACCTGCTGTTCACCAGCAGCGGGAGCGGCCGGTGGACCCGGCACCTGCCGCTGCCGCGCCGCGACGCGCTCGCCGGGCCCTGCTCGACGCTCCTGTCCTACCGGCTCGGCGGCCGGACCGCCGTCCTGGCCCTCCGCCCCCTGCCCGGGCCCGGCCTCCGGGGCCCCGGGACCCTCGCCGGGCTGCGCGGGGCGCTGCGCGCGGGCCCGCTGACCTTCGCCCTGTGCGCGGCGGGGCCGGGGGGCGCCTGGCACGTGCTCGGAACGCTCACCACCGGAGCGCCGGAGGAGGGACCGCCCGAGGCCACCGACTCCTACGACCCGTACCTGCACCGGCTGCCCGGCCTGCGTCCGACCGCCCGGCTCGCCCGGCTCCGCGAGGCCGCCTACGCCGCCTCGCGGAAGGGCAGACGGGCCCCGGCCCGGTAGCCGCCGCCCGCACGCATCGACGGGCCGATTCCGGGCAGCCGCCGCCAGGGAACGGAGCGTCCCCTCCGCGCATCCACGGACGGCGGGGGAACGCCATCGTCCCCGGAATCCCGGAGGCCCCCGCGAACAGAAGGAGGATCCGCCATGGCGGATGTCAGCCCCATCGACGTGCAGAAGGCCCTCAAGGGCGCCGAGTACCCGGCGAGCGGCGACGACCTGGTCTCCGTGGCCAGGAAGAACGGCGCCGACGACGCCGTCGTGAAGAAGCTCGAGGACTCGGGGTCGAAGCGGTACGACGGCCCCGACGACGTGCAGAAGTCGGTCTTCGGCGGAGGCTCCTAGCCGGCCTCCGACCCGGACACGGGCCCTGAGGCCCGCCCCGCGCGCCCCGGCAGACCCGCCGGGGCGCGCGGACGTGCGCCCGCGCCTCCCCCCGGGGGGCGTACCGGACTCGACGGGCGTGGCCCGCCCCGCCCGTACAGGAGCCGTCAAGACGGCCGGGGCGGGCGTCAGAGGAGCGTCAACGGAGCCGGTGGCGGGCCGGACGGGGGTTTTCCTCGTACGGGTCCTCCCCGGCGCCCCGCTTCCCCGCGGGCCGGGGCGGACCGCTCGTACCGTCCTTTCGACCTCCGGGAGCTCACGATGGCCGACGTGGCCTTCGTCCTCATCACCCTCGCGGTCTTCGCGCTGGTGGCCCTGACCGCCAAGGGGGTGGCAGGGCAGTGACCGCAGAGAACGTCGTCGGTCTGCTCGTGGCCGCCGCCCTCGTGGGATATCTCGTCCTCGCCCTCCTCAAGCCGGAGAGGTTCTGAGGCCGTCCATGAGTCCCGTTCTCGCTGGAATCCTCCAGCTCCTCGCGCTGGTCGTGGCCCTCGGTCTGGCGCACCGGCCCCTGGGTGACCACATGGCCCGCGTCTACAGCTCCTCCCGGCACCTGCGGGCCGAGCGGTGGATCTACCGGGCGATCGGCGCCGACCCCGACACGCAGATGCGCTGGCCCGCCTATCTGCGCGGTGTGCTCGCCTTCTCGGCGGCCGGCGTGCTGTTCCTGTACCTGCTCCAGCGGCTGCAGGGCTCGCTGCCCGGTTCCCTCGGCTTCGCGTCGATCGATCCGGACCAGGCCTTCAACACGGCCGCGTCCTTCGTCTCCAACACCAACTGGCAGTCGTACGCGGGGGAGCAGGCCATGGGCCACCTCGTGCAGACCGGCGGCCTGGCGGTGCAGAACTTCGTCTCGGCCGCCGTGGGCATGGCGGTCGCGGTCGCGTTCGTCCGCGGCTTCGCCCGCTCCCGCACGGGTGAGCTGGGCAATTTCTGGGCCGATCTGGTCCGGGGCGTGATCCGCGTCCTGCTGCCGCTGTCCGTGGCCGGCGCGCTCGTCCTGGTCGCCTGCGGCACGATCCAGAACTTCTCCGGCATCCACGAGGTGGGCCGCTTCCTCGGCGGCACGCAGCAGTGGAACGGCGGGGCGGTCGCCTCGCAGGAGGTGATCAAGGAGCTGGGCACCAACGGCGGTGGCTACTTCAACGCCAACTCCGCCCACCCCTTCGAGAATCCGAACCCGGTCTCCAACCTCTTCCAGATCTTCCTGATCCTCCTCATCCCCGTCGCGCTGACCCGGACCTTCGGCCGGATGGCCGGTTCGGTACGGCAGGGGTACGCGATCCTCGCCACGATGGGCGCTATCTGGCTGGTCTTCACCGCCCTGATGCTGACCACCGAGTTCGCGGGCCGGGGCCCCGCCTTCGAGCTCGCAGGCGGGGCCATGGAAGGCAAGGAGACCCGGTTCGGCATCGCCGGCTCCTCGCTGTTCGCGGTGGCCACCACCCTCACGTCGACCGGCGCGGTCAACTCCTTCCACTCCTCCTTCACCGGTTTCGGCGGCGGGATCGCGATGCTGGGCATGCAGCTCGGCGAGATCGCCCCCGGCGGGGTGGGATCCGGCCTCTACGGCATGCTGATCATGGCGGTCGTCGCCGTCTTCCTCGCCGGGCTGATGGTCGGCCGCACCCCCGAGTACCTGGGCAGGAAGATCGGCAGCCGCGAGATCACCCATGCCGCCTGCTACCTCCTCGTCACACCCGCGCTGGTGCTCGGCCTGACCGCGGCCTCGGTCGCCCTCGACGGCCCGGCGGCGGCCACGACGAACACCGGGGCCCACGGCTTCTCCGAGATCCTCTACGCCTACACCTCCGCCGCCCAGAACAACGGTTCGGCCTTCGCTGGTCTGAACGCCGACACCCCCTGGTTCAACACCACCCTCGGGATCGCGATGCTGCTCGGCCGCTTCCTGCCCATGGTGTTCGTGCTCGCCCTGGCCGGCTCGCTGGCCGGGCAGACGCCCGTGCCCGCGACCGCGGGCACCCTGCGCACCGAGAAGCCGCTGTTCTCCGTCCTCCTCGCCGGCACCGTCGCGATCGTCGCCGGCCTCACCTACTTCCCGGCCCTCGCCCTGGGTCCGCTCGCCGAAGGGCTCGCAGCATGAGCACCACCGCACCCACCCCCACGCCCACCTCCCCGGCGACGCCCGGGCCCGCTCCCGGCGCCGCCCCGGCCACCCCCGGTCAGGGGCCCGGCGCCCGCCGTCTGCTCGCCGCGCTGCCGGACGCGGTGCGCAAGCTCGACCCCCGCGTCATGGTCAGGACCCCCGTGATGTTCGTGGTGCTCGTCGGCTCGGTCCTCACCACCGTCCTCGCGCTCCGCGATCCGGGTGACCCCTTCGGCTGGGCGATCACCGTCTGGCTGTGGCTCACCACCCTCTTCGCCAACCTCGCGGAGGCCGTGGCCGAGGGACGGGGCAAGGCCCGGGCCGACACCCTCCGCAGGGCCAGGACGGGCACCGTCGCCCGCCGGCTGACACCGGCGGGCACGGAGGAGAAGGTCCCCGGCACCGAGCTGCGCGTCGGTGACCGCGTCGTCTGCGAGGCCGGGGACGTCATACCCGGCGACGGTGACGTCGTGGAGGGCGTCGCCTCCGTCGACGAGTCCGCCGTCACCGGCGAGTCCGCGCCCGTCATCCGCGAGTCGGGCGGTGATCGCTCGGCGGTCACCGGCGGGACGAAGGTGCTGTCCGACCGGATCGTCGTCACGATCACCGCCCGGCCCGGAGAGACCTTCGTCGACCGCATGATCCGCCTGGTCGAGGGCGCCGACCGGCAGAAGACCCCGAACGAGATCGCCCTCACCATCCTGCTGGCCTCGCTCACCCTCGTCTTCCTGCTGGCCGTCGTCACCCTGAAGCCCTTCGCGATCCACGCCGGCGCCGACGGACAGACGCCCCTCGTCGTGCTGACCGCCCTCCTCGTCTGCCTCATCCCGACGACGATCGGCGCGCTGCTCTCCGCGATCGGCATCGCCGGCATGGACCGGCTCGTCCGGCGCAACGTCCTGGCCAGGTCCGGCCGGGCCGTCGAGGCGGCCGGGGACGTGTCCACCCTGCTCCTGGACAAGACGGGAACCATCACGCTCGGCGACCGGCAGGCCGCCGCGTTCCTGCCCGTGCGCGGGACGGCGGAGGCGGAACTCGCCGAGGCCGCCCAGCTGTCCTCGCTCGCCGACGAGACGCCCGAGGGCCGCTCGATCGTCGCCCTCGCCCACGGGACGTACCGGGTGAGCGAGCGCCACCGGGACGAACTCCCGCACGCGACCTGGATCGCGTTCTCCGCCCGGACCCGCATGTCGGGCGTGGACACCGGCGGGCGCCGGATCCGCAAGGGCGCCGCCGCTTCCGTCCTCGCCTGGGTGGAGGAGCAGGGCGGCACCGTCCCCGGCGACGCCCGGGAACTCACGGACCGCATCGCCGCGGTCGGCGGCACCCCCCTCCTCGTCGCCGTCGAGGAATCCGGCGGTGCCCGCGTCCTCGGCGTGATCCACCTCAAGGACGTCGTGAAGGAAGGCATGCGGGAACGGTTCGGGGAACTGCGCCGCATGGGCATCAGAACCGTCATGATCACCGGTGACAACCCGCTCACCGCGAAGGCCATCGCCGAGGAGGCGGGAGTCGACGACTACCTCGCCGAAGCCACCCCCGAGGACAAACTCGCGCTCATCAGGCGCGAGCAGGCCGGCGGCAAGCTCGTCGCGATGACCGGCGACGGGACGAACGACGCCCCCGCGCTCGCGCAGGCCGACGTCGGCGTCGCCATGAACACGGGCACGTCGGCCGCCAAGGAGGCCGGCAACATGATCGACCTCGACTCCGACCCGACCAAACTCATCGAGATCGTCGAGATCGGCAAGCAGCTCCTCATCACCCGCGGGGCCCTGACCACCTTCTCCCTCGCCAACGACGTCGCGAAGTACTTCGCCGTCATCCCCGCCCTGTTCGCGGCGGCCTACCCGTCGCTGGACCGGCTCAACGTCATGGGCCTGGCCTCGCCCGAGTCCGCGATCCTCTCCGCCGTCGTCTTCAACGCGCTGATCATCCCGGCCCTCGTGCCCCTCGCCCTGCGGGGCGTGCGCCACCGGGCCGCCGGCGCCGACGCCCTGCTCCGCCGCAACCTCTGCCTCTACGGCCTCGGCGGCCTGATCGCCCCCTTCATCGGCATCAAACTCATCGACCTGCTCCTCTCCCTCCTCCCCGGAATCGGCTGACCGCCATGAAGAACTCCCACTCCGCGGGAAACGCCGGGCGGCTGCTCGCCGCCGGCCTCCGCGCGCTCCTCGTCCTGACCGTGCTGTGCGGCGTGCTGTACCCCCTCGCCGTCACGGGCTTCGCCCAGGCCGCCTTCCCCTCCCGCGCCAACGGATCCGAGATCACCGACGCCGGCGGCCGGACCGTCGGCTCCGCCCTCGTCGGACAGCGCTACGACCTGCCCCCGGCGGAAGGGCGGGAGACGCCCGCCCCGGACCTCAGGTGGTTCCAGCCGCGCCCCTCCCGGGGCCTGACCACCAACAGCGCCAACACCCGCCACACCCTGCTGGTGTCGGGCGCCACCAACCGCTCCGGCGACAACGCCGAGCTGATCCGGTGGGTGACGGAGGCCAAAGCCGCGGTGGTACGGGACAACTCCACACCCACCCACCGCGTACGGCCCTCGGACGTGCCCCCGGACGCCGTCACCTCCTCGGGCTCGGGTCTCGACCCGCACATCTCCCCGGAGTACGCGCGCCTCCAGGTCCACCGCGTCGCCGAGCGCAACCACCTGCCGGCGCGGGAGGTCGAGGCCCTGGTCGCCGCCCGCACCGAAGGCCGGGTCCTCGGCTTCCTCGGCGAACCCCGCGTCAACGTCCTCGAGCTCAACATCGCCCTCAGGGCGATGACGGACGGCGGCCGGACGCCGTCACACCCCTGACCCGCCATCGGACGGTGTCCCGGGCCGGGGGAGCGGCGCGGGCGCGGCGACGGCCACGGCGGCCGCGAAACCGGGCGGGACGCGGACGTCGGCGACGGACCAGCCCCGTACGGAGGCCGGAGCGGGACCCGTCCCCACGTATGTCCGGTCCACCCCGCCCGCGAGGCCCGCGCCCGTCCCCTTCAGATACGCCTCCTTGCGCGCCCAGCAGCGGGCGAAGGCCGCCGGCCGTTCCTCCGGCGGCAGGGCCGCCAACTCGGCCCCCTCCACCGGGTGCAGACTCCCCGCCACCGTGTCGGCCACCGACACCGCCGGCCGCGCCTCGACGTCCACGCCCAGCGGCCGGGCGGCCAGCCCGAGCAGCACCAGGTCCCCGCTGTGGGAGAGCGAGAAATGAACGGCGGCGCCCCGCACGGCCGGCCCGGCCGTCGGGGGGCCCCCCAGCGGGCAGGGGGCCCCGCCGAGGGCGAACACCGCCCGCCCGGCGGGCACATAGGGAGAGCGGGGGGTA
>NZ_JBEORS010000040.1:0-27381 GCF_040302405.1 Streptomyces sp. NPDC126503
GAACTCGACACGGACTGCGGGTAACCCCGGGCGGATCGGCCCTCCCGACCCCCGGCGGGTGCATTCCGTAGCGGAAACGCTCGCGGAGAGGACCCCACCCCCACGGGCGGGTCAAGGGTGGGCGCAGCCCATCGCGCAGCGACGCGACCGCAGGGAGCGCCCTTGAGGCGCCGCCGGAGGGCGCCACACTCGGAGAGAGGGCGGCCGCACCGGAAACCCACCCGAAACGCCCACCCCCAGCTCCCCATCCCCGCGCCCGCGCAATTCCCGGCTCCCCCAGGCCCGTTGGGCTCGGCTACTCTGTGCCCCATGCAGGGGGAACTGGAAAACAGCTCTAGTTTGAACGGCAGTGGTGCCCTACCGCTGGAACCCGGGGATCCCCGGCGCATCGGCGCGTTCAGACTGCTCGGCGTGCTCGGCTCCGGCGGCATGGGCCGGGTCTATCTCGGGGCCGTACCCGGGAAGTTCGCGGCGGTGAAGCGCGTCCTGCCCGTCCTCGCCGAGGACGCCGACTTCCTCAGCCACTTCGGGCACGAGCTGGACAACCTCGCCCGGCTTCCCGCCGGCGCCAGCGCCAGGCTCCTCGCGAGTGACCGTACGGCGAAGCCGCCGTGGTTCGCGACCGAGTACATCCCCGGCATCACCCTCAACGAGGCCGTCCGCCTCCACGGCGGCCACCTCCCCGCCGACGCCCTCTGGCGGCTCCTCCGGGAGGGCGCCGCCGGTCTGCGGTCCGTGCACGCGGCCGACATGGTCCACCGTGACCTCAAGCCGTCCAACGTGATGCTGACCGCCGGCGGCCTCTCCCTCATCGACTTCGGTGTCGCCCGGGCCGCCGACCAGTCCCGGCTCACCCGGACCGGCATGGCCATCGGCACCCCCGCCTACATGGCCCCCGAACAGGCCGTCGCGGAACGCCACCTCACCGGCGCCGCCGACGTCTTCGCGCTCGGCAGCCTCGTCCTGTACGCGGCCCTGGGCCGCCCCCCGTTCGGGGACGGCTCCGGCCCCGGCCTGCTGTACCGGATCGTGCACGGTGAGCCCGAGGTCGGGAAGCTCGCCGAGACCGCCCCCGCGCTCCTGGAGGTCGTACGGTCCTGCCTCGCCAAGGACCCGGCGGACCGGCCGACCGCCGCCGAACTCGTCGACCGGGCCGAGGAAGGCGCTGCCGGCGCCACCTGGCCACCCGCCGTGGCCGCGCGGATCGCGGAACGCACCGCCTTCGCCGCCACGGCCCCCACCGCCGGGCACCTGGCCGAACTGGAGGCCGCCGAGCCGTCCGAGGACGTCGCCACCGCGTCCCTCACGCCACGGAACCCGCAGGAACCCGCGACCGGCGGCCCCGCCGCCCTGGTGGTCACCGGCCCCACCGCCACCGGCCGGCGCAAGGAGCGCAGGAACCGGTTCGCGATGTTCGCCGTGCCCGTCGTCGTGGCGACCGGGACCACCCTGACCATGGCCCTCGGCCCGTACGAGATCGGCCGCGACAACGCCGGTCCCCGCCCCTCCGCCTCCTCGCCGTCGGCCGTGGTCACCACCCCCGCCCCCGGCGGCCCCGCGCCCGTCAGCCCCTCCTTCCCGTCCTCGTCCCCGTCCTCCTCCGCCAAGGTCTCCCCCTCCCCCGCCCCGGCCTCGAAGCCGCCGGGCACCGGTACGGCCGTTCCCCCGCCTCCGCCCGCCCACGGGGGTGCGGACGGCGGCGCGGGGGGCGGCACCGGAGGACCGGCCACGGGCGGCGCGACCACGGAGAGCGGCACCGCGCCCGGCACCGGCTCGGGACCGGGCTCCGGCTCCGGCTCCGGCTCCGGCTCCGGCGGCGACTCGGGCTCGTCCGGCTCCTCGGGCTCGTCCGGGTCCTCGGGCTCGTCCGGGTCCTCGGGCTCGTCCGGGTCCTCGGGCGGCACCACCACCCGGCCCGCCACCCGCCCACCGCAGACGACCCGCCCCGCTCCCCCGCCGCCCGCGCCGTCCACGGGAACGGGGTCCCCGGGGACGTACTCCCTGGAGAACGGCACCACCGGCAACTGCCTGGCGGAGTACGACGCGGGCTTCGGCAACACCGTCACCTCGGTGGCCTGCGGCTCGCGCGGCACCAACGCCACCTACTGGTTCTCCTGGACCCACCGGTCCGAGTCCGGCGGCACGCTCAGGCTGATCAACGGCACGACCGGCCGCTGCCTGCAGCCCGCCGGCAACACCTCCGTCACCACCGCCGCCTGCAACGGATCCTCCCTCCAGTCCTGGAAGGTGCTGTCCTCCTCGCCGGCGGGCCGGACCTTCCGCAACGTGAGCGACGGCAAGTGCCTCACGGCGGGCAGCTTCGCCATGACGTACACCTGCGGCTCGGGCGGCAACCAGCTCTGGCGCACCATCGCACCCGTCTGACGGGCCCCGAGACGGGGACGGAACCCCACCCCCGTCCCCTGCGGAAGGCGGCCTCCCGACCGGCCCGGTCGGGAGGCCGTCCTCCGGCCCTTCCGCCCCTGCGTGACCGATTCGCAACCAAAAGCCCTCGTGACCGAGACCTACAGCGTGTACACGTCATTACGCTCAGCGTTCATGGTCACCACCCCCCCACCACTCTCTCCCCAGGTCGTCCACCCGGTGTACGTCATCGGCGGCGGTCCCGGCGGGCTCGCGGTCGCCGCCACCCTGCGCGCCCGGGGCGTCCGCGCCGTCGTCCTGGAGAAGTCCGACGCCGTCGGCGCCTCCTGGCGCGGCCACTACGACCGGCTGCGGCTGCACACCACCCGCCGGCTCTCCTCGCTGCCGGGCCTGCGGATGCCCCGTTCCTTCGGCCGCTGGGTCGCCCGCGCCGACGTGGTCCGCTACCTGGAGACGTACGCGGAGAAGCACGAACTGGAGGTCGTGACGGGCGTCGAGGTGTTCCGCGTCGAGCGCGCGGACGACCGGTGGGTCCTGCACGCCACCGGGGGCCGCCGGCTGACCGGCCGGGCCGTCGTCGTCGCCACCGGCCACAACCACACCCCGCGTCTGCCGGACTGGCCGGGCCGCGACACGTACACGGGCGAACTGCTCCACGCGCGCGCGTACCGGAACCCCGGGCCGTACGCGGAGAAGGACGTCCTGGTCGTCGGCGCCGGCAACACCGGCGCCGAGATCGCGGCGGACCTCGCTGACGGCGGGGCCGGAAGGGTACGGCTCGCGGTGCGCACGGTCCCGCACATCGTGCGCCGTTCCACCCTGGGCTGGCCCGCCCAACGCTCCGGCATCCTGGTCCGCCGGCTGCCCGCCGCCCTGGTCGACCGGGTGGCCGCCCTGCTCACCCGGATCGGCGTGCCCGACCTCACCTCCCACGGCCTCCCCCGGCCGGACACGGGCCTGCTCGCCCGCGCCCGACAAGGCGCGGTACCGGTACAGGACGTGGGCCTGATCGACGCCGTCCGCTCCGGCCGGGTCGAGGTCGTCGCCGCCGTCGACGCCCTGGACGGACCCGACGTCCTCCTCGCCGACGGCACCCGGATCACCCCCGACACCGTGATCGCCGCGACCGGATACCGCCGCGCCCTCGAACCGCTCGTGGGCCACCTGGGCGTCCTCGACGACGACGGCCGCCCCCTGGTGCGCGGCGCCCGCTGCCCGCGCGAGGCGCCCGGTCTGTACTTCACCGGCTTCACCAACCCGATCAGCGGCATGCTCCGCGAACTCTCCCGCGACGCCGAGAAGATAGCCCGCCGCATCGCCCGCACCCGGCCGACCGGCTGAGCGGCCTGAGCTGCGGATACCCGGGTGGGCGGAGGGCGTGACGAGCACGTCGGCGCCGCCCCCTAGGGTGTGACGCGCACATGCCCATCACCGCTCCCGGGGGGAACGGAATGCCCAACCCCGCGCGCTCGCGCGACAGATCCAGCAGATCCGGCACGACCGGCAGAGCCGAGAGGTCCGGCGACGCCGGACGCTCCGGTAGATCCGCGCGCCGGCTGCTCCTCGTACCGGCCCTGCTCACGGCCCTCCTCGGTTCCGCCCTTCCGGCGGGGACGGCCCTGGCGGCGACGCCCGCCCCGCCGGCCACCGCGGCGAGCGCCCCGGCGCCCGAACCGACGACCACGGTCACGTCGGCACCGGCGCCCGAGCCCTCGGCGCCCGGGTCGTCGACGGAACCCACCACCGCGCCGGCACCGGCCGAGGAGCCGACGACACCCACGGAGCCGACGCCGACCGCCGACCCGTGCCCGGTCCTGCCGCTCACCCCGCTCGGGGCCCCCGGCGACCCGGCCGGGCGCGCCACGGTGGAGTCGGGGGGCACCGCCTGCTTCACGGTCACCGTGGAGAAGCCGGGCCTGCACCGGCTGCTGCTCAGCAACGGACGCCCGTATCCGTCGCTGTACTCCGGTGAGAACCAGGTCGACTGCGAGGACCGCGCCTACCGGGACACCTGGTGCGAGCTCGCCGCCGGGACGTACACGCTCAAGATCACCGTTGGACAGGGGGAATCCGCCCCCGTCGAGACCGGCGTCTCCCTCGTCCCCCTGATGGACGCGCCGGACTGTCCTGCCGTCCCTTCCACGGCCTACGACGCCCCCCTGGTGACCGGCACGAGCGCCGGTCCGCTGAGCGTCCTCTGCCACGCCTTCCCCGCCGCCCCGGGCGAGCGGTTCACCGCGGACCTCCAGCGGAGCGACCACGCGGGGGCCGAAAGCTGGATCACGGACGCCACCGGCACGCGCGTCTGCCCCGCCTACAGCCCCGACGGCGGCCCCGGCTGTGTCCTGCCCGAGGGGTCCGGCGGCTACCGCGTCCTCGCCGTCGTCGGAGACGCCGAGGACGGCTCGGCCGCCCCGTACACCCTGAAGGTCCGGCGCCTGTCGGAGCCGGTCGGCTGTGTCTCCGCCCCGGTCACCGTCTACGGCTCCGCGCCCGCCGCGGCCGCCCCGGGCACCGAGTGCCGGACCTTCACCCCCGCCACGACGGGCCGCTACGACGTGCGCGCCATCCGGCCGACCGGCGGGATCCAGGAGATGCGCGTGCACGCGCCGGACGGCAGCACCGCCTGCGCGCCCGACTCCGCCTGCGTGCTCACCGCGGGCACCACCTACACCCTGCTCACCGACGCCGCCGTGAGGATCACGGACCGCGCGTCCACCGAGGGCTGCGAGAGCGGTGTGTCCCTCGGGACCGCCCATCGCGGCACGTTCGCCGCCCCCGCCGAGGTGGACTGCCTGCACCTTCCGGTGCCGCGGGGCGCGCACCTCGCGATCCTGAGCGATCTCGACTCCGACATCACGGTCGTCGACGCCGAGGGCACTCCCCTCTGCGAGGGCACCCTGCGGACCGGCACCTGCGCGCTCGCCGGCACGGCTCCGTACCGTGCGCTCGTCAGCGCGCAGTACGCCGGGGAAGCGGGCGGTTACGGCCTCGCCGTCCATCGCACGGACGTCCCGGGCGACTGCCGGGCCTTCCCGTCCGGAGCCCTCACGGCCGACCCGGCGCGAGCGGTCCTGCGGACCGGCGAGGGCGTCTTCGCGGACTGCCTGGCCATTCCGGCGGACGACCACTCCGCGAGCGAACTCGTGCAGATCCAGCAGGTGTCGGGTTCGTCGAGGGCCGAGGTCAGCGTGGTCGACACGACGGGCAAGCAGGTCTGCGACCTCCGCTCGTACTACGGTGCCTTCGCCACGTGTGACCTGACCCCGGGTCTCGCGCACACCGTTCTCGTCCAGGGACGTGACGTGCCCGGCGAGTTCACGCTCACCCGCCACGACGTGACCGCCACCGCGCGCGGCTGCGTGCCGACCCCGGCCGTGGCCGTGGGCGGCCCGTCGACCGGCGGCGTCCCGGCGGCGCCCGGCACCTTCCTCTGCCACTCCGTGACCACCGCCTCGGCCGGGGACACCCTGCACCTGGCCGTACGCGACGCACAGGGCACGGCACGGCAGATCGTGTACGACGCGAACGGCGGCGCCGTCTGCGACTACTTCGCGGCGAGCTGCGCCCTCACCGGTTCCACCCGCTACCAGGTGCTCGTGCAGGTCCCGGCCGACAAGACCGCGGCACCGGCCTACCGCCTCGACGCCCTGCGCATCGGCACGCCCGCCGGTCCGGCACCGGAGTGTGTGAAGGTGCCGGACGTGAGCTACGGCTTCGGCCCTCTGACGGGCACGTTGTCGGAGCAGCGGACGGCGGTGTGCGCGGTGCTGCCGACCGGTACGGGTGACCGTTTCGACGTGCGTCTCTCGCCCGCGGGGACGTTCCAGCAGATGCCGACCCCGAGGCTGTACGACCAGGCGACCCTGTACCAAGGCTGCCGGGGCTGGCACACCGGCGAGGGACCGCGCTACGACTGCGGGGTGGCCGGTGACTACCCGAAGGCGGCCCGGCCGAGCACCCTCGTGATCGGGATGCCCGAGAGCCCCGCTCAGGCGAGCACGGCCCTGCGGGCCGAGTTCTCCTGCCGCGTCCACCTGTGCGGCCTTGAGCAGCGGACGGTGGGGACCGTCGCCCCCGGCACGGTCGGCCGTGGGAAGGTCACGATGACGGTCACCGGTGGCGCGCTGCACTCCTCGCACTACGTCGAGGTGTCGAACGGCGGCACCTTCCGGGCGCGGTCGACGCCGGTCTCCGTCGCCGCCGACCGGCGGAGCATGACGGTCGCCCTCGACCTGACGAACGCCCCGCTCGGAACGCTCCACCTGAGCGTCTTCGCCCACGGAGTGCAGTACCAGCGCACCCCGGTCACGGTCGTCGCCCCGATCCGCGCCACCGCCGTCCCCCGGATCTCGGGCACGGCGGTCGTCGGCGGCAAGGTCACGGCAACGAGCGGCACGTGGTCTCCGGCAGGCGAGTCGTACGCGTACCAGTGGCGGGCCAACGGGGTGGCGATCGGCGGGGCCACCGGCTCCTCGTACGTCGTCCCGGCCACGCTCCAGGGCAAGCAGCTCTCCGTCGCGGTGACCGCCCGCAGGACCGGGCACCCGGTGGTGACCTCCGTGAGCGCCGCGCTCCTCGTGAAGGGCGTGGCGCCGAAGCCGACGCGGAACCCGTCCTTCACCGGCTCCGCGCGGGTGGGCGGCAAGGTGACCGCCGCCGTGGGGACCTGGACGCCGGCGCCGACCTCGTACGGCTACCAGTGGCGGGCCAACGGCGTGGCCATCGGCGGAGCCACGGGGTCGACGTACGTCATCCCCGCCGCCCACCTCGGCAAGAAGCTGACGGTGACCGTGACCGCCCACCGCACGGGCCACCTGAGCGGCTCGGCAACGTCCGGCTACTACACGGTCGCGGCGGGGCTCGCCCCGAAGGCGACCTCGGCGCCGTACGTGACGGGCACCGTGCGGGTCGGCCGGACGCTCTCGGTGAATCGAGGGGTGTGGACGCCGGCTCCGTCCTCGTACACGTACCAGTGGTACGCGAACGGGAGGCCGGTCAGCGGGGCGACCAAGTCGTGGTTCACGCCGACGTCGGCCCAGCGCGGGACGAAGCTGACCGTGAAGGTGACGGCCCACCGCCCGGGCCACACCTCGGGCGTGGCCTGGACCCGCGCGACGGTGACCGTCACCGGGTGATCCACCGGCTCGCGTGAGAAGCCCCGGGAGGCCATGGTCTCCCGGGGCTTCTCACGTCCGCGGCGACGACGCCTGTCATGGCCCGCCGCATAAAATCGCCCCCATGCCCCTGCGCCCCGTCCACGTGAACGTCAAGGCCCGCGACACCGGAGTGGTCGGGCGGTTCTGGGCCGAGGCGCTCGGGTGGGTGGCGTATCCGGTCGGGGGGAGTGTGTACGTGGGGCCCGGGGGCGGGGTCGTGTGGCCTCATCCGGAGTTCATCGGGGTCGACGTCGTGCCCGTGCCGGGGGCGAAGCCGGCGGTGAAGAACGGGACGCACCTGGATGTCGCCACCACGTCGCTCGCCCATCAGGTCGAGCTGGTCGCACGGCTCCGGTCGCTCGGGGCCGTGCCGGTGGACGTGGGGCAGGGGGACGTGCCGTGGGTGGTGCTCGCCGATCCGGAGGGGAACGAGTTCTGCGTCCTCGAGCCCCGGGAGGTCTACCGGGACACCGGACCGGTCGCCGCGGTGGTGGTCGACTGCGCCGATCCGCGGGAGATGGCCCGGTTCTGGGGTGCGGCGGTGGACTGGCGGCTGTGCGAGGTGACGGACGACCGTGCCGTGTTCCGGTCCGCCGCCGGCTCGGGGCCGTATCTGGAGTTCCTCCGCACCCCCGGTGGGAGGACGGCGCCGGACCGCGTCCACCTCGACCTGCTGCCGTACCCCGGGGACGACGGGGCGGCGGAGGCGGAGCGGCTGCGCGCGCTGGGGGCCCGGGATCTCGACATCGGTCAGGGGGACGTGCCGTGGACGTGTCTGACCGATCCTGAGGGGCACGCGTTCTGCGTCCTGGCGCCGTGAGCCGGACGTCCGCCGGACTTCCGCGGGCCCCTCAGGCGCCCGCCAGGGCCGGGGTGTCCGCGCGGGGGCGGCGGATGACGAGGGCCATCAGGGCGGCGGCGGCGCACAGGGCGCCGGAGGCGTACCAGACGGGGTCGTAGGTGCCGAAGACGTCGCGGGCGACGCCGCCCGCGAAGGCGACGACGGCCGCGCCGACCTGGTGCGAGGCGAGGACCCAGCCGAAGACGATCGCCGAGTCGTCCCCGTACTGCTCGCGGCAGAGGGCGATGGTCGGCGGGACCGTGGCCACCCAGTCGAGGCCGTAGAAGACGATGAAGAAGATCATCGGCGGGTGGACGGAGGGCGCGAGGAGCATCGGCAGGAAGAGGAGCGACACTCCGCGCAGCGCGTAGTAGACGGCGAGGAGCCGCCGGGCGGAGAAGCGGTCGGTGAACCAGCCGGAGGCGATCGTGCCGACGACGTCGAAGACGCCGATCACGGCGAGCAGTCCCGCGGCGGCCGTCAGCGGCATGCCGTGGTCGTGGGCGGCGGGCGCGAAGTGGGTGCGGACGAGGCCGTTGGTGGAGGCGCCGCAGATCGCGAAGGACCCGGCGAGCAGCCAGAACGGTCCGGTGCGGGCCGCCTTGAGGAGGACGGTGACGGCACGCCGTGCGGCGCCCCGGGCGGGGGCGGGCTTGGGCACGTACTCCCCGCCGTACGGGGTGAGGCGGACGTCCGCCGGGTGGTCGCGCAGCAGGAACCAGACGAAGGGGACGACGGCGAGCGCGGAGAGGGCGACGGTGACGGAGGCCGGCCGCCAGCCGTGGTCCTCGACCAGCCAGGAGAGCAGGGGCAGGAAGACGAGCTGGCCGGAGGCGCCGGCGGCGGTGAGGATGCCGGTGACGAGGCCCCGGCGGGCGACGAACCAGCGGTTGGTGACGGTGGCGGCGAAGGCGAGGGCCATCGAGCCGCTGCCGAGGCCGACGAGGACGCCCCAGTAGAGGACGAGCTGCCAGGCGGCGGTCATCCACACGGTGAGGAGGGAGCCGAGCGCGATGACCGTGAGGGCGGCGGCGACGACCCGGCGGATGCCGAAGCGGTCCATGAGGGCGGCGGCGAAGGGGGCGGTCAGGCCGTAGAGGGCGAGGTTCACCGAGACGGCGAAGCCGATCGTGCCGCGGGACCACCGGAATTCCTGGTGGAGCGGTTCGATCAGCAGGCCCGGCAGGGAGGCGAAGGCCGCCGCGCCGATGATCGTGACGAAGGTGACCGCCGCGACGAACCAGGCGCGGTGGACGCGGGGGGTACGGAGGCCGGGGGGCGGGGTGCCGGGCGTACGGGCGGGGGTCTCGGTTGTCTGGGCCATGCCACCGAGCTTTCCGTTCCGCACTCCGGCCCGCCATTGGCCCGAATGACAGCTTTCGAACAGATCGGGACACCCTCTACACGCGCGGCAGTGTCCTGATCGGCCGTACGAGCAGGAGCGCGGCGACCACGAGGACCGCGATGCCCGCCCCGGCGAGCAGCACCCGCTCCGTGCCGACCGCCGCCGCCACCGGGCCGGAGAGGGTCCGGCCCACGCCCATCATGAGGAGCGAGCCGGCCACGTCGTAGGCGTGCATGCGGTTGAGGGCCTCCTGCGGGACGTGCGTCTGGACGGCGGTGGACCACATGACCAGCCAGTACGCGAAGGAGACGCCGACGACGAACTGGCCCGCGCCCAGCAGGGCGACGGGAGCGCCCGTGCCGAGCAGGACCAGGTTCACGGGGAGGCCGATGAGGGCCACGGCGCCCGAGGCGAGGGGGCGGCGGGGGCGCAGCCGCAGGGCGAGCAGGCCTCCGACGGCGCTGCCCGCGCCGTTCACGGCCATCAGCGTGCCGTACGCGGCGGAGCCGTGGTCCTCGGTGACCAGGTGGGCGGTCAGCGGCACCATGGGCCCGGCGACGGTCAGTCCGTACACGGTCCAGATGGAGATGACGCCCCACAGCCAGCTGCGGGAGCGGAACTCCCGCCATCCTCCCGCCAGTTCGGTGCCGAGGGAGCCGCGTGCGGCGGAGTCGGAGGGGAGGGCCGGTATCCGCATGAGGGTGAGGCAGAGGGCGCTGACCGCGAAGGTCACCCCGTAGACGGCGAAGGCGGCGCCCGCGCTCCACAGGGCGACGAGGAGTCCGGCGGCGGCCGGGCCCGCCATGGTGGTCAGGGCCTCGACGACCCGCAGGACGGCGTTGGCGCGCTGCACGTCGGGGGCGATGCGGGGGATGGTGGAGGCGACGCCGGGCTGGAAGAGGGCGGCGCCGGCGCCGGCGAGGGTGGAGAGGACGTAGACGGCCCACAGGGGCGGGCTGCCGAGGGCGAAGGTGACGGCGAGGACGGCGGCTCCGGGCAGTCGCAGCACGTCGGCGAGGATCATCATGCGCCGGGCGGTGAAGCGGTCGGCGAGGACGCCGCCGAAGAGGACGAGGACGGCGAAGGCGGCGGTCCACAGGCCGAGGGCGTAGCCGACGGAGGAACCGGGGTGGCCCGCGCCGAGGAGTCCGGCGGCGAAGGCGACCGGAACCATGCCCTCGCCGAAGACGGCGACGGCCCGGGCGACGAAGAAGAGACGGAAGTCCCGGTTCCACAGGACGGGGGGCGGGGGGACGGGCCTGCCCGGAACCCCGGCGCCGGGGCCGCGCGGGGCGGCCGCTCCCGGGGGAGCGGGGGGCGTTCCGGCGGCCGGGTGGTGGGGAATCGGCTCGGCGGCCTCAGACTTGTACGTGTTGTCCGTCACGGACACGTACTCGTACCAGGCAAATGGTCTGGACCACCAGTGAATTTACCGTCCCACCGGAGGGAGCACCCCGCCCGTGCAGCCGCCGCACCGCGTCGCCGTCCTCGCCCTGCCCGGCCTTCTCCCCTTCGAGCTGGGCATTCCGCACCGCATCTTCGGCCGTGCCAAGGACGCGGCGGGACGGCCGCTGTACGAGATCGTGACCTGCGCGCCGGTCGCGGGACCGGTGCAGACCGACGCGGACTTCGCCGTGCACGTGGAGCACGGCCCCGAGGCCCTCGCCACCGCCGACACGGTCGTCGTGCCCGCCTCGTACGAACTCGGCCCGGTCCACGAGGAGGGGCGGCTCACTCCCGAACTGGCCGCCGCGCTCGCGCACATCCGGCCCGGGACCCGGCTCGTCGCGATCTGCACCGGCGGGTACGTGCTCGCCGCCGCCGGTTACCTGGACGGGCGCCCGGCCACCACCCACTGGGCCTCGGCCGAGCACTTCCAGCGCCTCTTCCCGACCGTACGGGTCGACGCCGACGTCCTCTTCGTGGACGACGGGGACGTCCTCACGTCGGCGGGCGTGGCCGCCGGGCTCGACCTGTGCCTGCACATCGTGCGCCGTGACCACGGGGCCGCCGTGGCCAACGACGTCGCCCGCAGGACCGTGGTGCCGCCGCACCGGGACGGCGGGCAGGCGCAGTACATCGCGCGCCCCGTCCCGGAGGCCGGCACCCACTCCACCACCGCGGCGCGGGCCTGGGCCCTGGCCCACCTCCACGAGCCGATCCAGCTGCGCGACCTGGCGGAGCGGGAGGCGATGAGCGTGCGGACGTTCACCCGCCGCTTCCGCGACGAGGTCGGCATCAGCCCGGGCCAGTGGCTCACCCAGCAGCGGGTCGAGCGGGCCAGGCACCTCCTGGAGACGACCGACCTGCCGGTCGACCGGGTGGCGCGGGACGCCGGCTTCGGCACGGCCCAGTCGCTGCGGGTGCACCTGATGAGCGCGATCGGGGTGACCCCGACGTCCTACCGGCGCACCTTCCGCACGGGCGCCCCGGCCGCCGGTGCCTGAGCGGCGGGGCCCCGGCGGGCGAGCCTCTGTTCCCCGGCCGCGCCGACGGCGGTGAGCAGGACGGTGAGGGCGACCCCGTACAGGATCGCCGTCGAGGGGGCGACCACCTTGAGCAGGGCGCCCGCGAGGGTGCCGCTGACCGCGTAACCGGCGCCGACCGCCGCGTACATCACCGAGTAGCCGGCGGCGAGCGCGGACGGCGGCAGGATCTGCCGCAGGGCCAGGTTCCGGGTGAGCATGGCGGGTGCCTGGAGCAGGCCGGCGGCGATCAGGACGCCGGCGAGGGCGGCGGTCCAGGGCAGGACGGCGAGGAGGGCGACCCCGGCCGTCACCCCGAGGACCAGGACGACGGACTGCACGGGCAGCGAGCCGGGCCAGCGGCTCCGCAGGCCGTACACGAAGGCGCCGGCGGCCGAGCCGAGGGAGAAGCCCGCGAGCAGCGGACCGGCCCAGCCGATGCCGATGCCGCGCTGGTCGAGGAGGGCGGGCAGGATGAGTTCGGCGAGGGCGAGGAGGCTGAGTCCGGCCGCGCCGAGGACGTACACCGGCCAGGCCCGCAGCAGGGCCCGGCGTGCCGAGGCGCCCCGGTCCTGCGGGCCGGCGGCCCAGCCGGGCGGGAGCAGCCACAGTCCGGCGGTGGCCGTGGCCATGAGGACGGCCTGGAGGAGCAGGGGGACGCCGGGCCCCGCGCCGAGGGCGAGTCCGGTCACGAGCGCGGGGGCGGCGGCCCAGATCGCGAAGGTGAGGACCGATTCCACGCTCATCGCCTGGGTGACGGCCCGTTCGGGGACGAGGCCGGTGAGCAGGGCGCGCAGGGCACCGGGGACGGCGGCGGGCCCGGCGCCGGCGAGGAAGGCGAAGACACCGAGGACGACGGGGTGGGCGCCGGGCGCGAGCGCGGGACCGGCGAAGCCGGCGGCCCCGACGGCGAGTCCGGCGGCCAGTTGCGGCCGGGCCCGCTCGGCCTTCGTCCGCATGCCGAGGACGGGGGCGGCGACGATCTCGCCGAGGACGTACACGGCGGCGAGCACGGCCCCGAGGGTGTAGCCGCCGGGCCGCTCGCGGACGAGGAAGACGAGCGCGAGGGGCGCCATGGCCACGGGGAGGCGGCCGGTGACGGCGACGGCGCACCAGGCGAGGACGGGGCGGGTGGCGAGCTCGCGATACGACATGGGACACGACCGTACTGGGGGCCGCCGGAGGGCGCCCGCGAGAAAAACGAGCCGCGTCCCGGGCCCCGAGCCGAAAAGTTGTCCACAGCCTGTGCACAGAGAGGGGCGGGGCGCCCGCCGGCTCCCGACGAGGTCCCGTACCCGCGCCGGTGGTACGACTCCGGCGGTGGCGACCGTGACGGTGCGGCCGACGCGGTCCCGATGCCGCGGCGAACGCCCCGGCCTCTCGCGCCTGGTGGTGTTCACGGGCGCGGACCGGCGCCCATCACCCCTTGGAGAGGCGGGATTTCACGGGTGGCGGCGCGCTCGCGCGCGCCCCGAGCACGGCACGGCCGCCGCCACCCCGCCGCGACCCGTACATGCCGAGGGCCCACGTCACGCGGCCCTCGGCTCCCCTCGCAACGAATCGCTCACCCCAGGGTGGGCAAAACGGAACGAACCGTCAACAGCGCACCCGCCCAGGGGGTGTCACGCCTTCCACGGACACCGGGACGACCGGCACCAGCGGCACCCGGTCGACCTCGCACCAGATGCTCTTGCCGGCCCCCTCGCGCTGCCAGCCCCAGCGGTCCGCGAGGCCGTCCACCAGTTCCAGGCCGCGCCCGTTGGTGTCGTCGCCCTCCGCGCGCCGGGGCCGGGGCGGGCGGTCGCTCGCGTCGGCGACCTCGACCCGCACCCCGCCGCCCGCCGCGAACAGCATCCGCAGCACGGCGGGACAACCGGTGTGCACGACCGCGTTGGTCACGAGCTCGGAGATGAGCAGCACCAGCGTCTCCGCCAGCGGCTCGTCGTCCCGTATGCCCGAACCCGCGAGCCGTGCCCGGGCCCACCTGCGGGCCCGTCCCACCTCGGCCGGGTCGGGCCCGACCTCCATCTGAACCTGAAGCACCTGCACCGCTCACACCATCCGAACCGGCGGACACATCGCCTCGCGCCTCACAGCCATCGACGCCCTTACGGAACGTGATTCCCTTGCGAGACAGCATGGTTGACGTACAGTCACCGCAACAAGCGCTTCAGGCATATTCCAGCGCGAAGGAGTACGCATGGTCCATACTGTGCGACGCACGCTGCGGGGAGTCGAACAGGAGCGCGCGGGGCGCCCCCTGGGGGCGCGAGCGGCGCACGTTCCGGGGCCCGGGGTCACCCCTGGGGCGACTCCGCGGCGTTCCAGGCCGGCGTGCTCTCGCATCCCACGGAGGGTACCGGAGCCGGAGGCCGACTCCGGGCCGTGACGGCCCGCGCGAAGGACACAACCCGGCATCGACTTTCCGTGCGTTTCCGGTCGCTCAGTGCGACCGAGCGGGCCTGCGGCGGGAGCCCTGTCCGCCGCCCGCGCACGCCGGGCGACAATCCTGACGCTGCGTCAGAGCGAGGCGGGTGCGCGCTCTCCGGCCTCGCGGGAGGGGTTCACGTACGGGGCCGTGGGACGGTCCCGCGCCCGGCGCCGGGGCCGCCCGTGACGGCCGGGCCCGCTCCGGAGAAGCCCTCGCCCCCGGTCTCCGCCCCGTCGGCGTCCCCCTCCGCGAGCGCCTCGGGCACATCGCCGTACACCTCGAAGAGGCGGCGCACACCGAGGGCGGCGAGCACCCGGCCGACGTGCGGATAGGCCTCGTCGGGGGTGCCGGGTTCCGGCAGGATCAGGCGCAGGCGGCCTCCGCAGGAACGCAGCAGACGGCGGGAGGCGATCAGCACGCCCACCCCGCTGGAGTCGCAGAAGCGCACCCCCGACAGGTCGACCACCAAGTCGTGCCGGCCCCGCGCGACCACCTCGTGGACGCGGCGCCGCACCCGGGGGGAGGTGACCAGGTCCAGTTCGCCCCGGATGAGCAGCACCGTCCAGGAGCCGTGGACGTCCTCGTCGATCTCGAGCTCGATCGTCGTCACAGCGGTCGCCTGCCCCCCGGACTGGAAGCGAAACCAATGATTCCGGGTATGACGGGTTCCTTACCATCCCGACCCGCGTCAAGGGCGCACTTGCGGCAAACGGGCGCACGCCGTCGGCGCCTCGCATTACTTTGGACGCCGGGAGTTCGGGAAGGTGGGAGGGTTCGGATGCCGAAGGACACGCCCTTGCGCTGGGACCGCAGGATGCAGCAGCGGCTCGCGCGCGGGGAGGCCGCCGCGCTGGGCGAGCTCTACGACCGGTTCGCCGCCCTCGTCCACAGCCTCGCCCACCGGGTCCTCGACGACGACGCGGCCGCCGACCAGGTCACCCGCGAGGTCTTCGGCTACATCTGGGAGAACCCCGACGCCTACGACCCGAAGCAGGGCAACATGCGCGGGTGGGTCGCACGGCTGACCCAGCGGCAGGCCGTGCACCGGTTGCGACAGGCCGAGGCCACGGCGTACGCGGAGACCGGGCAGGGCTCCGCCGAGGAGCTGGAGCAGAAGGTGCGGCGGGCCTCCGTCGCGGCCCGCGCCGACTACATCGTGACCTCCATGCCGACGCCGCTGCGGGCCGCGCTCGAACTGGCCTACTTCCAGCGCCGGGACTACCGCCAGACCGCGGCCGACCTCGGCGTGACCGAGGACGAGGCGCGCCGCCGTCTGCGGCTCGGCCTCCAGCTGCTCTCCACCGCGAACACCCGGCCGCTGGAGGGCGGCGCGCCGCCCGGTTACGGAACGGGCCGGTGAGCGGGGCGAACGGCGACGAGGAGGACGTCGCACGCGCCCCCTGGATACCGGGCCCGCGCCGGTCGGCCGACGACCACGCCGACCTGAGCGGCGCGGTGCCGCCGTGGGACGGGGACAGCGGGACGGGTCCGGAGCGGTGGCGGGAGCCGGAGCCCGAGCGGTGGCGGGAGCCGGAGGCGGAGCCGTGGCACGCACCCGCGCCGGAACCACGGCAGGTGCCCGAGCCGGAGCGGTGGCGGGAGCCGGAGCCGCCCGAACCAGAACCCGAGCCGGAGGTTCCCGTGCTCGACCACGGTGTGCTCAAGTCCCTCCTGGGGGCCTGGGCCCTTTCGGCGTGTTCCGCCGGGGAGACCCGGGCCGTCGAGGACCACCTCACCGTCTGCGCTCCGTGCGCCGAGGAGGCCCTGCGGCTGCGGGACGCCGTCGCGCTGCTCCACGAGGACCGCGACCTGGACCTCGATCCCCTGCTGCGCTCCCGGGTCCTGGAGAACTGCCTGGGCCGCCGCCCGGCCCGTATCCCCGTCCCCGACTGGGCGACCCCGTACGACGCGGAGACCGCGCGCCTGGACGCGCTGCTGCGGGACATCGGCGAGGCGGAGTGGCACGCCCCCGTACGGCTCAAGTGGTACGAGGACGACCAGCTGATGCGCCGGAAGTCCACCGTCGCCGGGCTCATCGGCCACCTTCTCGCGGTGGACGGCCTGGTGTCGGCGGCGCTCGGCCTGCCCGACCCGCTCGGCGGCGGGGTGCCCGAACTGTCGGCGCGGGAGCGGACGGAGGCATTCTGGTCGCGTCTGGACCGGCCGCCGAACCGGGCCCTGCGCGCGCCGTGGCGGGACCAGAGCCACAGCCTGATCCGTACGGTCTCGTTCGCGGGGCGCGGGGTGGCCGACCTGACCGTCACCTACAAGGACTTCGCGCTGCCGCTGCGGGACTCGCTCCTGGAGCGGGCCTTCGAGTGCTGGGTGCACGCGGACGACATCGCGAACGCGGTGGCGTACCCGTACGACCCGCCGAGCGGCGCCCACCTCCACGGCATGATCGACCTGGCGGCCCGGCAGCTCCCGGGAGCCCTGGCCGAGCGGCGCCGCGCGGGCCGGGCGGGGCCGGTCCGGCACCTGGTCGCGGCCGGCGCGCCGGGCCGGTCGCTGCACCTGGAGGTCGAGGGCGCGGGCGGCGGCCACTGGTACATCGCCCTGGACTCGCCGGCGGCGGTCGGCTCGCCCGACCACGCGGTGGCGCAGGTCGCCATGGACGGGGTGGAGTTCTGCCAGCTCGTGGCCGGGCACATCTCCCCGGAGGAAGCGGCGGCGGGCCAGGACGGCGACCGCGAGGCGATCCGCGACGTCCTGTCGGCCGCGGCCTCCCTCAGCCGCCTGTAGCGGAGTGCCGCCCCGGGGCCCGTGCCGGGCCCCGGGAGGAGTCCGGTGACGTCAGGCGAAGACGACCGTGCGGCGCCCGTTCAGGAGGATGCGGCGCTCCGCGTGCCACTTCACGGCGCGGGCGAGCGCCTGGCACTCCACGTCCCGGCCGATCGCGACGAGCTGGTCCGGGGTGACCTCGTGGCCGACCCGTTCCACCTCCTGCTCGATGATCGGGCCCTCGTCGAGGTCGGCCGTCACGTAGTGCGCCGTGGCGCCGATCAGCTTCACCCCGCGCGCGTGGGCCTGGTGGTACGGCTTGGCGCCCTTGAAGCTCGGCAGGAAGGAGTGGTGGATGTTGATGATCCGCCCGCTCAGCTCCTTGCACAGGTCGTCCGAGAGCACCTGCATGTAGCGGGCGAGGACGACGAGCTCGACGTTCTCCGCGCGGACGAGCTCCAGGAGCTCGGCCTCCGCCTGCGGCTTGGTGTCCTTGGTGACGGGGATGTGCCGGAAGGGGATGCCGTAGGAGGCGGCGAGCTCCGCGAAGTCGGTGTGGTTGGAGACGACGGCGACGATCTCGACCGGCAGCGCCCCGATCCGGGAGCGGAACAGCAGGTCGTTCAGGCAGTGCCCGAACTTCGAGACCATGAGGACGATGCGCATCCGCTCGTCGGCGCGGTGGATCTGCCAGTCCATCGCGAAGGAGTCGCCGACGGCCGCGAAGCTGGCGCGCAGCTTCTCCACCGTCACCGGCGCCTCGGCCGAGAAGTGGACCCGCATGAAGAAGAGACCGGTGTCACGGTCTCCGAACTGCTGACTGTCCTCGATGTTGCAGCCGGTGATGAAGAGGTAGCTCGACACGGCGTGAACGATGCCCTGCTTGTCGGGGCACGAGAGGGTGAGGACGTACTGGTCGGTCATCCCGTTAGCCTGCCACACCGCGGCGACCGTCCCGGCCGGGCGTCCGCCAGACGGAACGGTCCGGGCGGACGGAACGGTTCAGGACCGCGTCATGATCCGGAGCACGTCGAGGGAGCGGGGCGGCGTGTCGGGGTCCTCGCCGTCCGCCGTCGCCAGCCGTACGTGGGCCTCGCGGGCGGCCCGCACGGCCTCGGGCCAGCCGGGGTGCTCCAGGTAGGCGGTGACGGGGGCGTCCGGGCCGACCTGGTGGAGGATGCGCAGGACCCGCAGCACGGCGACGTCCACGAGGGCCGCCTCGGCCGTGTCGCGGAAGATCGCGCCGACGTACTTCTCGGCCGACCAGTTGTCGAGCCAGGTGTCCTCGACCAGGCGGTAGACGGCGTCGGTGACGTCGCCGTACCCCTCCTGGCCGGTCAGCCAGGTCGTCTCGTGGAAGGTGGGGTCGGAGAGCATGTGCAGCGCCGAGCGCACGTTGCTGCGCCAGCGCCACCACGGCATGTCGTTGAGCGGCATGCCGCCCATGGTGGAGGAGCGACGGCCGCGACGGGAAGAGTTCACCGAACCGGAGACAGGACTGGACACGTTTCGATCGTACGTTCCCCTTGTCCGGTAAGCGGACCCGCACCCTCCCGCTCCGGTGACCGCCCCCGCAATTCACCTCGGTGTCACCCTCCGTTGAACCGCGCTCACCGCAGCGTTACCCATGAGGCGGAAATGTGCATGCCCATGACCGGTAGGCGACTGACCTCACTCCTCGCGTTCGTCACGACCACGGCGGCGGGAGCGTCGCTGCTCACCGGCTGTGGCGTGCTCCCTGGAGCCACGGGGGGCTCCAGGGAGCCCGTCACCGTGATGACCTGGGCTCCCGACCAGACCCGCGCGACCAACATGCCCGGCATGCCCGCGATGGCGCAGACCTTCGCCCGGTGGGTCAACGCCCAGGGCGGCATCAACGGCCACGAGCTGCGCGTCCTCACCTGCAACGAACAGAACAGCGCCGCCGGCGCCGCCGCGTGTGCCCGTCGCGCGGTCCGCGAGGACGCGGTGGCGGTCGTCGGCTCGTACAGCCAGAACGGCCGCGCGTTCATGGCCCCGCTGGAGGCCGCCGGCATCCCGTACATCGGCGGTTACGGCCTCACTGAGGACGAGTTCACGAGCCCGCTCTCGTACCCCGTCAACGGCGGCCAGGCCTCCCTCCTCGCCGGGCACGGCATGCAGCTCGCCGAGACCTGCCGCCGCGTCTCCCTGGTCCGGCCCGACACCCTCGCCGGGGACAAGCTCCCCAGCCTGCTCAACTCCGGCCTGCGCAAGGCCAGTCACCGCAGCGCCGTGGACATCCCGGCCGTGGAGGACGCGGCCGAGTACAGCCGGCAGGCCGCCCGCGCCCGCGAGCGCGCGGGCGCCGAGGACGGCTGCGTCACCGCCGTGCTCGGCGAGCGGACCCAGACCTTCTTCGACTCGTTCCGCCGCCTCCCGGGGAACGGCGGGCCCGGGAGCGGCGACGGGACGAACGCAGAGAACGCAGAGAACGGGGAGAACGGGGACCCGGTGCGCATCTCCTCCGTGCTCGGCAGCGTCGGCCAGCCGGTCATCGACCGCACCGGCGGCGCCCACAGCCCGTTCGAGGGCGCCTACGTCACCGGCTGGTACCCGGAGGCGACGCACAAGAGCTGGGAGCCGATGCGGAAGGTCATCCGGGAGCACGCCTTCGCCGACAACCGGGTCGACCCGGCCGACGCGGGCGTCCAGACGACCTGGATCGCCTACACCGTCCTCAAGACGGTCATCGAGTCCCTGGACAGCGACCGGATCAGCTCCGTGCAGATCACCCACGCCCTCGACCGGGGCGCCCGCATCGACACCGGCGGGCTCACCCCGCCGCTGCGCTGGAAGTACGAGGACCTGCTCGCCGCCCCCGGCTTCCCCCGGATCGTCAACCAGGCGGTGACCTTCCAGGTGGTGCGCGACGGACGCCTGGTGGCGCAGAAGCCCGGCTTCGTCGACGTCGGCACGGCCGTGCTCACGGCTCCCTGACGGAGCCGGGCGGTCCCGGGGCCGCCCGGCCCGTCAGAGCTGGGTGGGCGAGCGGCGCTCCAGGCCGTACTTGTCGGCGGTCGGGTTCCACAGCCCGGCCGCCTTCCGCTTGGCCGTCGTCGCCTCGCCGCTCCGCTTGTTCGCCGCGACCAGCTGGTTGGTCGACTGCGCCTTGCCGCCCTTGCAGGCCTTCTTGTCCTTCATCTGCAGGGCCCAGGCCGCGTAGTGGTCGTCCGCGGCGGCCGAGGCCTGCCAGGCCTTGGTGAGGGAGGCGGTGAGCGCGGCGTGGTCCGGGAGCTTGTCGACGGAGAGCCCGCGCAGCTGCGTCACCAGGCCGCGGCGCTGCTTCGCCGCGTCCCGCAGGTCCGCCGCGGCCTTGTCGAGGTTCTTGCACTGCTTGATCGACTCGACCGAGCTGATGACCGTGTCGCGGCTGCTGTTGCTGGTCGCGAGGAGCTTGTCCAGCTCCTGGGCCTGCGGCTCCGCCGGGTCGGCGGGCTTCTCCGGCGGGGCGGAGGACGAGGGGGTGGCCTCGGCGGAGGGGGTCGGGGAGCTCGCGGCCACGTTCTGTCCGGCCGCCTTCGGGTCCTTCTCCTCGTCACCGCCGTTGAGCAGGATCCCGGCGCCGAGTCCGACGACGGCGCAGCCGACGACCACGGCGGCGATCAGCCCGACCGGCGACTTGCGGCGCGGCGCGGGCTCCTCGTCGTAGTAGGCCTCCTGGTAGGCGTACTGCTGCGCGGGAGGCTGCGGGGGCTGGTGCTGCTGCTGGTTCTGCTGGTTCTGCTGGGGGTACGCGGCCGGGGCCGGCTGCCCGTAACCGTGCGGCGCCCGCGGCTGCTGCGGCGGGGCCTGCGGGGCCGGGTCCCGGAAGAGGTTGTCGAACTCCGCCGGCGGCCGGCGGTCACCGGGCTGCTGCCCCGGTACGGGGGCGATGTACTGGGTCGCGTCCGAGGCGCCGGCGGGCGCCGCCCCCTGGTGCGGCAGCGGCCCGGTCCCGAGGAACTGTGTGTCGGAGCCCGCGCCCTGCTGCGGCGGGGGTACCGGGCGCATGTGCTGGGTCGCCTGGAGGTCGCCGGGGGCGGGGGCGCCGGGGTGCGGGTAGCCGTACCCGGGCTGCGGGGCCTGCGGCGGCGGCATGGCGCCCGGGACCGGGCGCATGTGCTGGGTCGCCTGGAAGTCACCGGGAGCGGGGGCGCCCGGGTGCGGGTAGCCGTACCCCGGCTGCGGGGCCTGCGGAGCCTGCTGCGGCGGGACCGGGGCCAGGTACTGCGTCGCCTGCATGTCGCCCGGCGCGGCCTCAGGGGGCAGCGGCTGCGCGGGCGGCAGCGGCTGCCCGCCCGGCTGGGCGCCGGCGGGGCCGGGCGCGCCGGCCCACGGCTGCGCTCCCCCGTGGCCGCCGTGCTGGGCGGGGGGCACCGCCGGGTACTGCGGCTCCGGACCCTGTCCGTTCTGCGTCACCGGGACTCCTACTGATGGACCTACGGAATCGTCGGCTCACGCTACCGGGTGCGCCCCGGGCTCCGCACACACGTGTGAGTGCGGTAACACAAGGCTGTTACAGAAGGGCCGTCCGCGTCGGGACGGAAGGGACACGCCACCCGGGGACGGGCGCGCGGGCGCCTGTGGGACGGGCCGTCGCACGGCCACCCGGCCGCACGGCGGCCCGGGGGACGGCCCGTCAGGCCGCGCCCGGGGCGCCGGCCACCGTCGCCCGGTCACTCCCCCTGCCGGTCACACCGCGCCCCGGGGCTACGGGCCGTCAGCACGCTTGACCGGCACGGCTCCGGGCGGACCCCGCCCCGCCGTAGGGGCGGGGTCCGCGCACGCGACCGGGGTGCCCCGCCACGAACCGTCAGGCCGCACCGCCTCCCCGGCCGCCGGCCACCGGTCCACCCGCCGCGCGCACCACCTCGCGGGGGCGCGGGCCCGGGCCGCCGCCCGAGCGTGCCACGCCCCGGGACCGGTCCGCCCGGCACCCGCCCGCGCCCCGCCTCCGAGGCCGCCGGACGGCAACCGTCACGCCGCCGCCAGGTCCAGGCGCACGCCGAACTCGCGTACCACCGGCTCCCGCGCGAACGGCTCCAGGCGGTCGCGGAGGTCCTCCAGGTATTCCGCGCCCCTGGACGACCTGAGGGTGCCGAGGAGTTCGATCGCCTGCGTGCCCGTCCGGCAGGCCTCCTCCAGTTCCCGTTGCTGGATCTGGGCGGAGGCGAGCAGGGCGAGGCCGATCGCCCGGCGCCGCGCCCGTGACTCCGGGTGCCCGGCGAGGGACTGGCGGGCCGCCCGTGCCGCCGCCTCCGCCTGGCCCAGGTCCCGGTGGCAGTGGGCCAGTTCGTCGGCGAGGTAGGCGTGGTCGAAGTGCCGGATCCACGCCGGCTCGTCGCCCGACTCCGGGTCGGCCCGGTCCAGCGCCCGTACGGCTCCGCCCGCCGCCGCCTCGAAGGAGCGCACGTCGCCGAGGACCGCGTGGCCCCGCGCCTCCGCCGCGAGGAACATGGCCTCCGCCCGGGGCGGCACCTTGCCGCGCGCCCCCTCCTGGGCCGCCCGCGCCAACTGGGCGATCTCGCGCGGATTGCCGAGCTGTGCGGCGAGGTGGCTCATCGAGGCGGCGAGGACGTAGCCGCCGTAGCCACGGTCGCCGGCGGCCTGCGCGAGGCGGAGGGCCTGGATGTAGTAGCGCTGCGCGAGGCCCGGTTCGCCCGTGTCCACCGCCATGTACCCGGCGAGTTCGGTGAGGCGCGCGACCGCCGCGAACAACTGGCGTCCCACCGCCTCCCGGTAGGAGCCCGACAGCATGCCGGACACCACACTGTTGAGGTAGTGCACCACCACGGGCCGTACGTGCCCGCTGCCGAACCGGCGGTCGAGGTCGACGAGCGCGTCCGTGGTCTCCCGTACCGCCGCCACGTCCGCGACCCCGACCCGGGCGCCCGCCGAGCGGGCCACGTGGGCGTCGGCGGCCGTGATCAGCCAGTCGCGGCTCGGCTCGACGAGCGCGGAGGCGGCGACCGACGAGCCGGACAGGAAGTCCCGCCGGCCGACGTCGCTGCGCCACAGCTCGCAGACCTGCTCGATCGCGCCGAGGACGGTCGGCGCGAACTGGAGGCCGACGCCGGCCGCGAGGTTCCGTCCGTTCGCCATCCCGATCTCGTCGATGGTGACCGTGCGGCCCAGTTTGCGGCCCAGCGCCTCCGCGATGATCCCCGGTGCCCGGCCGCGCGGCTGCTGGCCGCGCAGCCAGCGCGCCACCGAGGTCTTGTCGTACCGCAGGTCGAGGCCGCGCTCCGCGCCGACCACGTTGACCCTGCGGGCGAGGCCGGCGTTGGAGCAGCCCGCCTCCTGGATGAGTGCCTGAAGCCTTTCGTTGGGCTGACGCGCGACGAGTGGTCTGGCTGCCATGCATACCCCCTGAGGCCGTGCTCTGGATCACAAGAGAAGTGATCACTGCCCGGCGAATATCCGGTCAATGCCGATGTGAACACGCGAAACCGGACACGCCGGCCGGCGCCCGGTGGCGGACGCTCCCACCCCTGCGTACCCACCCCCCGCTCCCCGCCCTCCCGCGCGCCCCCGCCCGTGCTTCGATGCGCCCCGCGTGCAGGATCGATGCCTCACACCCCGCGCGGCGGCGGCCGTAACCCGGGGTGGTGGGGGAAGTTGAGTCCTTTCGTGGAAGAGACCATCGGAGTGACGGAAACCGCACAGATTCCCCAGCAGCGCGGCGAGCACCTGCTGGACAGCGCCGTGCGGTATGCGGAAGAACGCCACTGGGACGTGGTCCCCGGGACCTGGCTGGAAGCGGTCGAGGGCAGGGAGCGCTGCTCCTGCGGCGCCGAGGCCTGCGCCCTCCCCGGCGCGCACGCGGCCAAACCCGACTGGGCGACGATGGCGACCGGCAGCGCCGTCGGGGCCCGCCGGATGTGGACGAAGCAGCCGAAGGCCTCCATCCTGCTGCCGACCGGCCGTACCTTCGACGCGATCGAGGTGCCGGAGTCGGCGGGCTTCCTCGCACTCGCCCGCATGGAGCGCATGCGGCTCACGCTGGGGCCGGTGACCTGTACGCCCGACCGCCGGATGTTCTTCTTCGTGCTGCCGGGCGCCGCCGCGAAGGTGCCGGACCTCGTCCGCGCACTGGGCTGGCTGCCGGCCTCCATCGATCTCGTCACGCGCGGCGAGGGCCACTACGTGGCGGCCCCGCCGACCCGGGTCGGCGGGCAGGGAGCGGTCCAGTGGGCGCGGCGCCCCACCCCGGCCAACCGCTGGCTGCCGGACGTGGAGGAGCTGATCAACCCCCTCGCGTACGCCTGCGGCCGGGAGGCGGCGGACGCGCGGACCCGGGCGCGGTGACCTGCCCGGCGCCCCGGGCACGGTGACCGGCGCGGTGGCCCGGGAGCGGTGACCCGCCCGGACGGCCGGGGGCCGGTCCGGACGTCACCCTTATGGTGGAGCCCGTTCTGCACGGGGACAACCGAAGGGTTGACGCATCATGCCTGACCAGGCATTTGACGGAGTGTTCGACGCGGCGGGCGCCGCACCGGGGGACGGTGCGGCGCCCGCCGTGCGGGTGGAAGGACTGTGGAAGCGGTTCGGTGAGCAGATCGCCGTGAACGGGATCGACCTGGTCCTGCCGGCGGGGAAGTTCATCGGTCTGGTGGGGCCCAACGGGGCCGGCAAGACGACCACCCTGTCCATGATCACCGGCCTGCTGCGGCCGGACGCCGGCCGCGTTCTCGTCGCGGGCCACGACGTGTGGCGCGACGCGGAGTCGGTCGCGCGGGTGAAGGCGAGCATCGGCATCCTGCCGGAGGGGCTGCGCCTCTTCGAGCGCCTGTCGGGGCGCGAACTCCTGGCGTACAGCGGGCGGTTGCGGGGGATGCCGGGCGCCGAGGTCGACAAGCGGGCCACGCAGCTGCTCGACGTCCTGGACCTGACCGGTTCGCAGAACAAGCTCGTCGTGGACTACTCGACCGGCATGCGCAAGAAGATCGGCCTGGCGGCGGCGCTCCTCCACAACCCGGAAGTGCTGTTCCTGGACGAGCCGTTCGAGGGCGTCGACCCGGTGTCGGCGCAGACCATCCGCGGGGTCCTGGAGCGTTACACCTCCTCCGGTGCCACCGTCGTCTTCTCCAGCCACGTGATGGAACTGGTGGAGTCGCTGTGCGACTGGGTCGCCGTGATGGCGGCGGGCCGCATCCGGGCGCAGGGTCCGCTGGCCGAGGTCCGCGGCGACGCGCCGTCCCTCCAGGCCGCGTTCCTGGAGCTGGTCGGGGCGAACGAGCGGGCCGCGGCCGGTGATTCCCTGGACTGGCTGGGCGGCGGCACGGGCGCGGCCGGCGGGAGCGCGCGGTGAGTGCTGTCGTCCCCTCCCCCACGCCGGCGCCTTCCCTCACCTCCGTCTTCGTACGGCTGAAGCTGGCGCTGCTCCGGAACGGGCTGCGGCAGTCGAGCGGCCGGACCGCCGCGTACATCACGTCGATCGTGGTGACACTGCTGATCGCGGTCGCGATGATGCTCTCGTTCCTGGTGCTGCGCGGCGGATCGGCCGCGGGCACGGTCTCCGTCCTCGTCATCGCGCTGCTCGCCCTCGGCTGGGCGGTCATGCCGCTGTTCCTTCCGGGGGGTGACGAGACGCTCGACCCGTCGCGGCTCGTCATGCTGCCGCTGCGGCCGCAGCCGCTGGTCCGGGCGCTGCTGGTGGCGTCCCTGGTAGGCATCGGCCCGTTCTTCGCGCTCTGCCTCGCGGTCGGCGCCGCCCTGGCCCTCGCCGACGACGCGGCCGGGACCGTGGTGGCGGTGCTCGCGGTGCCGCTGACCGTCCTGGTGTGCGTGGCGCTGTCCCGGGCGGTCGCCGCCGCGAACGTGCGGCTCCTCACCTCGCGCAAGGGCCGTGACCTGGCCCTGCTCAGCGGTCTGCTCATCGCCGTCGGCATGCAGGTGATCAACTTCGGCGCGCAGAGCCTCGGCAGGTCCGGTGACCTGTCGGTGCTCGACCCGGCGGCGGCCGTCGCCGGGTGGCTGCCGCCGGCCGCGGCGGTCGCCGCGATCGGGAACGCGGGCGACGGCGCGTACGCCGAGGCGGCCGGGCGGCTGCTGCTGACCGCCGCCGCGCTGGTGCTGCTGCTCGTGTGGTGGCGGCGGAGTCTGGTGCGGCTGATGGTCGAGCCGGACGGTTCCACCCTGGCCGCCGTCACGGTGACCAAGGACGCCACGGACGGGCGCGGACGGCTCGCGCGGCTGCTGCCGGAGGGCCGCACGGGCGCCGTCATGGAGCGCACCCTGCGCTACATCGGGCGCGACCCGAAGACGAAGGCGTCCTGGGTCACCGCGCTCGCGATCGGCGCCCTCGTGCCGGTGTTCAACGCCTACCAGGGCGCGGGCAGCATCTACTGGGCGTCGTTCGCGTCGGGCATGCTCGGCATGCAGATGTTCAACCAGTTCGGGCAGGACTCCTCGGCGTTCTGGATGGTCTCCCAGACCATCTCCGCACCCGCCGATGCCTACGCCGAACTGCGGGACCGCGCCCTGGCCCTGCTGGTGATCACCGTGCCGTACACGGTGGTGGTGGCGGTCGGCACGGCGGCGATCCTCGGAGACTTCTCGCAGCTGCCGGAGGGCCTCGGGGTCGCGTTCGCCCTGATCGGGGCGATGCTGGCGCTCGGCGCGGTGCTCTCGGTGCGTTTCCCGTACTCGATCCCGCAGGACTCCCACCGGAACGTCGCGGCGGGGCAGGGCGGGCTCGCCATGGGCGCGGTCTTCGGCGGCATGCTGGCCGGCCCGCTGCTGTGCGCCCCGCTCATCGGCCTGGTGATCTGGCTCCACGTCGCCGGCCTGCACGGCCTGCTGTGGCTGGTCCTCCCGGCCGGTGTGGTGTACGGGGCGCTGCTGGCGTGGGCGGGCCTGAAGTCGGTCGCCCCGCGCATGGCGTCCCGTCTGCCGGAGATCCTCCAGGCGGTCAGCAAGGGCTGACCGGGCCCGTACGGTACGACCCCGGCCCGGCCCCACGGCGCCCCCTCCAGCCGTCCACCCTCCACCACGGGCACATCGGCGGCGGTTCGGAGGTCCTCAAGCAGGCC
>NZ_JBEORS010000041.1:0-24133 GCF_040302405.1 Streptomyces sp. NPDC126503
ACGACACCTCCATGGCCGATTTCCTGGCCTCCGCCTCCCCCGCCTCCGCGCGTGCGCGCGGTCTGCTCCGCAGACGCGACGCGCCGCCGCTACGCGGCGGTCCAACTGCGCTGCTCCGCAGCGCAGTTGGCAAAGCGTCACTCCGTGACGCTCGGATAAATCGCTCCGCGATTTATCCGCTTGAATTCGCTCCGCGAATTCAAGAAAAGCAGCTGGCTAGGAAGTGAGGGTGACCGATTTCGGTGAGGAATCAAGGGGCCGGGCCCGCTAAAAACCCCGGTCCGATGCTCCCTCAGATTTCCCGTCCGCAAGGCCCTTGGCCCTCCCCCGGACCCCGGAAGGCCTCGCCCTCGCGGGGCCGGGCCGGCTGACCGCTCCCCTGCCCCACGACGAGCGCCTCGTCGGCACACCCGCCCACACCACGGCGGTGGCTGCCGTTTGTGTGGGAAGCGTGATCTCCTGGCACATCGTTTCGGTTTGCCTGGAGAGCAAGGGAAACGTCCTGGAAACCGCACCTCATGTACGTCACGTCAATGAGGTGCGGTTCGTGTGACGTCAGGTCGCGCGCCGGAGACGGACGACGACGCTCTCGCCCATGCGCTTGGGATCGAGCCGGTAGTACTTGATGTGCCCGATCCTTTCAGTCTCCTCGAGCCAGCCGGCTTCGATTACCTGCTTGCGGGTGCGGGAGAAGACGGGAGGGGCCATGCCGACGAGCTTGGCCAGGTTGGCGGCAGTCTCCAGAACGGCACCGGACCGGTCGGTCGGGTGAAGCGCGTACAGCATGACGACGAGGCGCTGGTTGGCGGTCATGCCGGCCGTCTTCTCAAGCAGCTCCAGGTTCTTCTGCTTGTCGACGCTGCTGATCACTGGGCCTCCCACCGCGCAGGGGCGTTCTCGTTGAATCCGGGGATGTCCGGGGGGTTACACGTCTTCACCGCTTCGCGCTGTTCAATGCCCGTTCCGTGAAAGGCGATGTACGGGCTGATCCGGTAGAAGTTGTAATTGCCGATACGTCCTCGGATGATGAGGATGCGGTGTTTGGCCAGCTTCCTGTTGATCTTTCCTACCGCATCGGTGGACATCCCTACCCGCTTGGCGATGTCTGCTCCCGTCGCCCTCAACGGCTCCATGCCCTCGGGCGAGGCACCGATCCACCATAGGACGAGGAACTTCTGGCTGGGCGTGAATGCCTTCGACTCAGTGATCGCCTCGACGCGCGCCTTGTCGACCTGTGTATGCCTGCCCGAAAAGGCATATGGCGCATAGGGGACCGGCTCACCTGTGTCGGCGTCAACCAGCCTGCGCAGTGCTCCCAAGGGGCCCTCCCGTAGCGCGGGGTTGCTGAGTGGTTCACCAGGACGGCTGGGAGGCCGACCAGATGAACCTAACGTACATGAGCAGGACGTCAATCAACTGCGCCTGTCGTCCATGTCGCTTGCTCTCAGGCGAAGGAATCGCCGCTCCGTTCTCCGCGCGGATCCGGGATGCTCCTGCGGCCACTCATGTACGTGACGTCAATCTAGTGCTGTTGCCGGATCGTGGTGAGCGGTTCATAGAGACGTGGTCACCGATCGCTCGAACGCCCTCCCAGTTCCTCAGATCGTGATGCACGGCTCCCAGGACTGAGTGGAGCGACTGCAGGATCTGAGTGCACGGGTCGGCAGATCGCCCTCCACGGCTGAGGGATCTGCCTGCCAGTTCCCCCGATCTGGGCTTCCTAAGGCATTCCTGCAGGTCAGAGGCATATTGGCCGGTGCGCTCTCTCCCCTTACCCAGGAGGTGGACCTCGCGCACCGCACAAGCCCCTACGGCCCGGACTCATCCCCACGCATGTCGTTCGCCTACCCGACTCCGCCGCTCGACTCAAGGCAGGGCAAACGAGGCTCAGCCACGTGCCAGGACCCCGGTCGGCCTTCGACCCACAGAAGCCCGATCCATCGTCGAGTTGCCCGGCGTCGACCTGCCCGCCGACACGACCCCGCCGCTTTTCGGCGCGCATGGTCTGTGCCACGACGAAACGGTTTCGCGCCGGGAAGTGGTGGGGCAGCGGGGTCCAGGGGCCGGCGAAGGCCCCTGGTACCACGCAGCGTCACCACACAGCCGGTGCCAAGGTGGACCCGTGGTGTCTCCACTGGCGGTGGTCTCCCCGGCCTTAGGGTCTGTGACCCGCACGTCAGCACTGCCAGGAACCAGCAGAAGAGTTCTGGGACCGGGCCGTTCGCTACATCACGCAGTGTCGGAAAGGTCCACTGCGGTGGCTTCGAGCGTCAACCGCCGACGGCTGTCCGCCGACCGGCTTTATCCCGGCTCCGCGGTTCTCCGTCGAGCGGAACCCTCTGGCGCCGGCCTGACGGCTGTCCAGACCGGCGGACAGGACGACGGTCACGCAGGGACGGCGAGCGGCGGGTGCTCGAGGACGCGGGGCTTGTACTCGACCAGCTGGATGCGGCCGTCGAAGGTGCGGTGGTCGATCATCTCGAGGGCGACGTCCGGGTAGCCGTCGTAGATGCGTTCTTCGCCCGTGGCCCCGGTGATCACCGGGAACATCACAACCCGGAAGCGGTCGACGAGTCCGGCTCGCAGCAGGGACCGGGAGAGGCTGAGGCTCCCGATCGTGCTGAGGAGCCCCGAGCCACTCGATTTCATGGCGCGGACCGTCTCGACGGCGTCGTCGCGAACGAGCGTGGTGTTTGCCCACGTCGGTGGAGCCTCGAGGGAGGAGGAGAACACCACCTTGGACGCTCGCGTGAGCTCGTCCACGGACGCTTCTTCCTCGGGCCTGAACTCGTCCTGCCCCTTCGGGACGTCACCCGCGGCGAAGCCCGACATGAGGCGGTAGGTGTTCGCTCCCATCAGGTAGGTGACCTCGGGCTGTTTGCCGAGCCAGGCGAGGTACTCGGGGCCTTCGAGGCCCCAGAATCCGGGCCATCCCTCTCCCGAGGCGTAGCCGTCGAGGGAGGTGATGAAGTCGACGAGAAGCTCCGACATGGCGGTGTCCTTTCCTGGGATGTCACAAGCTAGGACCGGCCGGGAGCCGCAAACTCATCGGCCGCGCTGCTCGATGTCGGGGAAGGGGACCTCTGCCCGTCGGCGGCGCGTTGGCCGCCGTCCTGGAAGGAGCCTCTTTGCGCTTCGGCCGTGATCTCCAGGAGCCGCTGGTCGGTGGCGCCGGCCTCCTGGGCGTCGGTCGCTCCGTGCATCGCAGGCTTCCTTGGCTTCCTGAACGAAGCTTCGGACCGGTCCTGCGCCGAGCGAGGGACGGCTCCTGCTGCTGTCCCTCACGGCAGGGGGAAGACCGTGAGGGACAGCAGCAGGAGCCGTCCCACCACCCCGGCATCCGTGTGCCCGCGAACCAGGTACCCATGCGTTCCGGATCACGCCGAATGGTTCTCCGGCCGCTCCTGCCGGTCCACGACCTGCCCGCGCGGCCGGCCGAGCGGGGGATCGGCGACCCCGCGTCCTGCGTTCTGGAGAGCGGCCTCCACGCGGAGGTACTGCCGGAGGCCCGGGCTCCCGGCATCGACACCGGCTGAGCCTCCGCTCTCAGGCGGGGGCGTGCGCCGCCGGGCTGTTCATGCCCTGAGGGCGGCCGCGCCCTTCTGGGAGCGGAGCGTTTTGGTTCCGGGGCGCCGGGCTTCGATGGTGCGGGGGTCGACGGCTTCGCCGGGGGCGCCTTCGCGGTAGACGCCGTTGGGGTCGCTGTCGCGGTCATGGGGGAGGAGGAAGAAGACGCGGCGCTTGTAGAGGCCGCTGTCGGGGTCGGATTTGGCGGTGCTGTCGAGGAGTGCGTAGCCGATCATGCGGCCGTCGCGGAGGTAGGGCGGGCGGTTGTTGCGCCGCCTGGTCTTGTCGAGGGCTTGGCGGACGTAGTCGAGCCGCTCGGTGTCTTCCAGCCACACAACGTCTGCTTCGTGGATGAGATCGCTTTCGCTCAACAGCGAGCTCATGTCTGCAGCCCTTCGTCGGTCGTGTCGGTGGGGCCGGTGGCCCGGTGTGGGAGGGGGGTGGGTGTCGGCGGAGTCACCGGTTCCTCATCGTACGGCGACCTGCCGGTGCGGTGAAGCGGGCCTGTGCCGGAGGTGAGAGGTGTGGCGGGGCGGACGCCTTCGCCGCGGACGAGTTCGGAGGCGAGGTTGTCGGTGCGGCGGCTTCGGTGACCGTGCGGGTGAAGGGGCCCGGGCTGCCTCCGGGGGCGCGGTGGGAGGGCGCTAGCGTGGCGGGGCCGGTGGCGCCGTGCCAGGCCGGTCAGGGGAGGGAGACGAGACGTGGGCAGTACACGAAGGCTGTTTCTGGGGGCGTTCACGGCGGGGGCCGTGTCCGTGGTCGCGGGGGCCGGGCCGGTGTCGGCGGCCGAAGAGGGCGTGTCGGCGGAGGGGGACGTCGTCTTCGACGGGGCGGTGCAGGCGCAGAGTTTCCGGACCGTCGGCGGAGCGACGTCGACCTTCCGTACGACGTCGACGGCGACGACCACGAAGCTGCACGCACTGGTCGCGTACCAGGACGGTGTGGCGGGGAACGGGGTCGCGCTGAACGTCATCTCCGACAACCCCCACGACTCGGCGATGTACCTGTCGGGGACGGAGAAGGCCCGCGGGACCCTCAAGATCACCCACCGTGGTTACACGGACGGCTCCGACGGGGGAGCGGCCGCCGTGTCGGTCTATCTGGAGACGACGGGAGCGGTGGACGGGGCCGGGGGGACGGCGGCGCAGGGCATCTTCGTCACGCACACCACGGGCCCCACGAAGGGCAATCTGATCACGCTGCGGAACAACGGGGTGGACGACTTCGTGGTGAAGGGCGGCGGGCAGGTCGGTGTCGGTATTCCGATCGGTGCCACTCCGCGCGGCCGGGTGGAGATCGCCCAGCGGGATTCCCTCATCGGCCTGCTGATGCAGGCGAACGCGGTGTCGGAGAGCCGCATCGCGGAGTTCCGTGACCGGACGGGTGTGGCGAAGCTGCGGATTCTCAACAGCGGTGCCCTGGCCGCGCACAACGCCCAGTTCGGTGTCGCGGGGGCGGAGTCGTACGGGGGTGGTGACGGCGTGATCGGGATTCGCAACGCCACCGTCGTGCCGACCGGTGATCCGACGAACGGCGGTGTTCTGTTCGCGGAGGGCGGGGCCCTGAAGTGGCGTGGGTCCTCCGGTACCGTGACCACGATCGCGCCGGCGTGAGGTGGCGGCTGTGGAACTGACTCCTGAGCAGTTGGTGGCGGAGTTCCAGGACGCGGTCATGGAGCTGTATTTCGCCCGTAAGCGGATCGCGCATCTGGAGGCGGAGAACGAGGCCCTGAGGCGGCGTCTGTCCGAGGTGGCCTCCGTGGACGACGAGCCCGGCACACCGGCCTGACCGGCCTCCGGTCCTGCCCCGCTGCGCGACACGGGACTCTCCGGTCGCGCAGTGGGGGCCTTCGGGTTCCGGGGTCAGGTCAGGCCGCTGGTGTCGATGTCGATGCCGAAGGGTTCGGGCAGGGTGATGACGGTGCCGTACGGGTGGGGGCCGTCGGCGCGGGTGTAACCGAGGCGGCCCGGTTCGGAGAAGAGGGTGACGCTCTTCTCCTGGCGGTCGACGACGAGGTACAGCGGGGCGTTGTACTCGGCGTACCGCTTGCGTTTGACGATGCGGTCGGTGTCCCCGTTGGAGGCCGAGGTCACCTCGACGATGAGGAGGGTGTCCTCGGGGAGGAGGGCGGTGGCGCCTTTCGCCCGGGCCGCGGGGACGACGGCGATGTCGGGGACGAACCAGTTCGAGGAGCCGGGCAGGTCCAGGTTGCCCGACCCGGTCACGCAGCCCAGCTCGCGGGCGCGGGCGCGGATCTGGTCGCGGATGGCTTCCGCGGCGGCTTCGTGGTCCCAGGTGGGCGTCACGGGCTCGATGATCCCCTCGATGATCTGGGCGCGGTCACCCCTGATGTGCTGGACGGCGTACTTGAGGGCGCGCTCCGGATCGACGTCTTCGTAGTCGGCCGCCGTGCTCATCGTGGGGGCCTCCTCCCGGGCACGCTGGGGCATGTCCTCATGGCTCACTCCGCTCTCGAGCAGGTACTGAATTCAGTATCTGCCCGTGCACGGCGCCGCAGGGACCGCCGGGCCGGGCGTGGTCGGGTCCCCGGAAAAGCCGTCAGGCGGCGAAGCCGATGTTGGAGACGTACTCGTACTGGCCCCACTCGGAGCCCAGGTCGATGACGGCGTCGTTGACCCAGACGTCGTCCAGTCGGGCGTCGTCGCCGGCGGTCCAGGCGCTGACGATGCGGTCCCAGCGACGGACGTTGAGGGTGCGGAACTCGACGTACCGCTGGTGGGGGCGGGGGACCTGGGACTGGTTGAGGGGGTGGAACTCGACGCGGGTTCCCCGGCCCCGGCGGTTGAGGCGGGCGAGGAGGTAGCGGGCGACGTTCTGCCGGCGGACCGTGCGGTAGGCCGTCTCGATGCGTTCGAGGTTCTTCCGGGAGGGGCTGCGACGGCCGTCGAGCCACGCCTTGAGGGTGCGGTCGGTGACGGTGAGGCCGGCTTCGCGCGCGGCCTGGCGGGCGTGGTCGGTGCGGGTGAGGTAGTGGAGGCGCGCGAGGAGGCCGCGGCGCTGGTGGATGGGGGTGGCGATGAAACCGGCGAGGTCGTCGAGCTGGCGGGCGACGAACTCGTGGCCCTTGGTGCCGCGGGCACCGAACTTGCCGAACTCGTTGTTTCTTTCCGGCACCCCGCATCCCTTCCCGCTGGTATCGGTGGTCCCAGCATAGTGCGGGGAGGTGCAGGTCATGGCGAGGGTGTACGACGACGTGCGGCCCGCCGGGGCGTGGCGGAGCGACGACAGGATGCCGGGCCCCGCCGATCGCGAGGGGTGCGGGGGCATCGCTCGGGTTGTGGACCGCGGCGTGGTCGGCACGCCGTGCACCGGAGGGGAGAGGCACAGGGACCGGTGCGGCGTCGTCGTGTCCTCCCTCACAGGCCGGGACGATGGTGTGACGCGAGGCAGAGGGGCGCCGTCTTGAACCGCATGAACGACCTGACCGACGCAGACATCGCCCGCGCGGTGCGCGGCATCGCCGAGATGGAGGCAGTCCGCGACGCGCTGGCCGCCCGAGTGACCGAACTGCGCACCGCCACGGCTCCCGAGGACCTGGCTGAGCGCGACCGCTGTGGCAATGCCATGGCCGACGCCGACACACGGATCCTGCTGGAGTCCATCGAGGTGCTCGAGCGGCTCGGCATGACGTCCGCAGCCATGGCGTGCTCCCACGTGGCGCAGGAGGAAGGCCTTCTGCCGCCCCACTGACCGCACGGACGGGAGGTCGTCCTACGGTCCTGGCGACGGACCGCAGGACGGCCCCGGCGCGGGGCCCGTCCGGGAAACCGGTGGCTGCTGCCGGGGCGCCGCGTGGTACGAGGGCGGGTCCTTCGGTGCCGCCGGGGTTATCACGCCGTGATAACCCGAAGCCCCGTCCAGGGGCGGTCGGTGGACGGCGTGGCGGCAACGGCGCGCCAGGGCGACCTCGGTGAGGCTTCGTGACGCCCGGAGTCGTCACGGCGTGACCAGCGGGCACATCCCGCAGGGGTTATCACGGCGTGATAGGCCGTCGGCGGGAGGGCCGGGGGTGATGCTTCCAGCGCTGGGCCGTGCTTGCCGGGTGCCGGCTGACTTATCACGGCGTGATAAGTCAGCCGCGTGGCCCACTTACCGGGTCGTGGGTTATCACGGCGTGATAGGTCTCCACGGGGGTGAGGGGTTATCACGGCGTGATAACCCCTGAGGAGTTGGTTACCTTACTAACGTGTCGTGGGCTGAACTTGATCTCCAACGTTAGTAAGGTGACGCTCATGACGTCACCTGACACGGGCGGCGACCGGGAGAAGGTCGTCACCAAGCTCACCAGTACTCTCCGGCAGGACCTCAAGGTCCGGGCCGCTCTCCACGGGCTCGACATGCAGGACGCGGTCGAGGCGGGGATCACCGCCTGGCGCGGGCTCGGGGCCGCTCTGCCCTCTGTCGACACGGGGGACGCGGAGAGCTACTCCACCTTCCTTCCCAGCGGTTTGTGGGACGGCTTCCGCGCCGACTGCAAGGAGCGGGGAATCTCGCTCACCCAGGGCATCGCCCAGGCGGTCACGCTGTGGCTGGCCGACAACCCGGTTCCCGAGGTGAAGCGGCCGGCGATCGTGCGGCGCATCGTCGTGTGCAACCAGAAGGGCGGGGTCGGCAAGACCGCCATCACGGCCGGTCTCGGGGAAGCCCTCGCCGAGGATCCGGCGGCTCTCGTGCCCGTGCGCGTCTCCAAGCACTTCGCCGCGCTCCTGGACACGGGGGAGGGGCGGACCGATCCGCTCGCGCTGGAGGATCTGCCGGGGCTCGGGCAGCGGGTCCTGCTGGTCGACTTCGACCCGCAGGGGCACCTCACCAAGCAGCTGGGGCAGGAGCCGCTCCCCATGAACGGGGACTCCCTCACCAACCACATGGCCGGTGAGGGCAAGGGGGATCTCCGGGAGCTCGTCGTCACGGTGGACGAGGACCGGTTCGGTGGGCGGCTGCACCTGCTGCCGGCGTGCACCGACGCCTTCCTCCTGGACGTACGGCTCGCTTCCGTACGGGCCCGGGAGGCCGCCCTGGAGCGGGCGCTGCGGGCCGTCGAGAACGACTACGACGTGATCCTCATCGACTGCCCGCCGAGCCTCGGGCTGAGCATGGACGCCGCCTCGTACTACGGGCGGCGGCGGACGAACGAGGTGGCGGGCAACTCCGGCGTCCTGATCGTCGTGCAGGCGGAGGACAGCAGCGCCGACGCCTACGGTCTGCTCACCTCGCAGATCGAGGACATGCGGGGGGATCTCGCGCTCGACATCGACTATCTCGGGCTCGTCGTGAACCACTACGACGCGCGGCGCGGCTACATCGCGACGTCCTCCCTGCAGTCCTGGATGGACATCAAGGATCCGCGCGTGGTCGGGGTCATCGGTGACCTGAAGGAGCAGAAGGAAGCCGTGCGTGCCAAGCGGCCGCTGCTCGCGTACGCGCCGCGCTGCGAGCAGTCCGTCGCCCTCCGCGCTCTCGCCCGGGAGATCAGCAAGTGAGCAAGGCCAAGAACCTGGGGGCGGGAGCCTCCTTCGCGCAGGCCCGTCCCATCAGTGCCCGCCGGGCCGCGATCGGTGCCGCCACGGGAGCGCCCACGGCGGGGGTGCCCGAGCCGACCGAGCTGCCTCTCGGGGCCATCAGCCAGAACCCGGACAATCCGCGGGAGGAGCTGCGGGACCTGGAGGGGCTGGCCGAGAGCATCCGGGAGATCGGGCTCGTCAACTCCATCACCGTGGCGACGGTCGACGCGTACCTCTCGGAGAGGCCGGAGCGGGCCGGTGAGGTGGACGAGGGCGCCCGGTACATCGTCATCGACGGGCACCGGCGGCTGGAAGCCGCGCGGCTCGCGGGGGAACCCACGATCCGGGTGAGCGTGAACAACGCGCTCGTCGCGACGGACGAATCCCTGCTGGAGGCGGCGTTCGTCGCCAACGTCCATCGCGACGACATGAACCCGCTGGAGCAGGCGTACGCGCTGCAGAAGCTCGTCGAGTTCTACGGCTCGCAGAACAAGGCGGCCAAGCGGCTCGGGATCGGACAGTCGACCATCTCGTCCAAGCTGTCGATCCTCGACCTCGACCCGGGGCTGCAGGCGGATCTGCTGGCGGGGCGCCGGCGGCTGGAGGACGTACGGAACCTGGCGAAGCTGGCGCCGGAGCAGCAGCGGGAGAAGGCGGACGCCCGCGCGGAGGAGCGGCAGCGGCGGGCGGCGGAGGGGCGGGGGGTATCACGGCGTGATACCCCGGCGCCCGAGACGGTGACGACGGGGCCGGACCTATCACGGCGTGATAACCCCGTGCCCCGGACGGCGACGGCGAGCCCCGACCTATCACGGCGTGATAACCCCGTGCCCCGGACGGCGACGGCGAGCCCCGACCTATCACGCCGTGATAACCCGGGCGGCGGGAGTGCCGGGGCAGGTGCCGAACGCGTCGACCTATCACGCCGTGATAACCCCGGGCCGGAGAGCACGACGGCGGCGGACCTATCACGCCGTGATAACCCCGTCGGCGGGGCGGAGCTGCCCGAGCCGCGCGCGGCTGCCGCGGCCGAGCGGGCGGTGGGCGTGGGGGCGGTGGCGCCATGGAGTGACGGGGCCGCCGTCATGGAGCAGGCGCTCGCGGGGCTGGGCGACGGGCAGCGGAGCAGGTTCATCCACCGGTACATCGAGCTGACCGGCAGTACGGAGGCCCTGGTGGCGGACCTCGCGCGCGGGTTGCCCGAGGCGGGGCGGCTGCGGCTCGCTACCATCCTGGAGGAGACGTCTCGGCGGTTGCGGCAACTTCCGTAAGGCGTACGCGAAGGGTCCCTTCCCCGAGGCCGGGGGAGGGACCCTTCCTGTGTGAGCCGGTCAGCTTTCCGGGAGGTCCTTGACGAACACGAGGGCGTCCAGGCCCGCGAGGGGGGTCGGGTCGAGCGGGGCGTAGCCGAACCAAGTGGAGACCCGGGCGGCCGGGGTCGGGGGAGGCCGTCGCGCGCAGGTGCGGGGCCTGGGTGCCGAGGAAGGTCTCTCCAGGTCGTCGGCGAGCAGGCGCAGTTGCCCGGCCTCCGGGGGGCAGAGCGGGCGGGGTCCCGCATGACGGCGGGTTCGGTCCACCTGTCGGCGGGTGCCGGTACCGGCACCCGCCGAGGCGTGCCGGCTGGTCGACGAGAGCCACTCGCTGCTCCTGGAGGGCCGGAGGACCCTGCGGGCGGTGGAGGGCCGCCCCTGGGCGATCTGACGGCCTCCGAGGGCCCTGAGAGGCCCTGGGGAGGGGGCGGTGGACTTTCGGGTCCGGGGCGTCTTCGTGGGGCTGTTGGCGAGGCGTCTTGGGGTGCGGCCCGCGACCCTGCGGAAAAGGGAGCGGGCCGGGCTCGTCCGGCCGTCGCGGGACCCCAGAACCGGCTACCGGGCGTACGACGCGGCCGTGGTGCGGGACGCCCTGATGGCGCGCCAGTTGCGCCGGGGCCGGTACCTGTTGGAACAGATCGCCCCGCCGATGGGCCGGGTGCGGGAGGCGGGCGGGCGGAGCCGCTGGCAGGGGTCCTGGAGGACTGGCGCGGCCGGCTGGCGGCACGGAGGCAGGCCCTGCTGGCGGGACGGCGGGGCTGGAGACGTACCTGCGGGAGAGGGAGCGGGGCGCCGGTTCCTGACGCCGGGGCCCCGGGGCGGCTCTAGGTGGCCGGGCCCGCCCTCCAGGGGGCCGGGGCCGTACGAGAAGCCTCCCCGGGAAGACGTACCCCGGCAGCGACCGAGCGACCGAAGGGCGACCCAGCGACTGAAGAGGGAGCGACTGAAGGATTTTGGGTCGCTGTTCAGTCGCTGAGGTAAAAGTGCAGGTCAGACAGGGTTTGAAAGACCAAAAAGCGACTGAAGCGACTGAAGCCTCCTATCTATGACACGCACACGCGCGCGCGAATGTCCTTATAAAGTCCGAGCTTGAGTCGCTTGGGTCGCTCCAGCGGTGGGGAAAAGGCTCTGACCTGCGGTTTTATCGGAGCGACTGAAGGGTGCGCAGAGTCGCTGAAGGGCGGGATTCTTCGGTCGCTGGGGGTCCTGGAGGGTCTCAGGGGCCAGCGACCGAAGCGGAACAGTGCGGAGCAGCGACCGAACAGTCGCTGAGACGAGGGACGGGGAGCGACCGAGAAAGCGACTGAGCCGCTCCCGGGAGGAGCGGCTCAGTCGCTGGGGATCGGGCGGTCAGGCCTCGGGCAGGGTCATGCCGAGTTCACGCATGGCGGCGGACTCGGGACCGCCCTCCGACCGCTGGGTCTTGTACCCCTTGATGCCGGGGGCGACGGTGCGCGGGTCGATGGCCTCGGAGGGGGCTCCGGAGGCGTACAGGCCGGTCGGCTGGCCGTCCCGGTCGTGGGGGAGCAGCCAGAAGACGCGGCGCATGAAGGTGCCGGAGGCGCGCGAGGAGCGGGCCTTGGGGCCGAGGACGGCGTAGCCGACCATGCGTCCCGCGCGGTGGTAGGCGGGCTTCCCACGGCGGGTGGGGAGCCTGTCCAGGGTCTGCCGGACGTAGTCGAGGGGCTCGATGTCCTCCAGCCACACGAGTTCCGTCTCGGAGCTGAGCTGCTCGGGCTCGATGAGCGCGCTCATACCGTCTCTCCCATTTCGGCGTTGAGTCCGATGCCCGGGTAGAACTTCCGCTGATTCGACAAGATCATCTGCTTGGGCGTGCTGATGCCGATGGTTTCACGGACCCGGGCCGCGAAGGCACGGGACGAGACGGGATTGGCTCCTTCCAGTCGGCACCACCCGGTGTAGCTGTTGTACAGCTGGCTCTGTTCCGCGCGCATGGCGGGATCCAGTGTGCAGCACTCGCCCAGGAACCGGCCGGTGTGGTCCTCGGTCTCGGCGTAGGCGGAGGTGGCGGTGCGGACCTGCTGGGGGCCGGTGAGGTCGCGCGGGCCGCTGAGGTAGCGGCGGGCGCCGGCGATCAGCCAGTGGAGGATGCCGGGGCCCTCCTCGGTCACCAGGACGTCGGCGAGGTTGTCGATCTGCCGGTCGGCGGCGACGACCCGCTCGAAGGGGATCAGCTTCATGCGGCGCCAGAACGCGTAGCCTCCGGTGCCGACCTCGGGGCGGTGGTTGCCCAGCAGCCAGAGCTTGTGGGTCGGGGTGAAACTGAAGAAGTCCTGGCGCATCCGGCGGGCCTTGATGCGGTCGCCGCCGGTGAGCAGCTTCACGCGGGCCTCGTCGAAGCGGTCGCCCGGCTTGAGCTCGGAGCAGACGATGATGCGCCGGCCGTGGAGCTCGGCGAGGTCGGTGGGGTGGCCCTCGAAGGGGCGGGCCATCAGGAAGCCCGGGGGAGCGGCGTCGGCGTAGTCGCCGAGGAGCTTGACCATGACGTCCAGCAGGACGCTCTTGCCGTTCTTTCCCTGGCCGTACAGGAACGGCATGATCTGGGCGCCGACGTCGCCGGTGATGGAGTAGCCGAGCAGCTCGTGGAGGAAGTCGATGAGCTGGCGGCCCTCCTCGTCGTCGCCGAACGTGTCGGTGAGGAACCGGTTCCAGCGCGGGGTGGACATCGCGCGGGCCGAGACGCTCGTGGCCCGGGAATGGAAGTGCTTCTCCGGGTCGGGCGCGGACAGCTGGCCGGTGGCGAGGTCGACGACCCCGTTCGGGGTGCACAGGGCGTACGGGTCGGCGTCCAGGCGCGCGGCGTTGAGGACCATGCCGGGGGCGGACTTCGCCTGGAGCAGCATGGCCTTCATGCCGGAGGTGGACAGGGCCCGGCGCTGGTGGCGGCGGAGTTCGGAGGCGGTGTACCGGCCGCGCGGGTCGGTCTCGGCGAGCGACTCGGCCATCTCGCCGGCGGCCCACATGACGTTGTCGTCCTCGTCGAGCGCCCAGCGGTAGCCGGACCAGCGGTACCAGCCGATGCCGGGGACGTGCCGGAAGTCGCGGCCGTACAGGGTGACGAAGAGTTTCGCGTTGCCCCGGTCGCTGAGGGTGTCGGGCAGCAGGCCGTGTTCGGTGGCGTGCGGGGGTACGGGGGCGGCGGGCTGGCTCTGCGCGGGGACGGCGGGCGGGGACGAGAGCAGGATCTGCCGAGCCACCTCCTCCGGGTCGAACAGCCCGTCGTGGTCGGGTACTCGGGTCACGAAAGGGCTCCCGGCATCAGGGGACGCTGGCGGCCGGCGCTCATTCCGCTGCGGATGATCTGCAAGGCTCGGCGTTCTTGCGTGGGGCGTGCGTGGAGGGCTGCGGCGAGCAGCGCGGACTCCGCGTCGGAGGCGCTGAGGTGCCCGGCGCTCACGAGCCCGCCCGCGGTGTAGGCGGCGCGGTTGAGTTTGTCGCTGAAGGCGGCGCCCTCGGGGACGGTCGCGCAGGCGGAGACGGCGGCCAGGACGGTCGCGAGGGTACGGCCCGCGGCGGCGCGGCCGCCGCCCGCGGCCAGGACGGCGGCGCGGGCGCGGTGCGGGACCGGGGAGCCGTTGCGCTGGGCGGGGGGCGCGGGCAGGTGCCCGGTGCGGGCGAGTTCGAGGGCGAGCCAGGACGGCAGGGGGGCGGGGAGGCGGGCCGGGCCGACGGCCGTGTACGTCCCGGCGTCGGTGGTGGTGCCGGGCGCGATGATGTAGCCGCCGTGGGCCCGGACGTCGACCTGCCAGGCGAGGGCGCGCGAGGGGCTGGATCCGGCCGAGCACTGCCAGGCCTGCCCGGGTTCGGCCGTGTACCAGATGTGCATGCCGCCGGAAGGGGTGCGTACGCGCAGGGTGGTGGTGTCCTCGCACGGGTCGGGCTGTCCGCGCAGGGCGGCCAGCAGGGCGAGGCTGTGGAAACCGTGCCGCAGGCCCTTGAGGGAGACCGACGGGGGGATGGGGATGCCGGGCAACAGCCGTTCGCGCTGCGGCGGGAGGGCTTCGTGGGCGTCCACGTCGATCACCACCAGGCCGGCGCCGCCGCAGGCCACTCCGACGCCGAAGCCGGGCTGCTGTCCCCACCAGGACTCGATGCGGGTGAGGTCGGTGGTGGCGGCGTGGAAGCCGTGGCACCAGCGGCCGGCGGGGATGCAGGGGCAGTTGTGGTGGGAGTGGGGGCGGACCTGACAATCACGGCAGTTCGCGCTGGGTGTCTTGCGGCGGGGTGCGAGAGGATGCACGGGCCACCCTTGTCGAGCGCACCACGCGGCGATGTCCAGGGGAGTGCCGGGGCGGTCGGACATGTGCGCGGCGACTCGCTCGGTCGGGGCCGGGCACCTTGAGTCGCTTGTTGATTTCCCCAGGTCAGGGGTCATGCGGAGTTCCTCTCAGCGACCGAAGCGACTCAAAGCCAAAATATGCTTCGAGTAGGTTAGCGGAGGCCGGGACGGAATCCCGTGAGCCCCTGCTGAAACGGTGGTACCGCCGGTCGCGAAGGACCGGGTGAACCCGACGGAAGGGGGGATGGATCGGGTCCACCCGGCGGCCCCGTCCGGCACTCCTGTGGCCGGTCGGAGCAGTCAGGGCGTCGATCGGGGAGGTCAGTTCCAGGTACCCCGTACGAGTGGCATGGACGAGGTGCCGTCACCCGCCGTGCGGACGGCCAGCACCTGGTTGACGCCGATGCGGTTGCGTTCGAAGGCGAGGGCGGACGCGGCCATGTAGAGGCGCCAGATCCGGGCCCGGCCCCGCGAGGTGAGCCGCTCCGCCTCCGCGAAGTGCTCCTCCAGGTTCCGTACCCAGGCCCGCAGGGTGAGGGCGTAGTGCTCGCGCAGGGCCTCCAGGTCGCGGACCTCGAACCCGGCGCGCTCCAGGGAGGAGACGGTCGAACCGACGGGGGACAGCTCGCCGTCGGGGAAGACGTACCGGTCGATGAAGGCGTCCACCCGGTAACCGGCCTCGTCGTCCAGGGGGCGGCGGGCGATCTGGTGGTTGAGGAACCGGCCGCCTGGCCTGAGCAGCCGGTACGCCCGCTGCGCGTACTCCTGGTAGCGGACCTGGCCCACGTGCTCGGCCATACCGATGGAGGAGATCGCGTCGTACGGGCCGTCGGTGACGTCCCGGTAGTCCTGGACGCGGATGTCGATCCGGTCGGTCAGGCCCGCCTCGGCCACCCGCTTGCGGGCGAGGTCGGCCTGCTCGACGGAGAGGGTGACGCCGGTGGCCCGCACGCCGTAGTGCTCGGCGGCGTGGAGGACCATCGAGCCCCAGCCGCAGCCGATGTCGAGGAGCCGGTCGCCGGGGCGCAGCGCGAGCTTGCGGCAGACGAGGTCGAGCTTGGCGGCCTGGGCGTCCTCCAGGGTGCCGCCGGGCCGCTCCCAGTAGGCGCACGAGTACACCATCGAGGGGCCGAGCACGCGGGCGTAGAAGTCGTTGCCCACGTCGTAGTGGTGGCTGATGGCGGCCCGGTCGCGGCGCTTGGTGTGCGCCCCGCCCCGGCGGCGGACCGACTCCTCCGGCGGGGGCGGCGGCGGGACGCCCGGCCCGGCGAGCCGCAGCAGCGACCCGGCCAGGCGCACGGCCGTACCGTCGCGCAGCATCCGGCGTCCCAGCGCGTGGGCGTCGGGCGGGACGACGGCGGTGAGCCGGTCCAGGGCCTCGTACAGATCGCCCTCCACGTCGATCTCCCCGGCCACCCACGCCCGGGCCAGGCCCAGTTCGCCGGGCTGCCACAGCAGCCGGTGCAGGGCGCGGCGGCGGCGGACGACGAGGACGGGGGTGTCGTGCGGTCCGCTCTCGCTGCCGTCCCAGGCGCGGAGCCGCAGCGGCAGCGGGGTGCCCAGCGCCTGCGCGGCGAGGGCGGCCAGTCGGTGTGCGGCGTCAGCAGCCACGGGATGCCTTTCTCTCTTCCGTCTCTTCCGTCTCCGCCCGTACGACGCGGTGGCGCGTCACAGCGGGGAGAGGTCCGGACGCTTGGGTCCCATGCCGTCCCCGGCGGACTGGCCGGTCAGGCGGCGGACGATCCACGGGAGGAAGTGCTCGCGGGCCCACTGCAGGTCCTGGAGCTGCTCGGCGGGCCACGGGCGGTGCTCCGGTGCCCACGGGGCGGTGGGCAGCGGCGGTTCGGGCAGACCGAGGACGTCGGCGACCCGCCGGGCGACCTGCTCGTGCCCCTCCGGGGACAGGTGCAGCCGGTCCTCGCTCCAGGCGCGCGGGTGCTGGATCGCCCGCAGCGACCACAGGTCGACCACCGCGCAGCCGTGCCGGTCGGCGATGGCGCGGATGTGGGCCGTGTAGATGGCGATCTTCCCGCGCAGCCGGCGCAGCACCGGGGTGTCGCGCGGGTCGAAGCCCGTGAAGACGAGGACCGTGCCGGCGGCCGCGGTGAGCTCCGTGACGGCCGCCTCGAAGCGCGCGGCGATGGCGTCGGGGGAGCTGCCCGGGTGCAGCATGTCGTTGCCGCCCGCGCAGAAGGTCACCAGGTCCGGGGCGAACTCCCGGACGCGCGGCACCTGTTCCTCGATGATCTCGTCGATCAGCCGGCCGCGGACGGCGAGGTTGGCGTAGCGGAACTCCGGCGCCGGGCAGTGCCGGGCCAGGCGGCCGGCGAGCCGGTCGGCCCAGCCGACGACACCGCCGTCGGGCGTCTCGTCGCCCACCCCTTCGGTGAAGCTGTCGCCGAGCGCCGCGTACGAGCAGATGCCGGACCCCGCGGACCAGGGTCCGTTCCCTTCCGGCACGACGTGTCCCCTCCCCGCCCCTCGGTTCCGCCGGCGCGTCGGAGCACCGGAGTCGTCACGGTCGAGGCGGCCCGGGGGCAGGGGCAGTCAGGGCATGAGATGACCTGCCCCCGCGCCGTCTCATGGCCAGAGCTTCACGCGGTTTCGGCGGAGGACCAAAGGACAGGTCGTGAAAGTGTCACATTCCGCGTGGTCGGTTCGTTTTCTGTGGGGTAGGTGGGGTAGACGGACGGGTTCGGCGCCCCGGTCCGGTGCGCCGGGGCCGGGGCGGGTTCAGGGGCGCAGGACGACCTTGCCCGTCGTACGGCGTTCCCGCAGGTCGGTGTGGGCGCGGCGGGCCTCGGCCAGGGGGTACTCGGGGCCCGCCACCGGCCGCAGCCGCCCCCGCAGGGTCAGGTCGAACAGCTCCTTCAGCGGCTCGTGCAGCGCACCCGGCCGGGCCAGCGTGGGGCGCAGCCAGAACCCGACGACGGAGGCGTTGAGGCGGCCGAGCCGGGCCGGGTCGAGCGCGGAGAAGGCCGAACGGGAGGCGTTTCCGTACGTGACGAGGCGGCCGAAATCGGCGAGGGAGCCGAGCGCCCGGTCGAAGAGGTCACCGCCGGCGGCGTCCAGGATCACGTCCACCCGCCGGTCCAGCGGATAGCGGGCCGGGCCGTCGGCCCCCAGGTCCAGGGCCAGCCGCTCCTTCTCGGGCGTGGAGGCCTGCGCCAGGACGAGACCGGCGCCGAACTCGCGGGCCAGCTGCACCGCCAGACTGCCCACACCCCCCGCGGCCGAGTGCACGACCACGCTCTCGCCCGCCTCCAGCCGGGCCGCGGAACGCAGCAGGTGCCAGGCGGTCAGGCCCTGCGTCAGCAGCGCGAGCGCCCGGGGCGCGTCGAGCTCCTCGGGGACCTCGACCAGGGCGGACTCCCGGGCGACGACCTGCTGCGCGTAGCCGTGGGTCACCTTGGCGAGGACCCGGCGGCCGTCCCCGGTCCGGCCGACGACCTCGCCGCCGGGGATGTGGGGGAGCAGGCCGGCGTCCAGGTAGGAGCCGTCCACCTGGAAGGTGTCGGCGAAATTCACCCCCGCGGCCTCCACCGTGATGAGGACCTCGCCCGGGCCGGGCACGGGGGCGGGGACGTCGACGGGGGTGAGGACCTCGGGGCCGCCGAAGCGGTCGAACCGTATCGCGAGCATGGGCACGCACGGTACCGGGTGCGTCACAGCGGCGGTGCGGGGGGCGGGAGTTGACGGGGCGTCGGGGGCGGGGCGTCGGAGCTGAGGGGGGCTGCGGACGGCGTCCGCGGGGGCCTCGGCGGGGGCCGCGGGGTCCGGCCGGGGCGTACCCGAGGGGCGCCGGAACGGTTCGCGCTGGTCGGAGGGCGGGGCACGCGGGCTCCACGCGAAATTCAAGAGCCGGTCGGCAGGGTGGCCTCCGACAGGGCGAGCGACGAGGAGCGGAGATGGTGCAGCAGCTCACCAGGGAACGCCCCGGGACGGACACCCCGCCGGGAGCGGACACCGAGACCGGCACGGGGATCGAACCGGTCCCCGCCTGGTTCGTGAACGCCGTGTTCGGCAACCTGCCCCGCTCCGACCAGCGGCGCTGCGCCAAGGCGTACCTGCGGGCCCTGCTCACCTCGCCCGGCCGCAAGACCGTACGGGCCATGGCGTCCTCCACCACCGACCTCCAGGCCCTCCAGCAGTTCGTCAACCAGAGCCCGTGGGACTGGCGGCCGCCGCGCCGGGCGCTGACCCGCCTGGCCGGCGAGTGGATGACCCCGCGCGCCACCGTCCTGGAACTCGCCCTCATACCCAAGTACGGCGAGCAGATCGTGGGCGTCCACCGGCGCCCCACCCCCACCGGCGGCTCCCTGAACTGTCAGGTCGCGCTCGGCATGTTCCTCACCGAGCGCGACCGCAGCCTGCCCGTCGACTGGCGGCTGTACCTCAACCGGGCCTGGGGCGAGGACGAGACGCACCGGCGCCGCGCCCGTATCCCCGAGGGAGTGCGCCGCCGCCCCCTGGAGGAGCTGGCGCTCGACCTCCTCGACGGCCTGCCCGAGCCGCGGCGCGGCCGGGGCGCGCCCGTCATCCTCGACCTGCGCGGCACCGGCGACACCGCGCGCGCCGCCGCCGGGCTCATGGCGCGCGGCGCCGGCTTCCTGCTGTCGCTCGGCGCCGAGGAGCAGCGGCGCGCCCCCGTCCTCAAGCCGCCGGTGCGCGGGCCGCTCGTGACCCTGAACTCCCCGTCGTGGCTCGACCTGCCCGACGGCACGCGCGCCGGACGCTTCCGGCTGCTCGCCGAGTGGTCGCCGGCGCGGGACAGGCCCCGCCGGGTGTGGCTGACGAACATGCTGGACGGCGCCTCCAGCGACTTCCTCGCCCTGCTGCGGCTCAAGTCCACCTCCGGGGCGGCGCTCGCCGCGATCGGCGAGGACTACGGCATGAGCGACTTCACCGGCCGGTCCTTCCCCGGCTGGCACCACCACATGACACTGGTGTCGGCGGCCTACGCGGTGGACACGCTCGAACTCGCCGACCTGGCGGCGGAACCGGCCGGGGACGAGTTCGCCAGCGAGGTCCGCGAGGGACGTGAGGTGCGCGACGTACGCGAAGGGCGGATGCGATGATGCCGCGGACATCCGCATCCGCCGGCCCCGTGGCGCGGTCCTCCTCACCGCGCCGCGCACTCGGACGTCCGGGAGCCGGCTCCCCCCATCGGGCCGCTCCCGGACCACTTCCCCAGGGGTGGGTTACTGACCAAGAAGTGCGTTCTTCCCCCAGCTCACCGGCTTGCCGCATGATGGCTGCGGGTTCCGGTTCCGCATTGCCCCGGCCTCCAAGCCCCGGTCGGCCGGGGCAATGCCCTGACCCCCTCCCATAACCGCACCCCATCACCCCCGGGTCTCCTCCTCCTCATCCTCCGTCCACCGGAATCTCGCCATATGCCGCAGAGTTCCGGATGACTCCCATATGACCCTGTGTCAGGGAGGATGCGGAGCACTCGCCGCTGCCTTGGGAGCGGAATTCTCGTAGCTGAGGCACCGCAGCGAGTCTCATACGGGAAACGACTGCTGAGGAGGCAGGATGACCAGGACTGACAGCGGTGTCACCGCGGTGCTCGACGAGGTGACGGCCCTGGTCCCGACGCTCCGGGAGAGCGGAGCGGAAGCGGAACAGCGCCGCTGGATCCCGGACGAGAACATCGAACTTCTCGACAAGGCCGGTGTCTTCCGGCTCGCCGTCCCGCGCCGCTTCGGCGGCCTCGGGGCGCCGGTGGCCGACCAGGCCGCGGTCCTGAACCAGATAGCCCGGGGCGACTCGGCCACCGGCTGGGTCTCCATGATCTGGGTCTCCAGTGCCTGGGTGCCGAGCCTCTTCCCCGAACAGGCCCAGGAGGAGGTGTACGCCGGCGGCTCCGTACGGGTCTCCACCGGCTTCACCCCCTCCGGCAGCCTCACCGCGCACGGCGGCGACGGCTACACCCTCGACGGCTCCTGGAAGTGGATCTCCGGCTCCCGGGGGGCGGACTGGGCGCTGCTCGCCGCGCTCCTCACCGGCCCGGACGGCACCCCCGCCCCGTACGCCGCGCTCGTCCCGCTCTCCGCGCTCACCGTCGCGGACGACTGGTACGCCTCCGCGGGCGCCGGAACCGGAAGCTCCACCGTGACCGCCGCCGGCGTGAGCGTCCCCGCGCACCGGGTGGTGCCGCTCACCGACATCCTCGCCGGCGGCGACTACCCCTTCGTCCCCTTCTTCATGGCGCAGGGCGCCGCCGCGTACATCGGCATGGCCAAGGGCGCGTACGAGCGGTTCCTGGAGCGGCTGCCGGGGCGGGGCATCACCTACACCTCCTGGACCGACCAGAGCCTGTCGCCGCTCACGCAGGTGCAGGTGGCCGTCGCCGCCAACCGGATCGAGGCCGCCGAGGCACTCCAGGAGCGCTGGCTGCGCCGGCTCCAGGAGCACGCCGACGCCGGAACCCAGCCGGACGTGGCCGAGCGGGCCGCCGCCCGCGGCCGGGCCGCCTACGCCATCCAGCTCGCCAAGGAGGCCGTCGACGGCCTGTTCGAGGCGGCCGGGGCCTCGGTGATCCTCAGCGACGAGCCGCTGCAGCGCTTCCACCGCGACATCCGCGGGTTGTCGCTCCACGGGCTGTTCACCTTCACCACCAACCAGGAAGTGCACGGCCGGGCGATCCTCGGTCTCGCTCCCGACACCCCGTTCCTGTGACCGCCGCGGGCGCTCCTTCTCCGCAACCGGTTCCCACAGGAAGGCTCTCCGTCGCGATGACCACCACCATGACCACCACCACCGGCACCACCACCGGCACCTCTGGCACCACGCGTGCGGTCACGGCCGCCCCGTACGTGGTGAAGGACCCGGACGACCACTCCGACACGACCGTCCTCGTCCTCGGCGGGACGGGCAAGACCGGCCGCCGGCTGGTCCCGCTCCTCAAGGACCACGGCGCCCGGGTGAGGGCCGCCAGCCGCCGCGGTCCGGTCCGCTTCGACTGGGACGACCCCAACACCTGGGAGCCCGCCCTCGACGGCGCCGACGCCGTCTACCTCGTGGACGCGCAGGACCGGCCCGGGCAGTGGGACGCCGAGGCCAGCATCCGCGCCTTCGCCGAGCTCGCCGTCGACCGGGGCGCACGCCGCATGGTGCTGCTCCAGGCCCGGGTGACCGAGCAGGTCGGGGGCAAGTCGCTGATCGCCGGGGAGCGGGGCGTGCAGGAGTGCGGGGCGGAGTGGACCGTGCTGCGCCCCAACTGGTTCTTCCAGAACTTCGACGAGGGCGTGTTCCTCGACTGCGTGCTCGCCGGTGAGCTACCGCTGCCCGCCGGGGACGGCCTCGAACCCTTCGTGGACGCCGACGACGTCGCCGCGGTGGCGGCGGCCGCGCTCCTGGAGGACGGGCACGCCGGGCGGACGTACGAGCTCAGCGGGCCGCGCGCGCTCACCTTCGGCCAGGTCATCGACACCATCGCGCACGCGACGGGCCGGGACGTGCGGTACCACCCGGTGACGCACCAGGAGTACGTGGACGAGCTGCTCTGCTACGACGTGGCCGCCGACTACGCCCTGTTCCTCGCCGACCTGGCCGCGCAGATCCGGGACAGCAAGAACGCGGAGCCGACGGACGACGTGCGCCGGGTGCTCGGGCGCGAGCCGCGCGACTTCGACGACTTCGTGAAGGACGCGGTCACGCGCGGGGTCTGGGACCTCTGAGCGCGGGATCCGTCCGGGCTCCGGGCCGCGCGCCGGTCTGTACGTGGTGGCCGTCCGTGCCTGTCGGTCCCGTACCCGCCTGATGGGCCTGGGGCCCAGGGCGTTGCCCTGGGTGGCCGATGAGCCGTGCCAGGCCCGGGGCCGTCGTCCGGTACGTCGGTACGTCGCCGGGCGGTGGCCCCTGGTCATGGCGGCCTCCCCCCCCCGTGCACCACCCGGCCGCGCCCGCGCGACACCTGCGCCCCTTTTCCCCATCCGCGTGCCTGGGCCTCAGCCACCGAAAGCCGGCCACGACGGCGCGGCAGACGAACGACGGCGGCGAGGAGGTCACCTCGGCCATATGCGGCATCAGCCACCCTGCTCATCGACCGGCGCCGGGCCCCCGTAGTCGGGAGCGGTGGTGACGGCCGGAGACGACGACCCCGGTCCGGCGGACGGCCTCCGTGGTTGCTGTTCCTTTTATACATACAGAGGGCGCAGCCACCCGAAGCTTCTGACCTGCGGAAACGCGAAAAGTATCGGCATCCTACGATGCCTATATAGGCATCCTAGGATGCCGATACATGTCGCCCAGCGACATGTCGTCAGGCATCATCGGAGGAACCCCGGGGTTCCTCCGATGACCACCCACGACATGTCGCCTGCGGTAATCTCTGTGCCGTCGGAAGCACAGGTGGGGGGTCGTCGGTGCGGCAACACGCGCGCAGCTCTTACCGCAGCCTGGTCAACAGGCAGACCGGTGAGGTCCAGGAGTTATGGGAGGGCGAACCAGAACAGCGTCGGGCCTACCGCCTCGGTGGGCGGTTCGGGCAGATCTCGTTCGAGCGCGTGCCGGCGATGCTCGCCCACGAGTCGGGGCTGACGGGGGACGACATCCGGGTCTTCTTCTACTGCGGGATCATGACCTACGAAAAGGGCGGCGCCAGCGCCGGCGAGGCAGCCCGGCACCTGGGGCTCACTCCTCAGGCGACGCGGCGCATCGCGAAGAAACTGGCGGAGAACAAGCTCTTCCTGGTTGCCGAAGTCGTAGGCCGAACGATCAAATACCGAGCGAGTCCGCACATCATCTCGAGCCTGACAGGCGAGGAGCAGTCCGAGGAAGCCGCCGCCTACCATCTGCCGACACTGCCGGGAAGACCGGACGCGGAGAAGAAGGACACGACCGATGGGACGCCAGGACCCGTACCCCGAGCTCGCCGAGCTGCAGCGTCGCATCAGCGAGCTGCCGCACCTCAAGCAGAACATGCTGATGACGTACGCGGTGCACGGCGGACTCGACCACGCAGTGGAGAAGACGGCGGCCGAGCTGGCTGAGCTGATCGGTGCCCCCGCGCCGCACTTCTCCCGGGCCCGCCGGGAGCTTGCCCACGACGGCTGGCTGGAGCACACCCACAGCGAGGGGCAGGTGAAGTTCTTCCGCCTCGGCGAGAAGGCCACCGGCGAGAAGGTGGTCGTGCCCATGCGCCGCAGCGGCTGAGACCGGGGCGCATCCGAACCCCGTCGGCTCGGCAGGACGCCTCCCTGAGGGTCCCGAGCGGACGGACGGCCGGTGCTCATGGTCGTCCGTGAGCACCGGCCGGCCGGGTGTCAGCCCTTGATGTCGCAGAGGACCGCGCCCGAGGAGACCGAGGCGCCGACCTCGGCCGCGAGGCCGATCACGGTGCCGGATTTGTGGGCGTTGAGGGGTTGTTCCATTTTCATGGCTTCGAGGACGACGACGAGGTCGCCTTCCTTGACTTCCTGGCCTTCTTC
>NZ_JBEORS010000042.1:0-23937 GCF_040302405.1 Streptomyces sp. NPDC126503
TCCGGCGGGGCGGGCGCCTCGGCGGCGGGCAGCGGCCCGGCGGCGGCCGGCAGCGGCGCGGCGGGAGCGGTGCCCCCGGCCGGGGCCTCGGCGGGCGCGGGAGTGCTCCCGCCGTCGTCGGGCGCGGAGTCCTGGACGGTCCCGGCCGCCTCGGCGTCGGCGGCGGCCGTCTGTCCGGCCTCCGTCCCGGCGGGGGACTCGCCCTCGGCGCGCACGGCGGCGTCGGTGGTGTCGGCGGCGTCGGTGTTGTTGGCGGGGTCGGTGGTGTCCGCGTCGGGGGCCTCCCCGCCGGGGGCGTCCGGGCCGGCCGTGCCTTCCGCGCCGCCGGCCTCGGTGCCGGTCGTGGCAGCCGGTGTGGGCGCCTCCGGTGCCGCCTCGGCGGGCGCGGGCGTGGCCGTCCGGGCCCCGGTCGCCCGTTCCTCCGTCTCGCGCTTCATCGCGGCGGGGGAGAAGCGCACGGTCGCGCCGCTCTCCACCTCACCGCCGTCGGCCGTGGCCGCGGCGGCGGGAGCGGGCGAGGGTGCGGAGGCGGGCGTCTGCTGGGCGGGTACGGGAAGCGGCGCGGCGGGCGCCGGGGCGGGGGCCGCCGGTGCCGGGGCGGGGACCGGGCCGGACGCCGCCGGCTCGGGGGCGGCGGGCGCCGGGGACTGCGCCGCCGGGGCGGCACTCCAGCTCGGTTCGAAGCCCTGCCGCGCCGGGGGGCTCGGGTCCGGCACCGGGAGCGGGGCCCCGGTGGGCGGCGGGGGAGTGACCCCGCCCGTTCCCGCACCGCCCGACGCGTTCTGCGTGTACCAGGCGGGCGGGGTGTAGTCGATGGTGAACTCACCCGTCATCTCGGCGGGATCCGCGTCGGACTGATCGTCGGCGGGCGCGTTCCAGCCCCCGCGGATCTCGTCCCGATCGCCGTTCACTTTGCCTCCTGGTGTGGTCGAGCACCCGTGTGCCGTTGTGGGCGGGGCCCTTCCACCCTAAACGCCGCGCGTACCGCTCGGGCAGGCCCGAACGGCCCTCCCCGAGCGCCTCCGCGCACCGGTTCCGCCCCCAAGTGATCCGGCCACGCCGCAGAGTGAGAACCCCACCCGTCCAAAACGATGCAAAAACGGACGTACATGAGCGACAGGTGTCGCTCAGTCCATCCGGCGGGCGCCGCCCAACAATCCGGTCTCGGCGTCCGTGCCCTGTGTCATGACGAACTGCCGGTCGCCCTGCGCGCACCAGAGCGTCACCCCGTCGGCGAGCGTCGAGAGCGTCTCGTACTCCTGGCGCGGCAGGCCCATGATCCGGCCGATCTGCGCCGCCTCGTCGGGGGAGACCCGCTGCACCCCGACCAGGGAGGACTTCTCGAGGAGGCGGGGCGCGACCGGGCTCAGATAGGGGAGCAGCGTCACCACCGACTGCCAGGGAGCCGAGACCACCCGGCCGCGCGGCGGACGCATGCCGCAGTCGCGGACGACGACCACCGGGCTGCCCGCCGAGGCGCCTTGCGGCGGCACCCGGCCCACGTCGTGCAGCGTGATGCAGGGCTGCCCCCCGCCCGCGGCCTGCGCGAGCGCCGTCCACGCCTGCGCGCGCCCGGTCTCCACCGCCACCCGTGCGCCGGTCGCCGCCGCCCGCAGCGCCAGCACCTGCGCGGTCCACAGACCGCCGATCAGCGTCACGTCGTACGGCACCGGCCGGTTGATGCCGAGCACGGCGGGCCGCCCCTCCGCGTCGACGCCGATCACCATGCCGTCGTCGCCGACCGGCAGGGCCAGCGCCTCCAGTTGTTCGAGCGGTACGGAGTGCCGGTCGCGGCGCGGGCCGACGAGCCCGAAGCCGAAGCGGGGGCGCGTGCCCCGGCCCGTACGGCGGGCGGCGGCACGGGAGCCCCCGGCACCGCCCCCGGTCCCGCGCCCGGACGGTCCCGCGGGCCCGGTGGTGTGGACGGACATCAGCGCGCACCTCCCAGCGGCAGCGTCGCGAGCATGCCCGGCACCTGTTCCCTGTCGAGACGGACGAGCCCCGTCCTCACCCCGCGCGCGGCCCGCTCCAGCTCGTGCCGGGCGGCCACCAGTTCCTCGTCGCTGCGCCCGGTGATCCGTACGTGTCCGGTCACCGTCACCTCCTGCCGGTCCCCGCCGCTCAGCGTCAGGCTGAACGTCGTCGCGAGCGCGGGGAGCGAGGTCAGCAGGGCCACCAGCTGCGGCATCGAGGCCCCCGGCCCGCCGCCCGGTCCGCCCAACTGGGGCCAGCGCCCCACCCAGTACGTCGTGTGCCGCCGGTCGTCCACCCGCCAGGTCCGCGCCGTCTCCTGCGTCCGCCGCCCGGGCGCCTGTCCCCGGCCCGCCTGCGCGATCGCCATCGGGCTGGCACAGGTCGAGGTGGCGAGCGCCGCCGTCAGCTCCTGCTCGGTGAGCACGCTCGCCCGGAAGCCTGCACCGGCCAGCCGGCTCGCCAGCTGGTCCGCCGCCCGCACCACGCACTTCTGCGCCCCCGTCAGGCCGCCACCGCGCGCGGCGACCGCCTCCGGGCACAGCTCGGGGTCGAGCTTGAGCGCGATCCACGTGATGCGCACCGCGGGGGAACCGGTCTGCGCCTGGAGCGGACCGTAGTTGCGCGCCGCCATCGACTGCGCGGGCAGGTGCGGGGCCGGCGCCGGCTGGGTGTGCTGGACGATCTGCGCCGACTCCAGCCGGATGCCGTCCACGCTCAGCACGTCCCGGACGAGCGCGACCGGCAGCGGGCGCGCCGCCCGGTCCGGGCGCAGCGCCGTCCCGTCCGCGTCGACCCGCAGGACGGCCGTCAGGAAGGTGCCGTCCCCGATCATCCCGACCGGCCGCCGGTCGCGGTCGCTGTACGTGTACGTGCGCAGCGCGGGGTCGCACTCGACCACCGGCGCGAGCCCCGGCTCGGTGCCCTCGGGCACCGCCAGCGAGGCCGCCCGGCGGGTCCGGGCGCGCAGCGCGAGGAAGGTGCCGAGCCACTCGGGCATCGACCGCTTGTGCCGCCGCACCACCGCGAGGAGGACCAGCACGACGGCGAGCACGCCCGCCGGCACCAGGAGGACGGGGTCGATCACCCAGGCGACGGCGAGCACCGCCGCGGCCACCTCGACCAGTACGAGCTGTTGCAATCGGAACGAACCGAAGTGTCCGGGGCGTGCCTGGAGTCGTGGTGAGACCGAGGAGACGGGCCCCGTCGCAGGGGCCGCGGAGCTCGTGGCCGCGGCGGGCCGCGTCCGCGTCGCGGAAGCCATGATGGAGAATCCCCCTCAATTCGTCCCGATCACCCTGGCCCGCCAGGGCTTTGGCGGCCGGATCACCCTACCCGCCCCACGCGCCCCGCCGGACAGCAGGCATAGTAGGGGGCCGGTCCGAAAGGCGGGGCCCGGGTGACGGCTCCCCGGCAACCCGCGCGACGACTGCGCCTGACGAGAATGGGGACTCATGGCATCGCGGCGGGACGAGCTCAACGCGTACACCTTTGCGAAGAAGCGCACGGTGGCGGCATTCCTCCAACCCTCTCCCTCCGGTACGGAGGAAGGGGCTCCGAGGCCTCTGCGCGCGGTCGTCCCCGGTCTGATCGTCGCCGCCCTCGTCGTCGCCGGCTTCGGCGCCTGGGGCATGTTCAGCCCCCAGGCCCCCAAGGGCTGGGACACCCCCGGCACCCGCGTCATCGTCGGCAAGCAGTCGACCACCCGCTACGTCGTCCTCAGCACCGGCAAGGGCAAGGACAAGAAGACCCTGCTGCACCCGGTCCTCAACCTGGCCTCCGCGCGCCTGCTGCTCAACCCCGACGAGTTCAAGGTCATCCAGGTCGACGACAAGAAGCTCGACGAGGGCAACCCGCCGCGCGGCCCCATCCTCGGCATCCCCTACGCCCCCGACCGGCTGCCCGCCGCCGACGACGCGGGCACCGCCAAGCGCTGGGCCGTCTGCGAACAGCCCGGCGGCGGCAAGGGCGCCAGCGTTCAGAAGGCCACCTTCCTCCTCGCCAAGCGGGACCACCACCGCACCGAGGGCGACAGCCGCCTCAAGGACGGGCAGGTCCTGTACGTCAAGGGGCAGAAGGGCGCCGCCCGCTTCCTCGTGGACCACGCCGGCACCAAGTACCCGGTGAAGGCCGACTCCGCGGGACTCCTCACCGCACTCGTCGGCCTCAACAAGGAACCCCAGCCCGTCACCGACGACTGGCTCGCCACCCTGAAGACCGGCGACGAGATCGACTTCCCGCGCATCGACGGCCAGGTCGGCAGTCCCGCCGGCATCCCCGGCAACGAACTGACCGCGACCGAGAACCGCGTCGGCATGGTCCTCCTCGCCCAGACCGGCTCCGGCCCCCAGCACTACGTCGTCCTGCCCGGAAAGGTGCAGCCGGTCTCCGACTTCACCGCCTGGCTGCTCATCAACTCCCCGCAGACCGGCGTCCTCGACATGGACGGCAAGGCCACCACGGTCGACGCCCCCTCCTTCGTCCCGGACACCACCGTCTTCCACGCCGGGGTCCGCTGGCCGCAGAAGAAGTCCACCCAGGTCAACTCCGTCACCGGCGCGGGCGCCCGGGACACCGTGTGCAGCGTCCTGACCGCCGTGGACGAGAAGGGCGGCACGACCCTCACCACCTGGGCCGGCCCCCAGTACCCCGCCGACATCACGGCCGGCGGCACCAGCACGTACGTCACCCCGGGCAGCGGCCTGCTCTACACCCAGATCCAGGGCAACCAGAGCACCCCCGACGGTTCCCTCTTCCTCGTCACCGACACCGGCCTGCGCTACGCGGTCCAGGCCAATGGCGACAGCGACTCCGCCCGCTCCGAGATCGGCACCGGCGACCAGGAACAGCAGACCGACGGACGCCCGGAACCCAGCGACGCGCAGAAGCGTCTCGGGTACGAGAAGGTCACGCCGGTCCTCGTCCCGATCGCCTGGTCGGAGTTCCTGTCCAAGGGGCCGCGACTCGACACCAACAGCGCGCGCCAGCCGCAGGGTTCCTGAGGGGGAGGCGCCGGTGACGACTCCGTACCGCAGGGCCGCCCTGCTCGCCGCGGCCACCCTCACCGCGCTGCTCGCGGTCCCCGCCCCCGCCTCCTTCGCGGCCCGGGCCGCCGAAACGCCGGACCGCCCGTGGGCGCTCGACGGCGGCGGCGAGTGCACCTTCCCGATGAAGAAGCAGATCGAGGGCACCCCGTGGCCGCTCCAGCGGGTCCTCCTGGACGAGCTGTGGCAGGACACCAAGGGCAAGGGCGTCCGGGTCGCCGTCATCGACACCGGCGTCGACGACGTCAACCCGCAGCTGCGGACGGCCGTCGACGCCAAGTCCGGCAAGGACTACCTCAAGCCCGACAAGCAGAACCCGGGATTCGGCGACGAGCTGCGCGGCAAGACCGACGGCACCGTCGACGAGGTCGGTCACGGCACCAAGGTCGCCGGCATCATCGCCGCCCGCCCCCGCAAGGGCACCGGCTTCGTCGGCCTCGCGCCCGAGGCCACCATCATCCCGATCCGGCAGAACGACGAGAAGAACAGCGGCAAGTCGGACACGATGGCCCAGGCGATCGACTGGGCCGTCGCCAAGGGCGCCCACGTCATCAACATCTCGCAGGACACCACGCAGCCCCTCGACGCCGACTCGCCCATGGCCAGGGCCGTCGCCCGCGCCCTCGCCCGGCAGATCGTGGTCGTCGCCTCCGCCGGCAACGACGGCATGGACGGCAAGCTGAAGAACACGTACCCGGCCGCCTTCCCCGGCGTCCTCGCCGTCGCCTCCTCCGACCGCAACAACGAGCGCGCCGCCTTCTCCCAGTCCGGGACCTTCGTGGGCGTCGCCGCCCCCGGCGTCGACATCGTCTCGACCGTCCCCGGCGGCGGCCAGTGCGTCGACAACGGCACCAGCTTCTCCGCCCCGTACGTGGCCGGCGTGGCCGCCCTGCTGCGCGCCAAGTACCCGAAGTGGACGGCGGCCCAGATCGTCGCCCGCATCGAGCAGACCGCCGTCCGTTCCGTCAACGGCCGTGACAACCACGTCGGTTGGGGAGTGGTCGACCCGGTGCGCGCGCTCGCCGACCTGCCCGACGCGGGTGCCTCCCCGCCCTCCTCGCCGACGCCCGACCCGGGCCCGGCCCGCCCGCCGGCTCCCGAACCGGCCCGCCTGGCGCTGTCGGAGACGCCCCAGGAGCGCTCCGAGCGGCTCGCCACCTACGCGTTGGGGATCGGCGTCGTCCTGGTGGCCGTGGTCGCCGGAACGGCCGTCGTGATCCGCGACAGCCGCCGCCGCGAGGGGGTGCGCTGAGCAGGGCACCGGCCGGTCCGTCCGGCCAACTATTCGGTGCTCGCTTTGCAGTTGGAACTGCCGCCTCCAATGGATAAAGTGACCGCGGGTGGCACGGCAGTGCGAACCCAGCACGGGGGCGGCATCAGAAGATTCCCGTCCGTATCACGACCGGTGGGACCGACGGCCGGGCCGTCGACGCCACCGCAGGAAGAAGGGGCAAGATGTCGAAAGACCTGAACGTAACCAGTGCCGAACAAATCCGGCTGGCCGGCCGCATCCAGGACTTCTCCGACGAGCTCCAGGCCCGCATCACCTCCCTCAACGGCGTGGTGGACCGCATCCAGGCGGGATGGCAGGGCGCGGCGAGCAAGGAGTACGACCGGGTTCAGAACGACCTGAACCAGCGGCTGCGCAACATGCGTAACGAGCTGACCAAGCTCGAGGAGATCATGCGCATGAGCGCCGACGGCTTCACGCGCGAGGAGGAGGACCGCATCCGGTCCTTCCGCACCATGGACGAGGGCTCGGGCGGCGGCGCCTCCGGCAACCAGAGCGCCATCCTCGGCATCTGAGGCCACCGGCCCGACCAGTCCACCGCGCCACTCTCACTTCAGGAGTCATCACCATGACCACTGCGGTCAATTACGACACCGTGACGCAGGCGGCGGCCGACACCCGGCTGACCTCCAGCACCCTCACGCAGAAGCTCGACGACCTCATGGCCGAGGTCAACCGCGTCGCCTCCAACTGGGAAGGTGAGGCGAAGATCGCGTACCGCGAGAGCCAGGACCGCCTGACCCGCGACATGTCCGGCATGAACCAGGACCTGGCGCGCATCGCCATGCTCCTCGACGAGTCGGTCGCCGGCTACCAGGACACGGACCGCGGCAACGCGGCCCGCTTCCGCATGATGTGAGTCCCCGCGGACACGCGTGAGGGGGTGGCCCGCTCCGGCGGGCCACCCCCTCACGCACTCCGGCGCGCGCCCGCGTCAGCGCAGGTCGAACTCGCCGTCCCGGGCGCCCAGGACGAACGCGTCCCACTCCGCCTTCGTGTAACGCAGCACCGTCTCCTTGTCGAGCGACGAACGCATCGCCACCGCCCCGTCGGGCAGATGGGCGATCTCCACCCGCTCCTCGTCCGGGCTCGTCCCCGGAGCGCCGTGCCACTCGACACCGGAGATGTCGAGCGCGTACAGCTCCTCCTTCTGGCGCTGCTTCTCGGCGGCGCGGGCGAGCTCGCTCTCGGTGAGGTCGGAGGTGGTGCCGGTGTGGGCGTCGGTCATCGGCGCGGTCCCTTCACGGTCGTACGGCGGTCCCTGCCACAGTAGTGGGGCCGGGCCACCCGGACGGACGGAATCCGCTCAGTGGCCCCCGCCCCCGGCGGACCGCCGGCCCTCCCGGGTACGGGAAAGGGCCCGCCCACCGGGCGAGCCCCTCCGCGTACCGCGTCCGCGGCCTCAGTGCCGGTCGGGCAGCCAGCCCAGCTGCACCAGCGGCGTCCCCCGCTTCCGCGACACGAACGTGCCCCGGCCGGGCGGCATCGGCCGCGCCCGCACATTGCCCAGGATGTCGCCCTCCTGCGGATCGCCGGACAGCAGCACGCCCTGCGCCCCCAGCTCCTTCATCCGCTGCATGAACGGCTCGTACATGGCCCGCGAGGCACCCGCGGCGCTGCGCGCCACGATGAACCGGATGCCCACGTCCCGCGCGAACGGCAGGTTCTCCACGAGCACCGCCAGCGGATTGCCCGAGTTCGTCGCCACCAGCTCGTAGTCGTCGATGATCACGAACAGCTGCGGTCCCGTCCACCAGCTGCGGTCCCGCAGCTGCTGCGGCGTGATGTCGGGCTTCGGCGCCCGCTTCGTCATCACCGTGTTGATCGCGTCCATGTGCATCTGCATCGCCGACGCCATCGGCGCGTACTCCAGCAGGTGCGAGGGCTCCACCGCCTCCAGCAGCGTGCGCCGGTAGTCACCCACCACGATCCGCGCCTGCTCCGGCGTGTACCGCTCGCACAGCTGCTTGGCGATCAGCCGCAGCAGCGCCGTCTTGCCCGACTCGCTCTCGCCGAACACCAGGAAGAACGGGTCGGACTCGAAGTCGACGAAGACCGGCTCCAGGTTCACCTCGTCGATGCCGATCGCGATGCCGTGCTGCGGGTACTCGAAGCCCTTCGGCAGCTGCTCCGCCGGAAGCCGGCGCGGCAGCAGCCGTACCGCCGGCGCCGGAGCCCCGGTCCAGCTCGCCTTCACCGCCTGCACGAACGCCGCCGTGCCCTCCGACAGATCGCCCGCCGAGCTGGACCCGTCGATCCGGGGCAGCGCGCCCATGAAGTGCAGCTTCTCCGGCACCTGGCCGCGCCCCGGCACGCCCGTCGGCACGTTCGCCGCGACCTTCCGGTCGAACTCGGAGTCCATGACGTCACCGAGCCGCAGCTCCAGACGGCCGAGCATCTGGTCCTTCAGGGCCGCCCGCACCTCCATGTACCGGGAGGCGGTGATCACCACGTGGATGCCGTAGCCCAGACCGCGCGCCGCGATGTCCGAGACGATCGGCTCCAGCATGTCGTAGTCGTTGCGGAAACCGCCCCAGCCGTCCACGACGAGGAAGACGTCGCCCCAGGCCTCGCCGGGCAGATCGCCCGCCGCGCGCCTGCGCCGGTACGTGGCGATGGAGTCGATGCCGTTCGAGCGGAAGAACTCCTCCCGCCGGTTCAGCACGCCCATCACCTCGGCGACCGTCCGCCGCACCCGCTCCGGGTCGAGTCGCGAGGCCACCCCGCCGACGTGCGGCAGATCGGCCAGCGAGGCCATACCGCCACCACCGAAGTCCAGGCAGTAGAACTGCACCTCGGCCGGGGTGTGGGTGAGCGCGAACGAGGAGATCAGCGTCCGCATCAGCGTCGACTTGCCCGACTGCGGACCGCCGACCACCATCATGTGGCCCGCCGCACCCGAGAAGTCCCGGTACAGCACCTCGCGCCGCTGCTCGAACGGCTTGTCGATGAGACCCAGCGGCACCGTCAGCGCGCCCTGGCGCGTGTACTCCGTCGCCGTCAGCCCCCGGTCCGGCGTCTGCGCGAGCCCCGGCAGCAGCTGGTCCAGCGAGGGCGCCTGGTCCAGCGGCGGCAGCCACACCTGGTGGGCCGGCACGCCCTGGCCCTCCAGCCGGCGCACGATCACGTCGAGCACCGTGTCCGCGAGCGCGTCGTCCTCCTCGGCGCGCTGCGCCGACAGATACGCCGGGTCCGGCGCCGCGTACACCACCGGCACCGGCGCCGCCGTGAACAGCGCGGGCCGCCGCTCCACCGGCAGCTGCCCCGCCTCCAGACGCGGCCCGCCCGTCCGGTACGTCCCCGACACGTACGCCGCCTTGAAGCGGGTCATCTCGTCCGTACCGAACTTCAGGTAGCCCGAGCCCGGCACCGACGGCAGGTGGTACGCGTCCGGCACACCGATCGCGGTCCGCGACTCCGCGGCCGAGAAGGTCCGCAGACCGATCCGGTACGACAGGTACGTGTCCAGGCCGCGCAGCTTGCCCTCCTCCAGGCGCTGCGAGGCGAGCAGCAGGTGCACACCCAGCGACCGGCCGATGCGGCCGATCTGGATGAACATGTCGATGAAGTCCGGCTTGGCGGTCAGCAGCTCGGAGAACTCGTCGATGACGAGCACCAGCGAGGCCAGCGGCTCCAGCGGGGCACCCGCCGCCCGCGCCTTCTCGTAGTCGTGGATGTTGGCGTAGTTGCCCGCCGAGCGCAGCAGCTCCTGCCGCCGCTGGAGCTCACCGCGGATCGCGTCCCCCATGCGGTCGACCAGCGTCAGGTCGTCGGCCAGGTTGGTGATGACGGCCGCCACGTGCGGCATCTGCGACATCCCCGCGAACGTGGCACCGCCCTTGAAGTCCGCGAGGACGAAGTTCAGCGTCTCCGAGGAGTGCGTCACCGCCAGACCCAGCACCAGCGTGCGCAGCAGCTCCGACTTGCCGGAACCGGTCGCGCCCACGCACAGACCGTGCGGGCCCATGCCCTCCTGCGCCGCCTCCTTCAGGTCCAGCATGACCGGCTGCCCGTCCTCGCCGACACCGATCGGCACCCGCAGCCGCTCCGCGACCGACCGCGGCCGCCAGGTCCGCGCCACGTCCACCGACGCCGCGTCCCCCAGGTTCAGCAGATCCGTGAAGTCCAGGTTGGCCAGCAGCGGTTCGTCGTCGTCCCCGCCGCCCACCCGCAGCGGCGCCAGCTGCCGGGCCAGCGCCTCGGCCGCGGCCAGCGAGATCCCGTCCGGCAGCCCCTCGTACGCGAAGCCGCCGCCCGACTCCAGGCGCAGCCGCCCCGGCCGTACCACCACGGACAGACCACCGCGCGGCTCGTCCAGGTCGCCGGAGACCACCTCGACGATCGTCACGCCCTGCAGGCCCTCCGCCGCCGCGAGCAGCGAGTCCGGCGGCACCATGCCCCCGTCCAGGACCACCACCACGTGCGGCTGGTCGAGCACCGGCTGGCTCTCCCGCGAGAACCGCGGCCGCCCGTCCAGCTTCGACCGGACCAGGTGCTCCAGCTCCCCGAGGTCGTCACCGAACAGCCGCTTGGTGCCCGCCCCGTCGTAGGCGTTGGGCTGTCCCGACACCTGCGTGTGCGGCAGCCACTTCGTCCAGTCCCACCGGTCCTGCACCGCCCGCGAGGCCACCACCATCAGCATCAGGTCCTCGGGGGAGTGCAGCGTCACCAGCTGCGCCACGAGCGCCCGGGCGGCGGCCTGCGCCGACTCCGGCTCACCCGACACCGTCACGTGGTAGAAGGCGCGCATCGACACCGCCATCGGCAGCCCGTCCAGCGTCCCGTGCACCGCCAGGAACTGCTGCATCGCACCCGCGCACAGCGGCTCCAGCTCGTCCACCGGCGCCGTGTCCGGCGCCACCAGCGGCGTCGCGAGCTGCTGCGCCCCGAGTCCGATCCGCGCCTGCCCGAAGTCGTGGTCGCCGACCCTGCGCTCCCACAGCCGCGACCCCTCGGCCACCACCGACCACAACTGCTCCGGAGCGGGGTGCAGATACAGCTGCGCGTCCCGCTGCCGGCGCGCCGTCCGCCGCACCGTACGCCGGGTCTGCGCGAGGTATTTGAGGTAGTCGCGGCGGACATCAGCCATTTGCCCCTGCGTACCCCGACGGAATCTGACGAACTGGGCGATGGCCATCGCGACCGTCGACGCCAGCATCAGCACGCCCATGATCCGCATGATCGGCGACGGCGTCATGAAGAAGAAGACGACCGACGAACCCATGCCGAGCATCGGCAGGAGCTGCATCAGCGCCGACTCCTGCTGCCCCCGCGGGAGTTCCGGCGGAGGCTCCAGGACCAGTTCCTCGCTGGGCACTTCCGGAGGAAGGGACCTCGGCGGGCGTTTGACGACGATCTGGCTCACCGGCGCATCAATCCCTCGTTGGAGGCGGGCTCGTGGCGGGAGCTGCCGCGGCGCCACCCCTGTCGGCAGCCGGGCGCGCGGACTTCCCCCATGGGACGGCGATCCTACTTGCAGCCCCCACCGGCCGTGCCCGGTAGGGTGGCGCGCGCATCGTGCGCAACCGCGAATCAGGGGGTCCACACACGTGAGTACGACCGCAGCGACCGGCTTCTGCCGAGTCACCGTCGTGGCGCCGGACAGCCGCATCGACGTCGCGCTCCCGGAGGACATCGCCGTCGCCGACGTCTACCCCGAGATCCTCCGGCTCACCGGTCAGACCCAGCCCGCCGGTGCCCCCACCGGCTACCACCTCGTGCGCCGGGACGGCTCCGTCCTCGACGGCGCCCGCACCCTCGCCGCCCAGCAGGTCCTCGACGGCGAGGTGCTCTCCCTGCGCCCCTTCGCCCAGTCCCTGCCGCCCGCCGTCTTCGACGACGTCTCCGACGCCGTCGCCTCCGCGGTCACCCGCGACCGGCACCTGTGGAGCGACGACCTGCTGCGCGGCGCCGGGCTCCTCGGCGGGGTGCTCCTGCTCGTCCTCATGGGCTTCGTCCTCTGGTTCGCCGACCCCGTCCGCCACGACATGCACAGCCTCCCCGGCGTCATCGCGGGCGCCGCCGGCGTCCTGCTCACCGCCTTCGCCGGGGTCCGCGCCCGCGTCTACGGCGACCGGACCACCGCCGTCGCCCTCGGCCTCGGCGCCCTGCCCCTGCTGCTCATCGCCGGCTCCGGCATCATCGGCCCCGACCCGGGCCAGGGCCCCGGCCGCCTCCAGTTCCTCCTCGGCTGCGTCACCGTCCTGGTCGCCTCCGTCGCCCTGGTCGCGCTCACCCCCAGCGGCGACGCCCCCTTCGTCGCCGCCACCTTCCTCGCCACCGTCGGCACCCTCGCGACCTTCCTCATGATCGTCACCGAGGCCACCGCCACCGAGACCGCCGCCGTCTGCGCCCCCGTCGCCATCGGCCTCGTGGCCTTCCTGCCCGGCCTCTCCGCCCGCTTCGCCCGCCTCCCCATCGGATACGCCGCCCCGCGCAGCGCCGCCGACGAGGAGTTCCTCGGCGAGACCCGGGCGAACGACGAGGAGGACCGGGCCGTGGACGGCGAGCGCATCGCGCTCCAGGCCCGCCGCGGCCACGAGATGCTCCTCGGCCTCGTCGGCGGCTGCGCGGCCGTCGTCGTCGGCTCCGCCGCCGTCCTCGGCTTCGCCGGGAACGTCTGGGGCCAGCTCCTCGCCCTCGGCGCCGGCCTCGCGATGCTGCTGCGCGCCCGCCTCTTCCGCTACACCTCGCAGGTCGCCTGCGTCCTCGTCGCCGGCATCGCCGCCATCGCGCTCCTCGTCCTCGGCCTCTCCCTGAACCCGCCGGCCGACCTCGTCAAGGAGTTCCTGATGTACGGGGACCGCGGCGGCCTCGACATCCGCACCATCTGGCTCGCCGCCTCCGTCGCCGCCGGCGCCGCCCTGATCACCGCCATCGGCCTGATCATCCCGAAGAAGGGTCTCTCGCCCTTCTGGGGCCGCCTCCTCGACCTCGCCGAGGGCTTCGTCCTGCTCTCCCTGGTCCCGCTCTGCCTCGCCGTCCTCGACGTCTACAGCGCGGTCCGCTCCTTGACCAGCAAGTAGTCGCGGGGAGGAGGCACGGGCCCCCGGCCGGCACCCCGTCCCGGACCGCTCCGCCGAACTGGTACGCTGTGTGACGGCCGTTTGTGTACGCGCTCCCGGAAGCCTTCCCAGGCCCTGGAAGCTGCGCCCATCGGACCTTCGCCCGTCGAGTCACGGAAGCTTCCCCTGAGACCTAGACCAGGGGCACTCGCGGGCGCGCGAACCAAGAGGAGATCCGCGTGGCTCTCGACGCCGCCGTCAAGAAGCAGATCATGGCCGAGTTCGGCACCAAGGAGGGCGACACCGGCTCCCCCGAGGTCCAGGTCGCCATGCTGTCCCGCCGCATCTCGGACCTGACCGAGCACCTCAAGACCCACAAGCACGACCACCACTCCCGCCGTGGTCTGCTGATCCTGGTCGGCCAGCGCCGCCGCCTGCTGCAGTACCTGGCCAAGAAGGACATCCAGCGCTTCCGTACGCTGGTCGACCGCCTCGGCATCCGCCGCGGCGCGGCCGGCGGCGCCAAGTAAGTCGCGTGGAGGGAGCGGTTCCCACTTTCAGGGGGCCGCTCCCTTTGCTGTACGTGCGCAAAGTGCGCACCGGCACTTAGGCTGGGACGCACAACCCCATACGACGAGCGAGGAGCCGCCTGCTCGCACCGCCGGTCCTCGGTAGTGGCCCCCGGACACGTACCCGGGTGCTTCGATCGAAGACCGGCCCGCAACAGAGGCGCGTATCTCCGGCCTCGTCGCCACCGCCCACCGGCCACACGGGCCGGCGGACGCAAAGACGAACACGTAGGAGAAACCCATAGTGGAGAACGAGACCCACTACGCCGAGGCCGTCATCGACAACGGCGCCTTCGGCACCCGCACCATCCGCTTCGAGACCGGCCGCCTCGCCAAGCAGGCCGCCGGTTCCGCCGTCGCCTACCTGGACGACGACACGATGGTCCTCTCGGCCACCACCGCTTCGAAGAAGCCGAAGGACCAGCTGGACTTCTTCCCCCTGACGGTCGACGTCGAGGAGCGGATGTACGCGGCCGGCAAGATCCCCGGCTCCTTCTTCCGCCGCGAGGGCCGGCCCTCCGAGGACGCGGTCCTCACCTGCCGCCTGATCGACCGCCCGCTGCGCCCCTCCTTCAAGAAGGGCCTGCGCAACGAGATCCAGATCGTCGAGACGATCATGGCGCTCAACCCCGACCACCTCTACGACGTGGTCGCCATCAACGCCGCCTCCTGCTCCACGCAGCTGGCCGGCCTGCCCTTCTCCGGCCCCATCGGCGGCACCCGTGTCGCGCTGATCAAGGGCCAGTGGGTCGCCTTCCCGACGCACACCGAGCTCGAGGACGCCGTCTTCGACATGGTCGTCGCCGGCCGCGTCCTGGAGGACGGCGACGTCGCGATCATGATGGTCGAGGCCGAGGCCACCGAGAAGACCATCGAGCTCGTCAAGGGCGGCGCCGAGGCGCCGACCGAGGAGGTCGTCGCCGCCGGTCTCGAGGCCGCGAAGCCCTTCATCAAGGTCCTCTGCAAGGCTCAGTCGGACCTCGCCGCCAAGGCCGCCAAGCCGACCGGCGAGTTCCCGGTCTTCCTCGACTACCAGGACGACGTCCTGGAGGCGCTCACCGCCGCGGTCAAGAGCGAGCTCGCGCAGGCGCTCACCATCGCCGGCAAGCAGGAGCGCGAGGCCGAGCTCGACCGCATCAAGGAGCTCGCCGCCGAGAAGCTCCTCCCGGCCTTCGAGGGCCGCGAGAAGGAGATCTCGGGCGCCTACCGCGCGCTGACCAAGAAGCTGGTCCGCGAGCGGATCATCAAGGACAAGGTCCGCATCGACGGCCGCGGCATCACGGACATCCGTACGCTCGCCGCCGAGGTCGAGGCCATCCCGCGCGTCCACGGCTCCGCCCTGTTCGAGCGTGGCGAAACCCAGATCCTGGGCGTCACCACCCTCAACATGCTCCGCATGGAGCAGCAGCTGGACACCCTCTCCCCGGTGACCCGCAAGCGCTACATGCACAACTACAACTTCCCGCCGTACTCCGTCGGCGAGACCGGCCGCGTGGGCTCGCCCAAGCGCCGCGAGATCGGCCACGGCGCGCTCGCCGAGCGCGCCATCGTGCCGGTGCTGCCGACGCGCGAGGAGTTCCCGTACGCGATCCGCCAGGTGTCCGAGGCCCTCGGCTCCAACGGTTCGACGTCCATGGGCTCGGTCTGCGCCTCGACCATGTCGCTGCTGAACGCCGGTGTGCCGCTGAAGGCCCCCGTCGCCGGCATCGCCATGGGTCTGATCTCCGAGGAGATCGACGGCCAGACGCACTACGTCGCCCTCACCGACATCCTCGGTGCGGAGGACGCCTTCGGCGACATGGACTTCAAGGTCGCCGGCACCAAGGAGTTCGTCACCGCCCTCCAGCTCGACACCAAGCTGGACGGCATCCCGGCCTCCGTCCTGGCCGCGGCCCTCAAGCAGGCCCGTGACGCCCGCCTCCACATCCTCGACGTGATGATGGAAGCGATCGACACCCCGGACGAGATGTCCCCCAACGCCCCGCGGATCATCACCGTCAAGATCCCCGTGGACAAGATCGGTGAGGTCATCGGTCCCAAGGGCAAGATGATCAACCAGATCCAGGAGGACACCGGCGCCGAGATCACGATCGAGGACGACGGCACCATCTACATCGGTGCCCAGGTCGGCTCGCAGGCCGAGGCCGCCCGCGCCACGATCAACAGCATCGCCAACCCGACCATGCCGGAGGTCGGCGAGCGCTACCTGGGCACGGTCGTCAAGACCACCACCTTCGGTGCCTTCGTCTCCCTGCTCCCCGGCAAGGACGGCCTGCTGCACATCTCGCAGATCCGCAAGCTCGCCGGTGGCAAGCGCGTGGAGAACGTCGAGGACGTGCTCGCGATCGGCTCCAAGGTCCAGGTCGAGATCGCCGAGATCGACCAGCGCGGCAAGCTCTCCCTCATCCCCGTGATCGAGGGCGAGGACGAGGCGAAGGACGACACCGACCAGTGACGTCCCGCAGTTCCGCGACGACGGCCCGCCCCTCCACGGAGGGGCGGGCCGTCGCCCGTACCCAAACGCTTCTCCCGGGCAGGGACGGCATCGGCACCGTCCGCCGCACCACCCTCCCCGGCGGCCTCCGCATCGTCACCGAGACGCTCCCCTCCGTGCGCTCCGCCACCTTCGGCATCTGGGCGCACGTCGGTTCCCGGGACGAGACCCCCTCCCTCAACGGCGCCACCCACTACCTGGAGCACCTCCTCTTCAAGGGCACCGCCAAGCGGTCCGCCCTCGACATCTCCGCCGCGATCGACGCGGTCGGCGGCGAGATGAACGCCTTCACGGCAAAGGAGTACACCTGCTACTACGCGCGGGTCCTCGACACCGACCTGCCGCTGGCGATCGACGTGGTGTGCGACATGCTGACCGGCTCGCTGATCCTGGAGGAGGACGTCGACGTCGAACGCGGCGCGATCCTCGAGGAGATCGCGATGACCGAGGACGACCCCGGCGACATCGTGCACGACCTGTTCGCGAAGACCATGTTCGGCGACACCCCACTGGGCCGCCCGGTCCTCGGCACCGTCGACACCGTCAACGCCCTCACCCGCGGCCAGATCGCCCGCTTCTACAAGAAGCACTACGACCCGACCCACCTGGTCGTGGCCGCCGCCGGCAACATCGACCACGCCACGGTGGTACGCCAGGTCCGCCGCGCCTTCGAGAAGGCCGGCGCCCTGACCCGTACCGACGCGGTCCCGGTCGCCCCCCGCCAGGGCTCCCGCACGCTGCGCACGGCGGGCCGCGTCGAGCACCTGAACCGCAGGACCGAGCAGGCCCACGTGGTCCTCGGCATGCCGGGCCTGGCCCGCACCGACGAGCGCCGCTGGGCGCTGGGCGTCCTCAACACCGCCCTCGGCGGCGGCATGTCCTCCCGCCTCTTCCAGGAGGTCCGGGAGAAGCGCGGCCTCGCCTACAGCGTGTACTCGTACACCTCGGGCTTCGCCGACTGCGGCCTCTTCGGGGTGTACGCGGGCTGCCGCCCCGGCCAGGTCCACGACGTGCTGAAGATCTGCCGGGACGAGCTCGACAAGGTCGCCTCCGAGGGCCTCGGCGACGAGGAGATCCGGCGGGCGATCGGCCAGCTCTCCGGCTCCACCGTCCTCGGCCTGGAGGACACCGGCGCCCTGATGAACCGCATCGGCAAGAGCGAGCTGTGCTGGGGTTCCCAGATGTCGGTGGACGACATGCTCGCCCGCATCGCGGCCGTCACCCCGGACGACGTCCGGGCCGTCGCCCGTGACGTACTGAACCAGCGGCCCTCGCTCGCCGTGATAGGCCCGCTGAAGGACAAGCAGGCGGACCGGCTGCACCACGCGGTCGCCTGAACCCTCCCTAAGGAAGAAGCCCAATGAGCAAGCTGCGCGTGGCGGTCCTCGGTGCCCGGGGCCGCATCGGCTCCGAAGCCGTCAAGGCCGTCGAGGCCGCCGAGGACATGGAACTGGTCGCGGCCCTCGGCCGCGGCGACAAGCTGGAGACGGTCACCGAGGCGGGCGCCCAGGTCGTCGTCGAGCTGACCACTCCCGACTCGGTCATGGCCAACCTCGACTTCTGCGTGGGCCACGGCATCCACGCCGTCGTCGGCACCACCGGCTGGACGGAGGAGCGCCTCGCGCAGCTCAGGGCCTGGCTCGCCGCCTCCCCGGAGACCGGCGTGCTCATCGCGCCGAACTTCTCCATCGGCGCCGTCCTCACCATGAAGTTCGCACAGATCGCGGCCCCGTACTTCGAGTCGGTCGAGGTCGTCGAACTGCACCACCCCAACAAGGTGGACGCCCCCTCGGGCACCGCCACCCGCACCGCCCAGCTGATCGCCGCCGCCCGCGCCGGCGCCGGCCTCGGCCCCCAGCCGGACGCCACCGCGACCGCCCTGGAGGGAGCGCGCGGCGCCGACGTGGACGGTGTGCCGGTCCACGCGGTACGCCTCCGGGGCCTGCTGGCCCACCAGGAGGTACTGCTCGGCGCCGAGGGCGAGACCCTCACCGTCCGCCACGACTCGCTGCACCACTCCAGCTTCATGCCGGGCATCCTCCTGGGCGCCCGCCGCGTGACGACCGCCCCGGGCCTCACCTTCGGCCTGGAGCACTTCCTGGACCTGGGCTGAGCGGCATGGGCGGAAAGATCACGTACGTCTTCCTCTCCACCGTGCTGGTGCTCGTCTTCGGCGTGGTGGCGATGGAGGGCGTCCTGCTCCTCCTGACCGGCGAGCCGGCGGCCATGGGCATGGGCGCGGTGGCGTTCCTGCTGCCCTGCGTCGGCGCCTGGTTCCTCTGGAAGAACACCCGCTTCGCGCGCCGGGCCAACCGCCTGGCCGCGGAGCTGGAGGCGGAGGGCGGCCTGCCCGCCGACGAGCTGAGGCGTACGGCGGGCGGCCGGATCGACCGTGACTCGGCGGACGAGGTCTTCGCCCGGCGCAAGGCCGAGACGGAGGAGTCCCCGGAGGACTGGCGCTGCTGGTTCCGGCTGGCGGTCGCCTATCACGACGCCCGCGACACCCCGCGGGCCCGCAAGGCCATGCAGCGGGCCATCGCCCTCCACGAGGGCCGTTCGGTCAGCGCGTAGCGGCCGGGACGGGACCGTACTCGGCGCTCCACGCCTCGACGGTGTCGGCCGCCCGGTCGAAGGCCTCGACCCGGGAGAGGAAGTCGGCGTTGTGGTCGGTGAGCAGCAGCAGCTGCTCGCCGCCCTGCCGGCCGAGCACCAGCGCCTGACCCTGCACGGTGCGGGGGAGTCCCAGCCAGCGCACCGGCTGCTGCACGGTCCGCAGCGAGGTCACCCGGGCCCACGGCGTGGTCGTGGTCCTGAGGAAACCGACCTTCCGCACCCCCGCCCGGCTCACCCAGGTGCCCACGCGCAGCACGCGCAGGGCCGCCACGATCATCAGCGCGGCGACGGAGAAGGTCACGACCGCGCCGCCGACGGCTCCGGCCGCGGCGATGATCACCGCCGCGAGCAGCACGAAGGACGCCAGCAGCAGGGCGAGCGCCGCCGTGCCGACCCGGTACGGCCCCGGCCGGTACGGACGGCGCCACTGGTCGTGGTCGTCGAACGGCAGCGCGATGTCGTCGTTCGTGTCAAAAGCACGGTCGGCCGTCAGGAAGGGCAGGGGCACGACAGGTCCTCACTCACAAGCACGCTCGAAGGGGCAGTGCCCGGTGAGGCTACCTCAGCGGTTGACGGACGCCTCGGACTGCTGCCGGACGGCCGCGTCCCCCGCCTGGAGGGAGGGCATCCCGAAGACCAGCGAGCCGACGAGCCCGGCCACGACGGTGAGGCCGACCAGCGTGCGGCCGACGATCTGCGAGGCGCCGAGCCGTTCCCTCGGCGGCGGGGCGACGTTACTGCGGAAGTGGTCGGCCTCCGCGACGAACGCGAACGGTACGGCCTCGTTCCGCCTGAACATCGGGTCACTCTCCTCGGTCGTCGTCGTGCGTCTCACCGGTACAGACGATCGAATCCCGCATTCGGTGCCGTATTTCACCGAAGCGGCCGAATCTCCTCCTCGAGGATGACGTCGCTACAGTGGGCGGGCTACAGACGACTGGAAGGACCGCTGGTGACCGACACCCCCACCGAGCCCGTGAAGATCGACTTCCGGAGCGACGTCACCGTCGAACTGGTCAAGAGCGCGGCCGCCGACTCCGACGTCCTCTGGGCGGCCCGGGTCTCCACGGCGGGCGAGCAGTCCCTCGAGGAGCTCCAGAAGGACCCCGAGCGCTCGAAGGGCCTGATCAACTACCTCATGCGGGACCGCCACGGCAGCCCGTTCGAGCACAACTCGATGACCTTCTTCATCAGCGCGCCGATCTTCGTCTTCCGCGAGTTCATGCGCCACCGGGTCGGTTGGTCCTACAACGAGGAATCGGGCCGCTACAGGGAGCTCCAGCCCGTCTTCTACGTCCCCGACACCTCCCGAAAGCTGGTCCAGGAGGGCCGCCCGGGCAAGTACGTCTTCGTCGAGGGCACCCCGGCGCAGCACGAGCTGACGAGCCGCGCGATGGAGGACTCCTACCGCCGGGCGTACGAGACGTACCAGGAGATGCTGGCCGCCGGCGTCGCCCGCGAGGTGGCCCGCGCGGTCCTGCCCGTCGGCCTGTACTCGTCCATGTACGCCACGTGCAACGCGCGCTCCCTCATGCACTTCCTCGGCCTGCGCACCCAGCACGAACTGGCCGCCGTCCCCTCCTTCCCGCAGCGGGAGATCGAGATGGTCGGCGAGAAGATGGAGGCGCACTGGGCCCGGCTCATGCCGCTCACGTACGCCGCCTTCAACAAGAACGGCCGCGTCGCCCCGTGACGCACGCACGTCCGAATCACCCGGGCGAAGTGTCCGTATTGCGACGTTTCGTGAAGTTCATCTAGGCTGATCAAACGGACCCGGCACTGCTTGAACCCCCGAGCAGGCAGTGCCGGGCTCCTTTCTCACGCCCCCGAGGGGGCACCCGGCGCTGAGCAGCGAGTAGCGTGTTACCCATGGCTCCGATCTCCACTCCGCAGACCCCCTTCGGGCGGGTCCTCACCGCCATGGTCACGCCCTTCACGGCGGACGGCGCACTCGACCTCGACGGTGCCCAGCGACTCGCCGCCCACCTGGTGGACGCGGGCAACGACGGCCTGGTCGTCAACGGCACCACCGGCGAGTCCCCCACCACCAGCGACGCGGAGAAATCGGAGCTGGTGCGAGCGGTCCTGGAGGCCGTCGGAGACCGCGCCCACGTGGTGGCCGGCATCGGCACCAACGACACCCACCACTCGATCGAGCTGGCCCGCACCGCCGAGCGCGACGGCGCGCACGGCCTGCTCGCCGTCACGCCGTACTACAACAAGCCCCCGCAGGAGGGCCTGTACCGGCACTTCTCGGCCATCGCCGACGCCACCGAGCTCCCGGTCATGCTCTACGACATCCCCGGCCGCAGCGGCGTCCCCATCGACACCGAGACGATCGTCCGCCTGGCCGAGCACCCGCGCATCGTGGCCAACAAGGACGCCAAGGGCGACCTCGGCCGCGCCAGCTGGGCCATCGCCCGCTCCGGTCTCGCCTGGTACTCGGGCGACGACATGCTGAACCTGCCGCTGCTCTCCGTGGGCGCCGTCGGCTTCGTCTCGGTGGTCGGCCACGTCGCGACCCCCGAGCTCCGCGCCCTCCTCGACGCCCACCTGGGCGGCGAGGTCCAGAAGGCCACGGAGATCCACCAGAAGCTGCTGCCCGTCTACACCGGGATGTTCCGCACCCAGGGCGTCATGACCACGAAGGCCGCCCTCGCCCTCCAGGGCCTCCCGGCCGGCCCGCTGCGCCTGCCGCTCGTGGAACTTTCCCTCCAGGAGACCGAGCAGCTCAAGGTCGATCTGGCCGCAGGCGGGGTAGAACTCTGACGAACTCTGACAACGGACTTCACAACTGAACAGACAACCGAACACATAACTGAAGAAAAACCGAAAACGGATAAGTGAAACACCGACAACAGCAAGTGCACGATTGTCATGCGCGCCACGTGCCGAACCGGTACGTGGCGCGTGTGGTGAGGAGAGTCTTTTGAGCCATCCGCATCCTGAACTCGGCGCCCCGCCGAAGCTGCCCCAGGGTGGCCTCCGCGTCACCCCGCTCGGCGGTCTCGGTGAGATCGGCCGGAACATGACGGTCTTCGAGTACGACGGCCGTCTGCTGATCGTCGACTGCGGCGTCCTCTTCCCCGAGGAGGAGCAGCCCGGCGTCGACCTGATCCTGCCGGACTTCACCACCCTCCAGGACCGCCTCGACGACATCGAGGGCATCGTCCTGACCCACGGCCACGAGGACCACATCGGTGGTGTGCCGTTCCTGCTCCGGATGAAGCAGGACATCCCGCTCATCGGCTCCAAGCTGACCCTCGCCCTGATCGAGGCGAAGCTCCAGGAGCACCGCATCCGTCCGTACACCCTTGAGGTGGCGGAGGGGCACCGCGAGCGGCTCGGCCCCTTCGACTGCGAGTTCATCGCCGTCAACCACTCCATCCCGGACGCCCTGGCCGTCGCGATCCGCACCCCCGCGGGCATGGTGGTCCACACCGGCGACTTCAAGATGGACCAGCTCCCGATGGACGGGCGCCTGACCGACCTGCACGCGTTCGCGCGGCTCAGCGAGGAGGGCATCGACCTCCTGCTGACCGACTCGACGAACGCCGAGGTCCCCGGCTTCGTCCCGCCGGAGAAGGACATCTCGAACGTCCTGCGGAACGTCTTCGCGAACGCCCAGAAGCGCATCATCGTGGCCAGCTTCGCCAGCCACGTGCACCGCATCCAGCAGATCCTCGACGCCGCCCACGAGTACGGCCGCCGGGTCGCCTTCGTCGGCCGCTCGATGGTCCGCAACATGGGCATCGCCCGGGACCTCGGCTACCTCCGCGTCCCGGCCGGCCTCGTCGTCGACGTGAAGACCCTCGACGACCTGCCGGACGACGAGATCGTGCTCGTCTGCACGGGCTCGCAGGGCGAGCCGATGGCCGCCCTCTCCCGGATGGCCAACCGCGACCACCAGATCCGGATCGTTCCCGGCGACACCGTGATCCTGGCGTCCTCGCTCATCCCGGGCAACGAGAACGCGGTCTACCGCGTGATCAACGGCCTGACCCGCTGGGGCGCCCACGTCGTCCACAAGGGCAACGCCAAGGTCCACGTCTCGGGCCACGCCTCGGCCGGCGAGCTGCTGTACTTCTACAACATCTGCCGCCCGAAGAACCTCATGCCGGTCCACGGCGAATGGCGCCACCTGCGCGCCAACGCCGAACTCGGCGCGATGACGGGCATCCCGAAGGACCACATCGTCATCGCCGAGGACGGCGTCGTCGTCGACCTCGTCGACGGCCGCGCCCGCATCACGGGCAAGGTCCAGGCGGGATACGTGTACGTGGACGGCCTCTCGGTCGGCGACGTCACCGAGTCCTCCCTGAAGGACCGCCGCATCCTCGGCGAGGAAGGCATCATCTCGGTCTTCCTGGTGGTGGACTCCTCCACCGGCAAGATCGTCGGCGGCCCGAACATCCACGCCCGGGGCTCCGGCATCGAGGACTCCGCCTTCGACGCGGTGTTCCCGAAGATCGACCAGGCCCTGAACAAGTCGGCCCAGGACGGCGTCGTCGAACCCCACCAGCTCCAGCAGCTGATCCGCCGCACCGTCGGCAAGTGGGTCTCCGACACCTACCGCCGCCGCCCGATGATCCTTCCGGTCGTCGTGGAGGTCTGACCAGCGCGGTTCCGGAGCGGGGCGCCTCGATTTGCATCGGGGCGCCCCGCTCCAGTACGTTTACGGCTCCGCCAGAACGGGAAGCCCCCGCGCCGCTGTGCGCCGGGCCGGCCGACCAGGAGGCGGGAAATCCGACTCAGAACTTCTGATAAAGTCGGAACGCGCCGGAAGGCCCCGGAATGAAAGAATTCGGGACCGGAAAGCACCGAGGAAATCGGATCGGAAAGATCTGATAGAGTCAGAAACGAAGGAAGCGCCCGGAGGAAAGCCCGAGAGGGTCGGTACGAAGGAAGCGTCCGCACCTTGAGAACTCAACAGCGTGCCAAAAATCAACGC
>NZ_JBEORS010000043.1:0-23328 GCF_040302405.1 Streptomyces sp. NPDC126503
TGATCGTCGGCGATGACAAGCCGGATCATGCGAACTCCGTCAGAGAGAGGTCTACCGCCAGGGTTGTCCCCTGTCCCGGGGCGGCGTTGATGGTGGGTGGCACTCTGTGCCACCCGCCCCTCGGTGTCTCGCGCGCTCAGATCCAGCCGTCCAGCGGGACCTCCTCGCAGAGCCGGACCACCGGCCTGCGGCCGGAGGAGCCCGCCCCGGCGAGCTTGACCCGCACGCCCGGCCGCACCGCGTGCAGCGGCCCGTCGACCCGGCAGCGGACGACGAAACCCTCCGCCATGTGCACCGGCCAGAGGTCCGCCTCGGCCGCGGTGGTCCCGCGCCGTACGGAGATCACGCCTTCGCCCTCGCTGAGTTCGGGGACGAGGTCCGTCGACCCGCAGGTGGGGCAGAGCAGGCGCTGGAACGTGGTGTTCCGGCACCATCGGCAGCGCTGGAAGTAGAGCTCGGCCTCGTCGGCCTGCTCCTCGGTCCGGACGGCGGTCCCGCTCCTCAATCCCGTGTGGAACACGATGCCTTCTCCTCGCACTCGGCGGCTCGACCGTGCATGGAGCAAAGATATGGCACTGAGTGCCATCAAATAAAGACCTCAGTTCCCTGAATTAGAGATACTGAGGACCCTCGGAGGCTCTCAGCCCTCCCCGAGGCTCGACTCCACCTCGCGCACCACGCGCCACATGGGCGTGGAGCGCTTGGTGATGACCACGACGACGTCCTCGGCTTCCTCCGCCGGCGCGTCCGCCACCGCGTCCGGGCTCCAGGTGGCGCGGACGAACTCCAGCGCCCGGTCGACCTCGGCCAGCGGGTCGCCCTCACCGCCGGACCGCAGCCAGTGGCGCAGGGCGTGGTTGTGGGCGGCCACGACGGCGGCGGCGGCCACGTTGGCGCGCAGCGTCCCGTCCCTGCGGTCGGCCCAGCGGGTGCGCAGGTAGTCGCCGAGGGTCTTCTCGTACCGCCAGACCACCGAGAGCTCGTACGTGCGCAGCCCGGCCACCTCACGGGTGAGGCGGTAGCGCTGGACGGAGAAGGTGGGGTTCTCCGCGTACATCCGCATGACCAGCCGGGCCGCGTCGCAGACCCGGACCATCGGGTCGTCGGTGTCCGCGCTCGCGGCGAGGAAGCGGGTCATGTCGTCGAGGCACTGCTCGTGGTCGGGGAAGACCACGTCCTCCTTCGACGGGAAGTACCGGAAGAACGATCGCCGGCCGACCCCGGCGAGAGTGACGATGTCGTCCACGGTCGTCTGCTCGTAGCCCCGCTCCAGAAAGAGGCGGAAGGCCGCGGCGATGAGGGAGTCCCGCATCGCGGGCTTCGTGGAGTTCGTCGACGCTGTTCCCATGCCCCGAACCTAACATCGGAAGCGCGCCGGCGCGGCACTCGGTGTCGGGGATTATCGACACCGAGTGCTGTAACCGGGGTACGGAGGCCCCACGCGGCAGGAGGGGTCAGCGGGCGGCCATGCGCAGCGCGCCGTCCATCCGGATCGTCTCGCCGTTGAGGTAGTCGTGCTCGGCGATCATCGTGACGAGCCGGGCGTACTCCTCCGGGCGGGCGAGGCGCTGCGGGAAGGTCACGCTCGCGGCGAGCCCCGCCCGGATCTCCTCGCTGAACCCGGCCATCATCGGGGTGTCGACGATGCCCGGCGCGACGGTCACGACGCGGATGCCGTACTGCGCCAGGTCGCGGGCGGCGGTGACGGTCATGCCGGCGACCCCCGCCTTGGAGGCGGCGTACGCGATCTGTCCCACCTGGCCCTCGAAGGCGGCGATGGAGGCGGTGTTGACGACCAGGCCGCGCTGGCCGTTCCCGTCGGGCTCGTGCCGGGCGATGACCTCGGCGGCGAGCCGCATCACGTTGAAGGTGCCGACCAGGTTCACGTCGAGCACCGTGCGGAAGAGGTCCAGGTCGTGCGGGCCCTTGCGGCCGAGGACGCGCGCGGAGGGGGCGATGCCGGCGCAGTTCACCGCGAGCCGGAGCCGCGCGCCGTCGGCGTCGATCGCTGCGAGCGCCGCGCGGACCTGCTCCTCGTCGGTGACGTCGGCCGGGAGCAGCCGGACGCCGTCGGGCAGCGGTCCCGCGGCGGCGACGGCCTTGTCCAGGTCCAGGCCGTAGACGGCGGCGCCCCGGGCCGCGAGGGCGGCGGCGGTGGCGGCCCCGAGGCCGGATGCGGCACCGGTGACGAGAGCGGCGGAGCCGGCGATGTCCATGGAACTCCTCGTTGGTGTCGTGCGGGTGTCCCTGCCGCCGGGGTGGCCGGCGGCAGGGGGCGCGTCCCCGCGGGGTGACCGCGCGGTCTGCGCGATCTGCGCCGCTCACCATAGAACCCCAGGCCACGCCCCTGGAAGGAAAATCCGGCCGATCGGCGAGGGGCGGCGTGCGGTGGGGGACGGTACGGGGCGGGGGCCGGAACGGCCGCGGCGGGATGCGGCGCGCGCAGGCGTCGCGCCTGGCCGGGGACGAGCCGGGGACACCGGCCTCGCGGGGGCCGGGGGCGCCATCGGCCCGGTCCCCCGAACGTGCCGAACCCCGGCCCGCCCGCAACGGGGGAGTGCGGGCCGGCCGGGGTGGCGACCCGAGCATACGCCCGATTTCGTTTAATCCGAAATCATCTCGGGTCGCTCCCGGCGCGGCCGTCACCCCTGCGGCTGGGCGAGCCCCCGGCTGATGACCAGGCGCTGGATCTGGTTCGTCCCTTCGAAGATCTGCATGATCTTCGCCTCGCGCATGTAGCGCTCGACCGGGAAGTCGCGGGTGTAGCCGTAGCCGCCGAGGACCTGGACCGCGTCCGTGGTGACCTTCATCGCCGTGTCCGTGGCGATGAGCTTGGCGGCACTGGCCTGGCGGCTGAAGGGACGGCCGAGGTCACGGCGGCGGGCCGCGTCCAGGTAGGTGGCGCGGGCGGCGTCGACCGCGGCGGCCATGTCGGCGAGGAGGAAGCCGAGGCCCTGGTGGTCGACGATCCGGCGGCCGAAGGTGGTCCGCTCGTTGGCGTACGAGACGGCGGCGTCGAGCGCGGCCTGCGCGAGGCCCGTGGCGCAGGCCGCGATGCCGAGGCGGCCGTTGTCGAGGGCGCTGAAGGCGATCTGGAGGCCCTGGCCTTCCTGGCCGATGAGCCGGTCCTCGCCGATGAGGGCGCCGTCCCAGTACGCGGCCGTGGTCGGCACCGCCTGGAGGCCCATCTTGCGCTCGGGGGCGCCGAAGGTGAGGCCTTCGGCCTCGCCCGGGGCGAGGAAGCAGGAGACGCCGTGGCTGCCGGGGGCGGTGCGGGCGAAGAGGGCGTAGAAGCCGGCCTTGCCGCCGTGGGTGATCCAGGCTTTGGTGCCGGTGACGCGGTACCCGCTGCCGTCCGCCTGGCGCTCGGCCTTGCAGGAGAGCGCGGCCGCGTCGGAGCCCGCCTGGGGCTCGGAGAGGCTGTAGCCGCCGATGGCGCGGCCCTCCAGCATGGCCGGCAGCCAGCGTTCCTTCTGCTCGGTGGTGCCGAAGGCGTACAGGGGGTGGCAGGCGAGGGTGTGGACGCTGGTCGCGACGGCGACGGCGGCCCAGCGGGCGGCCAGCTCCTCCAGGACCTGCAGGTAGACCTCGTACGGCTGGCCTCCGCCGCCGTACTCCTCGGGGTAGGCGAGGCCCAGGAGCCCGGCCTGGCCGAGGGTGGCGAAGAGACCTTCGGGATAGGTCTCGGCGGCCTCGTGCTCGTCCACCCGCGAAGAGAGCTCCTTGTCGGCGATCTCCCGGGTGAGGGCGATGAGGTCCGCCGCCTCGGGGGTGGGAAGCAGGCGGTCGACATCCATGGCGACTCCATCGGCGCGCGAAGTGGTACTCGGCGGGGTACTTCAGTACCGCTTAGCGTAGCGGGCCCAGGTGGGGCCGTCACCCCGAACGGGCGCCTGGAATACTGTTCGGGTGATCGAGACCCGAGCCGCCGACGCCCCGAAGCTCACGGGCCGGGGCGCGGCGCGTCGTTCCGCCCTCTTCGAGGAGCTGGTGGCGCTCCTCGTCGCCGAGGGCTTCGCCCAGCTGACCCTGGACGACCTCGCCTCCCGGCTGCACTGCTCGAAACGGACCCTCTACGGCCTGGCCGACAGCAAGGAACAGCTCGTCAGGGCGGCGGTCGTGCACTTCTTCCGCCGGGCCACCGCGCGCGTGGAGGCGGATCTCGCCGCAGAGACCGCCCCGGCCGAACGGCTCGCGGCCTACCTGCGGGCGGTCGCCGCCGAACTGGCGCCCGTCTCGCCCCGCTTCTTCGACGACGTGGCCGCCTTCGAGCCGGCCGCGGAGGTGTACGAACGGAACACGCGCGCCGCGGCGGGCCGGGTCCAGCAGCTCATCGAGGAGGGGGTGGCGGCCGGCGTCTTCCGGGAGGTGCACGTGACCTTCGCCGCCGACGTCATCTCCTCGGTCATGGTCCGCATCCAGCGGCGGCAGGTGGCCGCGGCGACCGGCCTCGCCGACGCGGAGGCCTACGAGCAGCTGGCCGAACTGCTCCTCCACGGCCTGCGCAAGGGCTGACCGGCCGCTCCCCGGAGCGGTACGCGGGAGGTGCGCCCGACCGCGGGGCGGACGGCGCGCTCGCAGCCGCCCGTACCGCTCCCCCGTCACGCGGAACGCGCCCCCCTGTCCCCCGCAACGGGCTTCAGGGGGGCGCGCTCGCGGTGCCGGCGTGCGGAGAGGCCGGCGGCCCGGGGGTCTGGTTGCCGCCGGCCGGCAGGGTGACGTTCGGGACCTCGGCCGGTCGGGGACGGCTCGCACGGCAGCTCCAAAAGGGGCCGACCGGGTCCGGACGTGCCACGGAGCACCCGGGCGGGAAGCCGCCCGGGTGCTCCGTACTCCCGCGTACTCGCGCGACCGGTCTACGCGACCGAGCCGAGGCGGCCGTCCGGGGCGCGCGGGGAGTCGTGGTGGATGGGGGTGTGGGCGCCGGTGAGGGAGACGCCGCTGCCGCCGCGGCGGGCGGCGACGATCTCCGCGCCGATGGAGAGCGCCGTCTCCTCCGGTGTCCGGGCGCCGAGGTCCAGCCCGATGGGGGAACGGAGCCGGGCCAGCTCGAGTTCGGTGACGCCGACCTCGCGCAGGCGCTTGTTGCGGTCCTCGTGGGTGCGGCGGGAGCCCATCGCGCCGACGTAGGCGACGGGGAGCCTGAGGGCCGCCCGGAGCAGCGGTACGTCGAACTTGGCGTCGTGCGTGAGCACGCACAGGACGGTACGGCTGTCGGTCTCCGTCGACTCCAGGTAGCGGTGGGGCCACTCGACGACGATCTCGTCCGCCTCGGGGAAGCGGGCGCGGGTCGCGAAGACGGGGCGGGCGTCGCAGACGGTGACGTGGTAGCCGAGGAACTTGCCGACCCGGACGAGGGCGGAGGCGAAGTCGATGGCCCCGAAGACGATCATGCGGGGGGCGGGAACCGAGGACTCGACCAGGAGGGTGACCGGCTGCCCGCAGCGGCTGCCGTCCTCACCGATCTCGACGGTGCCGGTGCGGCCGGCGTCCAGGAGTGCCCGGGCCTCGGCGGCGGCGGTGCGGTCCAGTTCGGGGTGGCCGCCCAGCCGGCCCTCGTACGAGCCGTCGGGGCGGACCAGCAGGGCGCGGCCCAGCAGGTCCTCCGGTCCGGAGACGATCCGGGCGAGGGCCGCGGCCTCGCCGGAGGCGGCGGCCGCGAGCGCGGCGGGGAAGACCCCGCCGCGCACGGGGGTGACGAGGATGTCGATGACGCCGCCGCAGGTGAGACCGACGGCGAAGGCGTCCTCGTCGCTGTAGCCGAAGCGCTCCACGACGGTCTTCCCGTCCTGGAGGGCCTGTTGGCAGAGCTCGTAGACCGCGCCCTCCACACACCCGCCGGAGACCGATCCGATGGCCGTTCCCTCGCCGTCGACGGCGAGGGCGGCGCCGGGCTGCCGGGGCGCGCTGCCGCCGACGGCCACGACGGTGGCGACGGCGACGTCACGGCCCTGCCCGACCCACCGGTGCAGCTCTTCGGCGATGTCCAGCATCTCGGTTCTCCTCCGGTTGGTGTGGGGAGGGCTGCGGTGCGGCGGGGTCAGCCGACGCCGAGCCAGCTCTCGATGGGGTGGATGGCGAAGTAGACGACGAAGACCGCCGTGAGGGCCCACATGAAGGCTCCCACCTCGCGTGCCTTGCCCTGCGCCGTCTTGATCACGGCGTAGGAGATGACGCCGGCGGCGACACCCGTGGTGATGGTGTACGTGAACGGCATCAGGACCACGGTGAGGAACACCGGGATCGCGACGGACCGGTCGCTCCAGTCCACGTGCTTGGCGTTCTGCATCATCATCGAGCCGATGACCACCAGGGCCGCGGCGGCGACCTCCTGCGGCACGATCGCGGTGAGCGGGGTGAAGAACAGGCAGAGGGCGAAGAAGCCGCCGGTGACCACGGAGGCCAGACCGGTGCGGGCGCCCTCGCCGACGCCGGTGGCGGACTCGACGAAGACCGTCTGCCCGGAGGCGCCGCCCGCGCCGCCGATGATGCCTCCGGCGCCGTCGATGAAGAGGGCCTTGGACAGGCCAGGCATGCGGCCCTTGTCGTCGGCGAGCTTGGCCTCGGTGCCGACGCCCAGGATGGTCGCCATGGCGTCGAAGAACCCGGCGAGCACCAGGGTGAAGACGATCATGGTGACGGTGATGTAGCCGACGTCGCCCCAGCCGGTGAAGGAGACGTGCCCGAGGAGGGAGAAGTCGGGGGCGGAGACGGCGCTGCCGTCGAGCTCCGGCGGGCCGGAGAACCAGGACTTGGCGGGGATGTCGGCGATCGCGTTGAGGACGACGGCGAGGACCGTTCCCGCGACGATGCCGATGAGGATCGCGCCGGGGACGTTGCGGGCCTGGAGCGCGAAGATCAGCAGGAGGGTGACGGCGAAGACGAGGACCGGCCAGCCGGCCAGTTCACCGGCCGGGCCGAGGACGACGGGGCCGCCGCCGGGCGCCGGGTTCTCGTGGACGAAGCCGGCCTTCACGAAGCCGATGATGGCGATGAAGAGGCCGATGCCGATGGTGATGGCGTGCTTGAGGGCCAGCGGGATGGCGTTCATGATCATCTCACGGAGGCCGGTGACGACCAGGAGACAGATCACGGCGCCGTACGCGACCGACATGCCCATGGCCTGGGGCCAGGTCATGACGGGCACGACCTGCGAGGCCATGACACCGGAGACGCTCAGGCCGGCGGCGAGGGCGAGCGGCACCTTGCCCCAGAAACCCATCAGCAGAGTGGTCGCGGCGGCGGCGAGGGCCGTGGCGGTGATGAGCGCGGGCTGGCTGAGCGCGTTGCCCGCGACGTCCTTGCCGCTGAGGATCAGGGGGTTGAGCAGGAGAATGTACGCCATCGCCATGAAGGTGGTGACGCCGCCGCGAATCTCCGTCGCGACGGTGGATCCTCTCTCCGAGATGTGGAAATACCGGTCGAGCCAGGATCGTCCGGCGGGGTTGCGCGAGCCGGAGCCCGCGTCCTCTGCGGTGGTCCTGGGCTCCACTGACGACTGGGTCATGGGGCCTACTCCCAAGGTTCAAAGGGGCACCCGCAACAGCGGTCGGGGCTCTCCGTGCTGTGAGACTGCGGGATTTGGGATGGTGCGTGGGCTGCACGACCCGGGGGACGGCCCGAGACGAACGGGTACTGCGGGGTGCTGCGGGGTCCCGGCGTACTGGGTGGGTACGGCCGGGCTCCGGGCGGTGCGGGCTGGGGACGCGTGACGTTCCTGGGAGGCACGCACCGCCCGGAGGGTCCTACAGGGTGCCGGTGAGCGCCTCGGGGCGGACCGGCGTCTTGTTGAGCTCCAGGCCCGTCGCGTTCCGGATCGCCGCGAGGACGGCCGGGGTGGACGAGAGCGTGGGGGCCTCTCCGATACCGCGGACGCCGTAGGGGGCGTTCGGGTCCGCCAGTTCGAGGTAGTCGACCGGGATGGTCGGCGTGTCGAGGATGGTGGGGATGAGGTAGTCGGTGAAGGAGGGGTTGCGCACCTTCGCCGTCTTCGGGTCGACGATGATCTCCTCCATCACCGCGACGCCCAGGCCCTGGGTCGTACCGCCCTGGATCTGGCCGACGACGGAGAGGGGGTTGACCGCCTTGCCGACGTCCTGGGCGCAGGCCAGCTCGATGACCTTGACCAGGCCGAGCTCGGTGTCCACCTCCACCACCGCGCGGTGCGCGGCGAAGGCGTACTGGACGTGGCCGTCGCCCTGGCCGGTGACGAGGTCGAAGGCCTGGGTCGGACGGTGCCGCCACTCCTCCTCGACCTCGATGGCCTCGCCCTCCAGGACGTCCGCGATCGTGGCGAGGGCCTCGCCGCCGTCGGTGACGACCTTGCCGCCCTCCAGGAGGAGTTCGGCGGTGGCCCACGCCGGGTGGTACGAGCCGAACTTGCGCCGGCCGATCTCCAGGAGACGCTCGCGGACGAGCTCGCAGGAGTTCTTGATGGCGCCGCCGGTCATGTACGTCTGGCGGCCCGCGGAGGTCGAACCGGCCGAGCCCACCTGGGTGTCGGCGGGGTGGATGGTGACCTGCTGGACGCCGAGCTCGGTACGGGCGATCTGGGCGTGGATGGTGACGCCGCCCTGGCCGACCTCCGCCGCGGCGGTGTGGACGGTGGCGACGGCCTCGCCGTTGATGACCTCGAGGCGGATCTTCGCCGTCGAGTAGTCGTCGAAGCCCTCGGAGAAGCCGACGTTCTTGATGCCGACGGCGTAGCCGACGCCGCGCACGACGCCCTCGCCGTGGGTGGTGTTGGACAGGCCGCCCGGCAGCGCGCGGACGTCCGCGCCCTCACCGGCGGACTCCCACTGGCGCTCCGGCGGCATCGGGCGGGCCTTGACCCGGCGCAGCAGCTCGGCGACCGGGGCCGGCGAGTCCACGACCTGGCCGGTCGGCATGATCGTGCCCTGCTCCATGGCGTTGATCTGGCGGAACTCGACCGGGTCCATGCCCAGCTTCGCCGCCAGCTTGTCCATCTGCGCCTCGTAGGCGAAGCAGGCCTGGACCGCGCCGAAGCCGCGCATGGCGCCGCAGGGCGGGTTGTTGGTGAAGAGGCCGATCGCCTCGATCTCGACGTCGTCGACGACGTAGGGGCCCACCGAGAGGGACGAGGCGTTGCCGACGACCGAGACCGTGGAGGAGGCGTAGGCGCCGCCGTCCAGGACGATCTTGCACTTCATGTGCGTGAGCTTGCCGTCCTTGGTGGCGCCGTGCTCGTAGGAGAGCTTCGCCGGGTGCCGGTGGACGTGTCCGAAGAAGGACTCGTACCGGTTGTAGACCATCTTGACCGGCTTGCCGGTGTGCAGGGCGAGGACGGAGGCGAGGATCTGCATGGAGATGTCCTCGCGGCCGCCGAAGGCGCCGCCGACGCCGGCCATCGTCATGCGGACCTTCTCCTCGGGCAGGCCGAGGCAGGGCGCGATCTGCTCGCGGTCCGCGTGCAGCCACTGGGTGGCCACGTAGAGGTCGACGCCGCCGTCCTCGGCGGGCACCGCGAGGCCGGACTCCGGGCCGAGGAAGGCCTGGTCCTGCATGCCGAAGGTGTACTCGCCCCTGACGATCACGTCGGCCCGCTTGGCGGCCTCGTCCACGTTGCCGCGGATGATCGGCTGGCGGTGCACGATGTTGGGGTGCGGGACGTGCTTGGCGTGCTTGTCGGTGCGGTTCTCGTGCACGAGGATCGCGTCGGGGGCGGTCGCCGAGGCCTCGTCGGTGACGAGGGGCAGCTCCCTGTACTCGACCTTGATCTTCGCGGCGGCGCGGCGGGCGGTCTCCGGGTGGTCGGCGCCCACGAGCGCCACCGGCTCGCCGTGGTGGCGCACCTTGCCGTAGGCGAGCACCGGGGTGTCGCGGAACTCCAGGCCGTAGTTCTTCGCGGCCGGCAGGTCCTCGTGGGTCAGGACGGCGTAGACGCCGTCCATCGCGAGGGCCTCGGAGGTGTCGATGGACACGATCTCGGCGTGCGCGACCGGGGAGCGCAGGATCTGGCCCCACAGCATGTCCTCGTGCCACATGTCCGAGGAGTAGGCGAACTCGCCGGTGACCTTGAGGGTGCCGTCCGGGCGCAGGGTGGACGCGCCGACACCGCCCCTGGTGTGGTTCTGGGTGACCTCGGTGGGCGTTCCCACCGGTACGGTACGGGTGTTCTGAGCCATCGTCAGACCGCCTCTCCCTGGCGCTCCTGGCGAGCGGCCGCGAGGCGGACCGCGTCGAGGATCTTCTCGTAACCGGTGCAGCGGCAGAGGTTGCCGGAGAGCGCCTCGCGGATGTCCGCGTCCGACGGGGACGGGTTGCGCTCCAGCATCTCGTCGGCCGCGACGAGCAGACCGGGGGTGCAGAAACCGCACTGCACGGCGCCGGCGTCGATGAAGGCCTGCTGGATCGGCGAGAGTTCGACTCCCTCACCGGTCTGCGAGTCCTGGCCGGGCCTGGCCTCCCAGCGCTTGGCCTCGTCGAGCGAGGTGCCGCAGGCGCCGGAGGCGCAGCCGCCCCCGTGGCCGTGCTCCTCGCGCTGCTTGGCGTACTCCGCCAGGCCCTCGACGGTGACGACGTCCCGGCCCTCGACCTGGCCGGCGGCGACCAGACAGGAACAGACCGGCACGCCGTCGAGACGGACGGTGCAGGAACCGCACTCGCCCTGCTCACAGGCGTTCTTGGAGCCCGGCAGGCCCAGGCGTTCGCGCAGGACGTACAGGAGGGACTCGCCCTCCCAGACGTCGTCGGCTTCCTGGGGACGGCCGTTGACGGTGAAATTGACGCGCATGGTTATGCAGCTCCCTCAAGCGTGCGGCCGGCGCCGCGGTACTGCTCCCAGGTCCAGGCGAGCTGGCGGCGAGCCATGATTCCGACGGCGTGGCGGCGGTACTTGGCCGTGCCGCGGACGTCGTCGATGGGGTTGGCGGCGGCGGAGCACAGGTCGGCGAACTGCTTGGCGACCGACGGCGTGATGATCTTGCCGTTGTCCCAGAAGCCGCCCTCCTCCAGGGCCGCGTTGAGGAACTCCTCGGCCTCCTTGGCGCGGATCGGGGTGGGCGCGGCCGAGCCGATGCCGGTGCGTACGGTACGGGTCTCCGGGTGGAGGGCCAGGCCGAAGGCGCAGACGGCGATGACCATCGCGTTGCGCGTGCCGACCTTGGAGTACTGCTGGGGGCCGTCCGCCTTCTTGATGTGGACGGTCTTGATGAGCTCGTCGGGCTCCAGGGCGTTGCGCTTCACGCCCGTGTAGAACTCGTCGATCGGGATGAACCGGCTGCCGCGCACCGACTCGACCTCGACCTCGGCGCCCGCGGCGAGCAGGGCCGGGTGGGTGTCGCCGGCGGGCGAGGCGGTGCCGAGGTTGCCGCCGACGCCGCCGCGGTTGCGGATCTGCGGCGAGGCGACGGTGTGCGAGGCGAGCGCCAGGCCGGGGAGTTCCGCGCGCAGGTTCTCCATGATCCGGGTGTAGGGAACGGAGGCACCGAGGCGCACGTTCTCCTCGCCGACCTCCCAGTCGCGCAGCAGCTCGATGCGGTTCAGGTCGAGGAGGTACTCGGGCCGCCGGTGGTCGAAGTTGATCTCGACCATGACGTCGGTACCACCGGCGATCGGCACGGCCGTGGGGTGCTCGGCCTTGGCGGCGAGCGCCTCCTCCCAGCTGGCGGGGCGAAGGAAGTCCATGGTGGCTCTCTTCTAGATTCTGGTGATCGGGGGCGTACGCGCGGGCCCGGGGATGGACGGCCGGCCCTCGACTTCGTGTTCATGTCCTGTTCACGCGGTGTGTGGCCTAGTACACAAGCCCCGTCGGCCCCGGTGTAGCCACCGAAAACATGAAGGAGTTGGCTGGGGCCCGTCGTCGTCTTGTAGATTCGAACGAAAGACGGAGAACAGAAACCTCTCCGTTTTCCCCTGGAAACGGTGGCACCACTGCACCGTCGACAACGCGACAGACACACCACAGACGAGAAGGAACGGCGGCGACACGATGCGGCTGCGCGCACTGCTGGAGAACGACGCGCTCGGGCTGCGCCTGCTCGGCGGCGAGGACGAGCTGGACCGCACCGTCCGCGGCGTGATGACGACGGACCTCAAGGACCCGAGCAGGTACCTCTCCGGCGGCGAGCTGGTGCTGACGGGTCTGGCGTGGCTCCGCGAGCCGGCCGACGCCGAGCCCTTCGTACGGATTCTGGCCTCGGCCGGGGTGGCCGCGCTGGCGGCGGGCGAGGCGGAGCTCGGCGACATTCCGGACGATCTGGTGCAGGCGTGTTTGCGCCACCGACTCCCGCTGTTCGCGGTGAACGAGTCCGTTGCGTTCGCGACGATCACCGAGCACGTTGTTCGACAGGTCTCCGGTGAGCGGGCGGGTGACCTCGCCGCCGTCGTCGACCGCCACAGGCGCCTGATGACCTCGGGCCCGGCCGGCGGCGGCCCCGAGGTCGTCCTGGATCTGCTCGGTTCCGACCTGGACCTGCGCGCCTGGGTCCTCTCCCCCACCGGCCGCCGGATCGCGGGCGCGGGCGACCCGCTGGACGCGCCCCTCGCCGCCACCCTGGCCGGGGAGCACCTGGCCGCCACCCGTACGGGCCGGCGCGGTCCCCACCGGGTGACCGCCGCCGGTACGACGTACTCGCTCTTCCCGATCCGCAACACCGGCCGCGGTGCCCCGCCCGCCTCCCGGGACGTGCGGGAGACGGTCCTGTCGGACTGGCTCCTCGCCGTCGAGGCCGATGCCGGGGACTGGCCCGCCGCCCGCCTGGACCTGCTCCAGGGCGTGACGCAGCTGATCGCCGTCGAGCGGGACCGGCGCGACGCGGCCCGTACGGTACGGCGCCGGCTCGCGCAGGAGGTGCTGGAGCTGGTGCAGACGGGCGCCGCCCCCGCCGAGATCGCGGCCCGGCTGCGGGTCGCCGCCCCCGTGCTGCTGCCGGGGCTCGGCACCGCGCCGCAGTGGCAGGTGGTCGTGGCCCGGGTCGACTGGGAGCAGGACGCGGGGCAGGGCACCTCCGTCGACGGCGGCCCGGTCGCGCAGGCCCTCCTGGAGGAGATCCTCGTCGACCCGGCTACGGTCGGCCCCGAGTCGGCGGACCGGATCGCCGTCGCGCACAGCGGCGACGAGGCCATCGCGCTCGTGCCGCTGGTGGCCGCGCCGCTGCCGGAGAGCGAGGACGAGGGCCCGGCGACCGTGCTCGGACTGCACGCGGACGCCCTCCTCGCGGCCGTACGGGCGCCGCTCTCGGCCGGCCTCGCCGACGACGGGCGCCTCACCCTGGGCGTCAGCGCGGCCGTCCACTCGGCGGAGGGCCTGCGCGGAGCCCTGGAGGAGGCCCGGCACGCCCGCCGGGTCGCCGCCGCCCGCCCGGGCCGGGTCTGCGCCGCCGGGCACCACGAGCTGGCCTCGCACGTGCTGCTGCTGCCCTTCGTCCCGGACGACGTCCGCCGCGCGTTCACGGCCCGCCTCCTGGACCCGCTGCGCGACTACGACCGGCGCCACCGTGCGGAGCTCATCCCGACCCTGGAGGCCTTCCTGGACTGCGACGGCTCCTGGACGCGCTGCGCGACCCGGCTGCACCTGCACGTGAACACGCTGCGGTACCGGGTGGGCCGCATCGAGCAGCTCACCGGGCGCGACCTGTCGCGCCTGGAGGACAAGCTCGACTTCTTCCTCGCGCTGCGGATGAGCTGACCGGCGACGCACGCCCCGGCCGCCGGCCCGGCCCCGAGGGGCGGGGGCGCCGCGCGGGCCGGGCCGGGGCGGGCGGGCGCCGCGCGGACCGGGGCGGCTCGCACGGTTCCGCGGGGCCCTCACCCTCCGGGGGGAGCCGTCAGCGGCGCCCCGACCTCGGGAATTCACACCTTCGGGTTAGCCCTCCGGAGTGAGGGGCCGGCCGTCGGCCGATCTTCGGCGTCCGTCCGGCAGGGGCGCCGAGGGCTGCCTGATCACGGGCCCGCGGGCGCTCCGGGGGCCGTCCCGCCGGTGGCCGAAGATCGCCGCCACCCACCCCCGCGTACTTGTGAAAACTTTCACCTGACCTCTTGGCGGGTGCCCCCGTTCGTGCTGAGATGCGGGTCTACTCAACAGCTCGATGGCGCGCTCGGGGAGGGCAATGTGGCGGACACCGCCATGTCTGGTTCCGAATCAAGGGGTGGCGACCGTCCGTCCCTCGCCTACGGCAAGGAGACTCCTGTGGAGACCGCCATATGGCGGCTCCGCTCCCGGGGCTGCTGGACGGACGCCGCCGCGCTGCTCGCGCCCCGGGCGTCCGAACCGGCGGCCGCGCTGGAGAGGGCGGCGCTGCTCATCGAGCGCTGCCTCTACACCGAACAGGGCTGGGCCGAGGCGGAGGAGGCCCTGCGGGCCGCCGAGGCGGTCGCCCGGACCGACGAGGAACGCGGGGCCGCCGCCTGCGAACGCGGCTATCTGGCCTACGCGTCCACGCTGCTCGGGGTCCGCGACCGGGCCGACGAGGCCCGGATGGCGCTGGGCCGGGCCGCCGCGCTGATCGGTCCCTCCGCGGGGGGCCGCCCGCTGTTGGACTTCCGGCGCGGCCTGGTGGCGCAGAACCTCGGCGACTCCCCGCAGGCGGCCCGCGCCGCCTACCGCAGGGCGCACGCCGGCGCGGCCGACCGGGGCGACGCGCTGCTGCTCTCCTCCACCTGGCGCCATCTCGCCGGACTCGCTTTACGGGAGGGGGAGTTGGCGGAGGCGCGGCACGGCTTCGCCGAGTCGCTGCGGATCCGCGAGGAGCTCGGCTACCTGGTCGGCACGGCCCCGGCGCTCACCGCGCTGGCCGACACCGAGACGGAGCCCGAGGCGGGACGGCTGCGCGCCGAGGCGCGGCGCCTGTTCCGTCTCCTCGGCGGGGTGCCGACCTGGCTGGCGGCGCAGCTGACTCCCCGTACCGCCTGACACACCGGCAGACGCAAGTCTGGTGACCGTCCGTCACCAGACGCGGGGGGTGAGGCGGACCAGGGTCTCGTCGGTGCCGAGCAGGAGATCGCCGTCGCCCGTGACCGCGACCGCGCGGAGGGCCGGGCCCGGCCGGAAGGACGGGCGCGGCCCTCCGTCCGGGCGGTGCAGGGCCACGAGGCCGTCGGCCCAGGCGACGGCGACGAGCGGTCCGTGCGGGGTGTCGGCGGCGTGCAGGGAGACCACAGGGGCCGCGCGCTCCGCGAGGGGTTCGGGGCGCGGGGCGCGCCCGGGGGTCCAGAGGCGGACCGTACCGTCCGCGCCGCCCGAGCAGACGAAGGGCGTCGCGGTGTCCAGGGCGGTGACCGCCGTCACCCGGCCGCTGTGCAGGGCCGCCTGGTGCAGGCCGGTCAGCCCGAAGGCGTGCACCGAGCCGAGGCGGTCGCCGACGACCACGGAGCCGCCTATCGCCGCGAGGGCGGTGCCCGGGTGCCGGGACAGGGTGGTGGAGACGGCCTCGGTCAGACGCCGCAGGTACGGGGGGCGGGGCGCCGTCCCGCCGACCGTGTGCAGCCGCCCCCGTTCGTCCAGGAGCAGCACCGTCCCGTCCGGGGTGGGCGCGAGCGCGGTCACCCGGCCCGGCACCTCGTGCGGCAGCCGCCCGGCGGGGCTGGCGTCGGCGGTGCGCAGCAGGCGTACGGCTCCGGTGCGGTCGCCGACCAGGAGCAGGCCCTCCTGGGGGCCGCCGGCCGCCCCGAGCACGGCGACCGGGCCGGGCCAGGGCGGGGTGAGGTCGCCCCGGGCGCGGGTCCACCGGACGCGCCAGGCGGCTCCTTCCGCGAGCGCGGTGAGCGCGGGCCGCGCCCGGGGGTCCGCCCCGTCGCCCAGCGCGGCGAGCAGTACGGCGGCGCGGTCCTCCGGCGTCTGGTCCCGGCAGAGCGCCTGCCCGGCGCGCAGCCAGGCGGTGCGCAGTCCGCCGTGCGGGTCCCCGGCGGGGCCGTCCGGGGTCCCGGGGGTGCCGGGGCGGGCCTCCGTGGCGTACCCCGTGGTGACGAGCAGCGGGTCGGCCGCGCAGACGGCGACCGGGTCGGAGAGGTCGGGCAGCGGCCGGGCGGCCGGCTCCGGCGGCGTGCCGCCGGTGTCCGGGGCGGGCTCACCGTCCAGGTCGACGAGGGTGACGCGGCGTGCGGCTGCCCGCAGGGCGGCGGGGGCCGGGGTGCCGGTGCGGACCTCCACGACGAGCCGGACGCGGCCGACCCCGGCGAGGCCGGTGATCAGTTCGGTCAGCGCCTCGGGTTCGGCGGCGGCGTGCAGGTCGGTGAGGAGGAGCACCGCCCGGCCGGTGCGGCGGTCCTCTCCGGTGGCGAGGGCGTCCACGAGGTCGTCGGGGGTCGCGGCCACCACCCCGAGGTGGTTCGCGATGGTCCAGGCCGCGCCGAGCGCGCTCTGCCCGGCCAGCGGGACGAGCACCCGGGCGGGCCGCCGCCGCGCCCGGGCCCGCGCGGCCCGCGCACCGTGCGAGGCGAGCCAGCCCAGCAGGGCCGTCTTGCCGCTCCCCGCGGCCCCCGTGACCAGGCACAGCCGGGGCGCCTCGGGGTCGGTGAGCCAGCCGAGCAGGGCCGTGGCCTCGGCTTCCTCACCGGTGACGGCTCGGCGGCCCTCCCATGCCGGGAACGGGGTCGCGGACGGCATGGAACACCTCACGTACGGCACGGGTGCGAGCGAACGGACGCCCTCGACCTTAGTGGGCCGCGCGCCGCCGGGGACCCCCCGGTGGATCACCTCCCGGAGCGGCCTCCCCGGCTCCGGGGGTTCCGCCGGGGCAGTCAGCCCACCGAGCCGGTGAAGTGCTCCCTGACCAGGGATTCCACGACGGTGAGGTCACGGGCGACGAGGGCGTCCAGGAGAGCCCGGTGTTCGGCGGCGTCGGCGACGAGGTCCGCGTGGCGGAGGGCGGGCGCGCTGATCAGGGGCCACTGGGAGCGGCGGTGGAGGTCGTCGGCGACGGTGAGGAGCTGTTCGTTGCCGGCGAGGGAGAGGACCGCGCGGTGGAAGGCGCGGTCGGTCTCGGCGTAGTGGGCGCGGTCGCCGCGCGCCGCCGCGGCGGCGGTGGCCTCGGCGAGCGGGCGGAGGGCGGCCCAGTCGGCCGAGGGCACGGTGCGGGCGAGGCGGAGCATGACCGGGACCTCCAGGAGGGCGCGGACCTCCGCAAGTTCGGCGAGTTCGCGCGACGTGCGTTCGATCACACGGAAGCCGCGGTTGGGGACCACCTCGACGGCGCCTTCGACGGCGAGGCGCTGCATGGCCTCGCGGACGGGGGTGGCGGAGACGCCCAGGCGCTCGCCGAGGGCGGGGGCGGAGTACACCTGCCCCGGGGCGAGCTCGCCGCCCACGAGCGCGGTGCGCAGGGCGTCGAGGACCTGGTCGCGCACGGAGTGGCGGTGCACCTGGCGGGGCACCGGCCCGGGGGCGGGGGCGCCCGCCCCGTACCCGTCCTCGTCCCACCCGCCGTGGGTGTGCTCGCCGCGTGCCACCTGTTCGGGCACGCGTGCGGCCCGCCCGGACGGCGGGGACGGCCTCTCCGCCGCCCGCTCGCGCGCTGCGCCCTGCTCCACCCGGGTCCTCCTGCGGCCTCGTACCGGGCCCGGCTCGCGATACCGGGATCCCCTGTGCACGATAGGCGAACGGGCGACACGCGAGGTCACGGGCTCTCGTGGTGATGAGAGATCGAGAGTGATCGGGTAAGGTAAGGCTTACCTGCCAACGATCGCGATTCGGTGGTCCGCATGACCGTCCCCGCCCTGTTGCCCGCCCGCACCGCCTCGTCCGCCCCGTCCGGCTCGCAGGCCCCGGCGCCGGTGCCCGCCTCCCCCGTCGCGGCCGCGTACGCCCGGCTGACCGAGGTGTTCCCGGGCCTGCGGGTGGAGGAGACGGCCGGGGAGGCGCGGGTGCCGCGCGGCGCGGGCTGGATCGGCTCGGACGAGCTGGCGGACGGCGGCCCCGGGCTCGACGCCTTCCTCGCCCGGGACGAGGCGCAGGTGCTCCGCGACTACGGGCAGGAGGCCCGCCCCGACGTGATCGCGAGCTTCGCGCTGCACCGCTACGCCTGGCCCGCCTGCCTGCTCGTCACGGTCCCCTGGTTCCTGGAGCGCCGGGTCCCCCGGCTGCCCGCCCCGCACGTCGCCTTCCACCGGGCCACCGGCCGCATGGCCGTGCGGATCGAGGAGTTCGCCTGCCTGCCCGGCGATCCGGCCGCCGCCCTGCCGGGCGCCCGGGTCGTCCCGGACGAGGAGGCCCTGCGCGCCGAGGTGCGGGCCTCGCTCGCCGAGCACTTCGAGGCGGTCCTCGACGGCTTCCGCCCCCGGATGCGCCGTGGGAGCCGGGCCCTGTGGGGCATGGCCACGGACGAGATCGTCGAAGGCCTCTGGTACATCGCGGCCCTGCTCGGCGAGGAGGAGCGGGGGAAGGCGGAGCTCGAACTGCTGCTGCCGGGCACGGCCAAGCCGTACGTGGGCGGGGCCGGTTTCCGTGAACTGCCGGGCACCGGGGGCCCGGACGGCGCCCCGCACACCACCCGTGACCGGGCCGCCTGCTGCTTCTTCTACACCCTGCGGCCCGAGGACACCTGCCTCACCTGCCCGCGCACCTGCGACGCGGAGCGCGTCCGCCGCCTGGCGGCCCCGGCGGCCACCGCCTGACCCTCCCCGGGAAGCCCACTCGGGGAAGTCCGCACCTTACGCCACCCCCAGGGGTGACGTCTGTCGAACACAACCCCCCTTCCCCGCAAGCGCGTTCGGCCAGAACGTACCCGTTCGTGCGCCCTGCGTCCCCTATGGCGTGCACTTGCCCGGAAACCCCGTGCGCGCCCCACAGGGTCGGCCAGTATGGGCGGCCAAAGGCCCTACTGCGATGCAAGGGACACCGCATGAGACTGACCGACATATCGCTGGACTGGCTGCTTCCGGGCGGCGTGATGGTGGCCGGGGTCGTGACGGCGGTGGCGGTGCTCGCGCGCGGGAAGCGCGCCGGTGACCAGGCCGCGGCGGAGGACTCCTGGGAACGCAGCGAGGAGCGTCGCAGACGCAAGGAGGCCATCTACGGATTCGCCTCGTACGGCCTGCTGTTCTGCTGCGCCGCCGTGGCGGCGGCGCTCTCCTTCCACGGGCTCGTGGGCTTCGGCCGGCAGAACCTCAACCTGTCGGGCGGCTGGGAGTACCTCGTCCCCTTCGGGCTGGACGGCGCGGCCATGTTCTGCTCGGTCCTCGCCGTGCGCGAGGCCAGCCACGGCGACGCGGCGCTCGGCTCGCGGCTGCTCGTGTGGCTGTTCGCCGGAGCCGCGGCCTGGTTCAACTGGGTGCACGCCCCGAGGGGCCTGGGTCACGACGGCGCGCCCCAGTTCTTCGCGGGCATGTCCCTCTCGGCGGCGGTCCTCTTCGACCGGGCGCTGAAGCAGACCCGCCGGGCGGCCCTGCGCGAGCAGGGCCTGGTGCCCCGTCCGCTGCCGCAGATCCGGATCGTCCGGTGGCTGCGGGCGCCCCGGGAGACCTTCGCCGCCTGGTCGCTGATGCTCCTGGAGGGCGTACGGACCCTGGACGAGGCCGTGGACGAGGTGCGGGAGGACCGGCGGGAGAAGGAGCGCAACCGCGTCCGCCGCCGCGAGCAGGCCAAGCTCGACCGGGCCCGGATCAAGGCGCTCAACCGGCAGCACCGCGCCTTCGGGCTCGGCCGGGGCGGGCGTCAGGTGGAAGTGGCGGCGCTGGCCGCCGGTGCGGGGACCGGCGGCGGTGCGGGCGCCGGAGCGGAGGCGGGGCCGGCTTCCGGCTCCGGTTCCGGTTCCGCGACGGGCTCCGTGCAGGCGGCCGTCGCGGAACCGGCCATAGCGGATCCGGGACAACTGCCTCTTCGGCCCCGGCCCTCCCTGCAAGCCGTCAGGGGAACTGAGTCACGGACGGTGGACCTCACCGCCGAGGACGACACCCAGACGCTGCCCCGGCTCGACTCCCTGGAGCGCAAGCTCAAGGACCTGGAGCAGCAGTTCGGCTGACCACCGCGCCTCCCGCGCGAGCGGCGGGGCCGCCCTCAGGCGGCCCCGCCGTTCAGTTCGAACCAGACGACCTTGCCCACCCCGTGCTCCTCGACCCCCCAGGAGTCGGCCAGTTCCCGTACGAGGACCAGCCCCCGTCCGTGCGTACCGTCGTCGGCGGGCGGTACGGGCGGACGGGTGAGCCCCGGGACGAAGTCGCGGACCTCCACCCGGAGCTGCTCCGGCACGACCGTCGCGGTCACGACGGCCCCGTGGTCGGTGTGGACGAGAGCGTTGGTCACCAGTTCGCTGGTGAGCAGCTCGGCCACGTCACAGGCGCCCGGCGCGCCCCAGGCCCGCAGCAGTGCGCGCAGCGCGTGACGCACCTCCGGCACCGCGGTGAGATCCGCGCACCCCACCTTCCTGAGCAGTCGCGTCGGCTGTCCTGCCTCCCCGGCCATATCCCCCACCCAAGCGTCGCGTCGAACAGGTCCCCGGAAGGCTGCCCCGCCCGCACGCCCGCATGCCCGCGCGACGGCACCCGTCAGGGCCGCGGCACGTTGCGGAGGTTGGAGCGGGCCATCTGGAGCATGCGGCCGACGCCGCCGTCGAGGACGATCTTGCTGGCGGAGAGGGCGAAGCCGGTCACCATCTCGGCCTTGATCCTGGGCGGGATGGAGAGGGCGTTGGGGTCGGTGACGACGTCCACGAGGGCGGGGCCCTTGTGGCGGAAGGCGTCCTTGAGGGCGCCGGCGAGCTGTTTGGGCTTCTCGACGCGGACACCGTAGGCGCCGGCGGCGCGGGCGACGGCGGCGAAGTCCGGGTTCTTGTAGGACGTTCCGTAGGAGGGCATGCCGGCGACGAGCATCTCCAGGTCGACCATGCCGAGCGAGGAGTTGTCGAACAGGACGACCTTCACCGGGAGGTCGTACTGGACGAGGGTGAGGAAGTCGCCCATGAGCATGCTGAAGCCGCCGTCACCGGACATCGACACGACCTGCCGGTTGCGGTCGGTGAACTGGGCGCCGATGGCCTGGGGCAGGGCGTTCGCCATGGAGCCGTGGCTGAACGAACCGATGATCCTGCGGCGCCCGTTGGGTGAGATGTAGCGGGCGGCCCACACGTTGCACATGCCCGTGTCGACGGTGAAGACGGCGTCGTCGTCCGCCAGGTCGTCGAGGACCGAGGCCACGTACTCGGGGTGGATGGGGACGTGCTTCTCCACCTTGCGGGTGTAGGCCTTGACGACTCCTTCGAGGGCGTCGGCGTGCTTCTTCAGCATCTTGTTCAGGAAGCGGCGGTTCGTCTTCGGCCGGACGCGGGGGATGACACAGCGCAAGGTCTCGCGGACGTCGCCCCAGACGGCGAGGTCGAGGCGGGAGCGGCGGCCGAGGCGTTCGGGCCGGACGTCGACCTGGACGATCTTCACGTCGTCGGGCAGGAAGGCGTTGTACGGAAAGTCGGTGCCGAGCAGGATCAGCAGATCGCACTCGTGCGTGGCCTCGTAGGCGGCGCCGTAGCCGAGCAGTCCGCTCATCCCCACGTCGTACGGATTGTCGTACTGGATCCATTCCTTGCCGCGCAGCGCGTGGCCGACGGGGGCCGCCAGCCGTTCGGCGAACTGCATCACCTCGGCGTGGGCCCCCGCGGTGCCGCTGCCGCAGAACAGCGTCACCCGGTCGGCGGCGTCGATCATCCGCACGAGGGCGTCGATCTCGGCGTCACCCGGCCGGACGGTGGGGCGGGTGGTGACGAGGGCGGTGCCGGAGGTCTTCTCGGGGGCCGGCTCGGAGGCGATGTCGCCGGGCAGGGAGACCACGCTGACGCCGCCCCGGCCGACGGCGTGCTGGATGGCGGTGTGCAGCAGCCGGGGCATCTGCTGCGGGGTGGAGATGAGTTCGCTGTAGTGGCTGCACTCGCGGAACAGCTGGTCGGGGTGGGTCTCCTGGAAGTAGCCGAGGCCGATCTCGCTCGACGGGATCTGCGAGGCGAGGGCGAGAACCGGGGCCATGGACCGGTGGGCGTCGTACAGGCCGTTGATGAGGTGCAGATTGCCCGGCCCGCAGGAGCCGGCGCAGGCGGCGAGGCGGCCGGTGATCTGCGCCTCGGCGCCGGCCGCGAAGGCGGCGGTCTCCTCGTGCCGCACCTGGATCCAGTCGATGGCGGGGGTGCGGCGGATGGCGTCGACGACGGGGTTCAGGCTGTCGCCGACCACTCCGTAGAGGCGCTGGACGCCCGCCCGGACGAGGATGTCGACGAACTGTTCTGCGACATTCTGTTTGGCCATGGGTCCATATAACCCACGGCCCGGCCGGTTACGCCTCCCAGACGGCCACTCCCGTACGGTCGTCGGCGTAACCCGTCACCCTCAGCTGGGTGTCGGCGAGGAAGGCGGCGAGGCCGGGGGGTTGGCCGCCCCACCGCCCGGCGAGTTCCCGGGCGAGGGCGGGTTCGCCGCGCAGCGGGTCGGCGAGTCCGGGCGAGGCGAGGAGCAGGGTGTCCCCGGGCCGGGCGACGGACGCGCGGAAGCGGAACGGCTCGGCGGGCGGCGGGACGGGCTCCTCGACGAGGGGGCCGGGTGCGGTCGTGATCCCGAGGTCCATGGTGAGCCGGTCCCCCTCCCCGGTGGCCTCCCCGGCCCCGGCGGGGGTGGGGGGCGGCGGGGAGCCGAAGCCGACGACGGGGGCCCCGGTGACGGCGGTCGCGTCGGGCGGCAGCGGCTCCAGGTCCTGCCAGGCGCCGTCGCGGAGCCGGAAGAGGCCTCCGCCGCCGATGCCGAAGAACACGCGGGTGCGGCAGGCGGGATCGGCGGTCACGAGGAGGCAGCGCAGGGCCGCGGTGTACGCCTCGGGGGCGACGCCCCGCTCGGCGGCGCGGGCGCGGAGTCTGCCGTACGTACGGTCGGTGAGCCGGTGGAGTCCCGATTTGAGATCGCCGCGGCGACCGGACCTGATGTCCTCGGAGAGGCGGGCGTGGCTGCGGCCGACGGCCTCGGCGATCCAGCGGCAGGCGTCGGCGGCGGCGAGGTGGGCGTCCTCGGCGGCGCGCGTGCCGGCGGCGACGGCGACGAGGACGAGGGCGCCGTCGTCGTGGCCGAAGCGGGCGGTGAGCAGGGCGTCCCGGCGGAGTTCGCCCCGGAAGCGGGCCGAGTCGCCCCGGACGGAGGCGGCGCGCAGGGTGCAGGTGCCGTAGCGGGCGCCGTCGAGGACGGTGTCGGCGACGAGGTCGTCGAGTTCGCCGGGACGGGCGGCGGGCAGGGCGGTGGGTTCGGGGTCGTACGTGGGAGGCCGGCCGCCGACGTGTCCGGTGCGGGGCCGGGGCGCGGGCACCTCGGCGGTGCGGCCCTCCGGCGCGGGCGGGGCCGACGCCGGCGCGCCGAGGCGCGTACGAACCCGTCCCCGGCGACCGACAGATACCGGCCTCCGGGCGCCCG
>NZ_JBEORS010000044.1:0-20834 GCF_040302405.1 Streptomyces sp. NPDC126503
CTGGCGTTGATTTTTGGCACGCTGTTGAGTTCTCAAGGTGCGGACGCTTCCTTCGTTCCTGTTTCCAGGCCCTCCGGGCGCTTCCTTCGTTTCCAGCTTAGCAGATCCGATTTCCTTCTCTGCCACCCGCTGGAGCGGGCTGCCGGGAATGGAATTCGCTTTCGCGCTTTCCGTTTCCTCGGCGGGGTCAAACATTACCAGGCTTTCTCCGGCCCCTTGACCACCCCCCGGCGAGCTGACGCACGCAGAGGTGTAGACCACTGGGGTTAGGATCTGAGCTTGATGGGTGCTGCCGACCCACGGCTCAAGGCCGCGCTGGGGTCAGGCAGGAGTACGACAGTACATCCCACCGTCAGTAGAGGCAAATCGTTTCGGGTAGTCCGTAGGTCCGCCAACTGGTACGTCTCGTGCGGAACTAGGACTTCCCATGACATACGCTGCAGGACAGTACGCCGTCCAGGACAGGTAGTGACGGCGCCACACCATCTCCGCCCCTGGGAGGCTTCCCATGTCAACCGTGACGTCGCCACTCGCTGGACGCGCCATCGGTCTCGCCGCAGTTCCCGACCCGGTCTTCTCCGGTGCGATGGTCGGGCCCGGCACCGCCATCGACCCCGTGCGCGAGCCCTCCGAGGCGGTCTCCCCCGTCGACGGGGTCATCGTCTCCATGCACCCCCACGCCTTCGTCGTCGTCGACGGTGAGGGCCACGGCGTCCTCACGCACCTCGGGATCGACACCGTGCAGCTCAACGGACAGGGTTTCGAGCTGCTCGTGAACAAGGGCGACACCGTCAAGCGGGGGCAGGCCGTCGTGCGCTGGAACCCGGCCGAGGTCGAGGCCGCCGGCAAGTCCCCCATCTGCCCCGTCGTGGCCCTCGAGGCCACCGCGGACTCCCTCTCCGCCGTCCAGGAGGACGGCGAGGTGAAGGCCGGCGACCAGCTCTTCCACTGGAGCTGAGCCGGACCCGTCCCTCGGGACGGCCAGGAGTTCGACATTCAACACGGCGGCCCGGGCCGCCGCACTATCGGAGACGGGTGAGATGGAGACAACGCTGCGAGGCGTCGGCGTCAGCCACGGAGTGGCGATCGGCGAGGTCCGGCACATGGGCACGGCGGTCCTCGAACCGCCGGCCAAGCAGATTCCGGCCGACGAGGCGGAGCGCGAACAGGGGCGCGCCCGCCAGGCGGTGGAGGCCGTCGCCGCGGACCTCATCGCACGGGGCAACCTGGCAGGCGGTGAGGCCCAGGCGGTGCTGGAGGCCCAGGCGATGATCGCCCAGGACCCGGAGCTCATCGCCGACGTCGACCGGCGGATCGCGGTCGGCAGCACGGCCGAGCGCGGTATCTACGACGCCTTCTCGCACTACCGCGAGCTGCTCGCGGGCGCCGGTGAGTACATGGCCGGCCGGGTCGCGGACCTGGACGACGTACGGAACCGGATCGTCGCGCGGCTGCTCGGCGTGCCGATGCCCGGCGTGCCGGACAGCGACGAGCCGTACGTCCTCATCGCGCGGGACCTGGCGCCCGCGGACACGGCGCTGCTCGACCCGGCGCTGGTGCTCGGTTTCGTGACCGAGGAGGGCGGGCCGACCAGCCACAGCGCGATCCTCGCGCGGGCCCTGGGCGTGCCGGCCGTGGTGGCGCTGCCCGGTGCGGGGGAGCTGGCCGAGGGCACGATGATCGCCGTCGACGGTTCCACCGGCGAGATCTTCGTGGAGCCGAGCGAGGAGAAGAAGGCCGAGCTGACCAGGGCCGCCGCCGAGCGCAAGGCCGCGCTGGCCGCGTCCAGCGGTCCGGGTGCCACCTCGGACGGGCACAAGGTGCCGCTCCTGGCCAACGTCGGCGGTCCGGGAGACGTGCCGGCGGCGGTGGAGGCCGGTGCCGAGGGCGTCGGTCTGTTCCGTACCGAGTTCCTCTTCCTCGACGACAGCCGGAAGGCGCCGTCCGAGGAGAAGCAGATCGAGGCCTACCGCAAGGTGCTGGAGGCGTTCCCCGAGGGCCGGGTGGTCGTGCGGGTGCTGGACGCCGGGGCGGACAAGCCGCTCGACTTCCTGACGCCCGCGGACGAGCCGAACCCGGCGCTCGGCGTGCGGGGTCTGCGGACGCTGCTCGACCACCCGGAGGTGCTGCGGACGCAGCTGACCGCGCTGGCGAAGGCGGCCGAGGGCCTGCCGGTGTACCTGGAGGTCATGGCGCCGATGGTCGCCGACCGCACGGACGCCAGGGCCTTCGCGGACGCCTGCCGTGAGGCGGGGCTGCGGGCGAAGTTCGGCGCCATGGTCGAGATCCCGTCGGCGGCGCTGCGGGCGCGCTCGATCCTCCAGGAGGTCGAGTTCCTGTCGCTGGGCACCAACGACCTGGCGCAGTACACCTTCGCCGCGGACCGGCAGGTCGGAGCGGTGTCCCGGCTGCAGGACCCGTGGCAGCCGGCGCTGCTCGACCTGGTGGCGCTCTCCGCGGAGGCGGCCAAGGCCGAGGGCAAGAGCTGTGGTGTGTGCGGCGAGGCGGCGTCGGATCCGCTGCTCGCCTGTGTGCTGACGGGTCTGGGGGTCACCTCCCTGTCCATGGGTGCCGCGTCGATCCCGTACGTGCGGGCGACGCTGGCCACCTACACGCTGGCGCAGTGCGAGCGGGCGGCGGCCGCGGCGCGGGCCGCGGACACCGCCGAAGAGGCGCGGCGCGCGGCGCAGGCGGTGCTGTCCGGCGAGTGATCGCCGGCCGGCACCGGTTCTCCGGAGGGGCTTCCCGTCACCTGGTGGCGGGGAGCCCCTCCGGCGTTTCCGGCGGGGCTCCCCGCGTCAGGGCCGGTGGTGGGCGGCGCAGTCGTCGTAGGGGTCGGTCGGGAGCGGGAAGCCGGCGCGGTGGTCGACGTCCGGTTCGGGGGCGACCGGCTCGCCGGTGCGGGCGTCGGTGCAGTAGGCGGCGAAGACCTCGGCCTCGGTGAGCGGGGCGAGGGTGGCGTCCTTCAGGCGCCAGCCGTGGAGGCGGTCGCGGGCGCCCGGTGCGGAGGTGCGCAGGACGAGGCCGCCGGGGGCGGCGAGGGCGATGCCGGCGGCGAGTACCGCGGTGAACTCGGTCGCGGCGGTGAGGTCGTGGTGGGCGGTGCCGTCCTCGTCGGTGCGGGTGTGGAGCACGGCGAGGAGGTGGTCGCTGCCCGCGGGGACGCTGCACACCAGGTGGTGGGTGCCGGGGCCGGTGGCCTCCAGGAGGCGGGCGAGGAGGTGGGTGGCGCGGTCGAAGGCGGCCCTGCCGATGTCCGTGCCGCAGGCGGCGCAGTCCCCCGCCGTGGCGAGGACGGTGGTGGCGTACTCCCAGGTGGCGTGGCGGACGGCGGTGTCGACGAGTTCGGGCAGGAGGGTGGAGAGGGGTTGGCCGGTGTAGGTGAGGCGGGCGCCGGTGACGGCGACGTGGGCGGTGAAGCGGCTGCGGCTGGCGGGGTGGTCGGGGTCGGTTCCGGTGGCGGTGCACCAGGCCGCGTACTCCTCGGGGTCGAAGAGGGTGACGGTGGTGTGTCCGCCCTGGGCGGCGAGGGTTTTGAGGAGGGCCTCGATCTGCTGGAGGTAAGCGGTGTGGTCGTCGAAGGCGAAGGTGCGGTAGCGGCGCATGGCGGCGAAGTCCCGTGCGTCGGCGAGGAGTCCGACGGTGCTGGGCATCTCGCGGCGCAGGGCGCGGCGGAGGCGGCGGTCGGCCGCGGCGGTGTGCGGGGTGCGGGCGGTGTCGGTGTGGCTGCGAGGCATGGCTGTTCCCCCCTGGTTCGCGGACCGGTCGGTCCGCTCCGATCAGTGATCACTCACCGTAACCTTCGCCACTGACAGTGACGATTCTGGGAGCCGGCGGCCGATGAGGCGGCGCTGGGTGACGGTGGTGGCGACGAGGACGGCACCGAGGAGGGGCCAGGCATAGGGGCCGGCGGAGACGAGTCCGGTGACGAGGAGGGGGCCGCCGAAGCGCTGGGTGGACTGGGCGAGTCCGTGGACGCCGAGGTAGGCGCCCTGGGCGTCGTCCGGGGCGAGGGCGACGGAGAGTTCCCAGGAGGCGAGGGTGTGGAGCATCTCGGCGAAGGTGAGGGCGACGGCCGCGACGACGAGGGCGGTGACGGCGGTGGCCGGTCCGCCGAGGCCGGAGACGCAGACGGCGGTGGTGCCGGTGGCGAAGAGGGCGGCGAGCGGGCGGTAGAGCCGGCGGGCGGACGCGGGGGTGGCGCCGAAGCGGGAGAGGGGGACCTGGAAGAGGACGACGAGGACGCTGTTGACGACGAGCAGGAGGGGGGCGAGGCCCGCGGGGGCGTCGGTGGCGTGGACGATCCAGAGGGGCAGGCCGACCTGGAGGATCGAGTCGTGGAGGAAGAAGACGGCGTCCCCGGCGGTGAAGCCCAGGAAGGCGCGGTCGCGCCACGGGTTGGAGCGGCGGGGCGTGGGGGCGGGGGGGCCGTCGGTGGCGGGGGTGCCGGTCGCCACGGTGCGGGCGGGGGCGGGCGGTTCGGCGCAGCGGAGGGTGAGGGCGGCCATCAGCAGGTAGGAGAGGACGTTGCCGGCGAGGAGGAGCTGGTAGGCCGTGGTGGTGCCGACGGCGAGCGCGGCCGCGGCGCCGAGGCCGCCGACGGTCCAGCCGATGTTGGAGGTGGTGCGGTTGATGGCCTGGTAGCGGGCGCGGTCGGGGCCCGCGATCCGGGCGGCGTAGAGCTTGGTGAGGACGTTGGTGGCGCGGTCGGGGAGGGCGCCGATCGCGGAGTAGACGACGAGGAGGGCGTAGGCGTCGGTGGTGAGGAGGGCCAGGAGGGCGGCGGCGCGCAGGAGTTGGGTGCCGATGAGGACGTGCACGAGGGGGAAGCGGTCGGCGAGGCGGCCGCCGAGCGGGGCGCCGGCGATGCCGGCCGCGCCGGACAGGGCGACGAGGAGGCCGACCTCTCCGAGGCCGAGACCGGTGACGTACGTGAAGTAGAGGGCCATGGCGGTGGCCCAGAGGCCGGTGCCGCACTTGTCGATGAAGCCGATGACGAGAAGGCGGCGCCCGTCGGGGCCGCCCGGGATGCGGTCCTTGAGAGGTGTTCGGGCGGGGCGGGTCGAGCGGCTCACGTGGGGTCCCCCTTGCGTATTTCTTTGTATTGATACATAGTTGGCTACGTGGCAGCACAATATTCGATCCAGGGGACCACGGCCAAGGGGATTGCCGCGTCCGTCGAGCGGGGCGTCGCCGAGGGCGGGCTCCGCCCCGGTGACGCGCTCCCACCGGTACGGCGGCTCGCGGACGCGCTCGGGGTCAGTCCGGGCACGGTCGCCACGGCGTACAAGGAACTGCGGCAGCGCGGGCTCGTCGTCACCCGGGGCAGGGGCGGGACGGTGGTGGCCGAGGTGCCGTCCGTGGCCTCCCGGCGCCCACCGCGCGTCCCCGAGGGGCTGGTGGACCTGGCCGGCGGCCATCCCGATCCGGCGTTCCTGCCGGTGCTGCGCCCGCCGGCGGAGTTCCCGCCGGTCCAGGGCTCGCACCGCGCGGCCCCGCGTCTCGCGGAGTTGGAGGCGCTGACCCGTGACTGGTTCGTCCGGGACGGGGTGCCCGCGGAGCACGTGACCTTCGCGCACGGGGCGCTGGACTGCATCGCGCGGCTCCTCTCCACGGAGCTGCGGCCCGGCGACGCGGTGGCCGTGGAAGACCCCGGCTTCCACCACCTGCTGGATCTGGTGCCCGCGCTGGGGCTGCGGATCGTGCCGGTGACGGTGGACGGGGAGGGGATGGTCCCGGAGTCACTGCGGACGGCCCTGCGCGCCGGGGCGCGCGCGGTGGTGTGCAGTCCGCGCGGTCAGTGCCCCACGGGAGCGTTCTTCACCCGCGACCGGCGGGACGCGCTGGTGGCGGTGGTGCGGGAGTTCCCCGAGGTGCTCGTCGTGGAGGACGACCACAACGCGGAGGTGGGCGGCGCGGCGGCGTACACCCTGGCGGCGGGCGGTCTCGAGCGCTGGGCGCAGGTCAGGACCGTCTCCAAACACCTCGGGATCGACCTGCGGTGGGCCGGGGTGGCCTGTGATCCGGTGACGCTCGCCCGGCACGACGGCCGGATGCTCATGACCTCCGGCTGGGTCAGTCACCTGCTGCAGCGGACGGTGGCCGGGCTGTTCACCGACCCGTCGGTGGCCGAGCTGGTCGCGGCCGGGGAGGCGGCGTACGCGGAGCGGCGGACGGCCCTGATCGACGCCCTGGGCGCGTACCGGATCCGGGCGGTCGGGGCGAGCGGCCTCCACGTGTGGGTGCCGGTGCGCGACGAGTCCGCGGTGGTGAACGGGCTGCGCACGCACGGCTGGTGGGTGGCCGCGGGCGCGCGCTTCCGGATCGCGGCCCCGCCCGCGGTGCGGATCACGGCGGCGACACTGCGGCCTGAGGACGCCCGGCGGCTCGCGGCCGACTTCGCCGACGTACTGGGCGACGCGCAGGCCACGTACGGCGGATGACCGGAGGACCGGCACCCGGGCGGGTGCCGGTCCCGGACGGGTCAGGCGCGGCGGGCTTCCGCCAGGGAGGCGTAGAAGCGGAGCAGGTCGAGGTTGTCGACCGAGCCCGGGTTGACGGCCTTGTCGAGCGGCGTGCCCTGGAGGAGGCGTTTGACCGGGACCTCGATGCGCTTGCCGGTGAGCGTGTGCGGGACGCCCGGGACCTCGATGATCTCGTCGGGGACGTGGCGCGGGGAGAGTTCCGCGCGGATGGTCCGCTTGATCCGGTCGATCAGGTCCCGGTCGAGGGTCGCGCCCTCCGCGAGGTGCACGAAGAGGGGCATCCAGTAGCCGCCGTCGGGCTCCTCCAGGCCGATGACCAGGGACTCGCGGATCTCCGGGAGGCGCTCCACGGCCTCGTAGATGTCGGCGCTGCCCATCCGGACGCCCTGGCGGTTGAGGGTGGAGTCGGAGCGGCCGTGGATGACGACGGAGCCGTGGTCGCTGATCGTGATCCAGTCGCCGTGCCGCCAGACGCCGGGGAACATCTCGAAGTAGCTCTCGCGGTAGCGGCTGCCGTCGGGGTCGTTCCAGAAGTGGATCGGCATGGACGGCATGGGGTTGGTGACGACCAGTTCGCCGACCTCGCCGACGACCGGCTTGCCGGAGGGGTCCCAGGCCTGGAGATCGGTGCCGAGGCCCGCGGCCTGGAGTTCGCCGATGTGCACGGGAAGGGTGGGGACGGCGCCGGCGAAACAGGAGCAGACGTCGGTGCCGCCGCTGACGGAGGCGATCCACAGGTCCTCGCGGACCTCGTCGTGCAGCCAGCGGAAGCCGTCGGGCGGCAGCGGGGAGCCGGTCGTGGCGACGCACTTCACGGCGGAGAGGTCGAAGTCGCGGCCCGGGTGGACGCCCGCCTTCGCGCAGGCCATGACGTACGCGGCCGAGGTGCCGTACAGGGTGGCGCGGGTGCGTTCGGCGACGCGCCACTGGGCGGCGGTGTCGGGGAAGCCGGGGCTGCCGTCGTAGAGGACGACGGTGGTGCCCGTCAGGAGGCCGGAGACGAGGAAGTTCCACATCATCCAGCCGGTGGACGTGTACCAGAAGAACACGTCCCCGGGGCCGAGGTCGCAGTGCAGGCCGAGCTGCTTGAGGTGCTCGACGAGGATGCCGCCCTGGGACTGGACGATCGCCTTGGGCAGGCCGGTGGTGCCGGAGGAGTACAGGACCCACAGCGGGTGGGAGAACGGGACCTGCTCGAAGACCGGCTCGGCGTCGCCAGCGACGAGGTCGTCCCAGAGGAGGGCGCCGTCCGGGGTCCCGGTGCCCAGGAGCGGGATGTGGACGACGGCGCGGAGGGTGGGGAGCTCCGCGCGGAGTTCGGCGACGGTGGCGCGGCGGTCGTGCTCCTTGCCGCCGTAGCGGTAGCCGTCGACGGTGAAGAGGACGACCGGTTCGACCTGCTGGAAGCGGTCGAGGACGGAGCGGGCGCCGAAGTCGGGGGCGCAGGAGGTCCAGACGCCGCCGACGGCGGCGGTGGCGAGGAGGGCGACGACCGCCTGCGGGACGTTGGGCAGGTAGCCGCTGACGCGGTCGCCGGGGCGTACGCCGAGGGCGCGGAGTTCCGCGGCGAGGGAGCCGACCTGGCGGCGGAGCTCGGCCCAGGTGACCGAGGCGGGCTCGTGGGTCTCGTCCACATGGAGGAGGGCCGTGTCGTGGGGGCGGTCGTCGGCGGCGCGCAGGGCGTGCTCGGCGTAGTTGAGGGTGGCGCCGGGGAACCAGTCCGCGCCGGGCATCGAGCGGTCGCCGAGGACGCGCGCGTACGGGGAGGAGAAGCGGACGTCGAACCACTCGGCGACGGCCCGCCAGAAGGTGTCGAGCTCCTCGACGGACCAGCGGTGGAGCGCGGGGTAGCCGCCCTCGGCGGGCGCGCCGTGATGTTCGGCGGCCCAGGCCTGGAAGCGGGTCACGGCGGCCGAGGCGATGCGGTCCTCGTCCGGCTGCCAGAGCGGCTCGGTCGGCGCTGCGGATGTCATGGGGTGGCTCCCTGGCTGTACGCGGGGTCGGCGTGTGTCCCGCGCACGTGCTGGGGTGTGCGCGTGACGCGGCTGACAGGACGATGCCATGTGAACCTCTTTCGCACCAGGGCCGGTCACCCATGGTCCGGGAGTTGAACATGTGCTCCCACCACGGGTGAACGGCGGTTGAACGGAGCTCGCCGCGCCCCTGGCGGGTGGCAGGGTGATCGTCATGGACGGTCGTGAACTGCTGCGTTCGGTGAAGGTGTTGGGCTCGGTGCGGGGCCTGCGGGCGGTACGGGCGGCGTGGCGGCTGCGCCGGTCGGACGCGCGGGGGCTGCCGGCCGGGGGGCCGGAGCGGGCACGGGTGCCGGGCCCGCTGGTGGCGGCGGAGGCGCTGCCGGGCGGGGGTGTCCTGCGGTTCGCGCGGTCCGCGCTGCGCATCACCGTGTCGGCGGGCGGCACGGTGTTCTGGGGGTGGGACGGGGCCGAGCCGCTGCCCTCGTACGCGCTGGCGGGCGAGGCGCCGGAGCCCGATCCGCGGGCGGCGCTGGAACCGGACACGGACGGCGGGTGGCGGATCGTGTCGGAGCGGGTGACGGTGGCGGTCTCGCGGCACGGGGCCGTGGAGGTCCGCACACCGGGCGGGGTGGTGCTGCGGCGGGATCTGCCACCGCGCTGGTGGGAGCCGGTGGCGGGCGGGCCCGCGCGGTGGGCGCAGCGCAGCGAGGTGCCGGCGGACGCCCGGTTCTTCGGCCTGGGGGGACGGGCGGACGGGCCGCGGCTGCGGGACGGCTCGTACCGGCTGTGGAACACCGGTCCGGGCGGCAGCTCCGGGCCCGGGGACGCTCCCCCGTCGCTCACGATGCCGGTGCAGTTCGTCGTCTCGGACGCGGGGACGCATCTGGTGTTCCACGACAACTCCTGGGACGGGCGGGTCACGCTCGCCGAGGGCGAGGAGGGGGCCGGTTCGGGCCACGACCGGCCGGGGACCGCCGAGGTACGGATGGAGGGCGGGCCGCTGCGCTGCTGGGTGGTGGTCGGCACGCCCGCTCGGGTCCTGCACGGCTGGGCCGCGCTGACGGGGGCGCCCGCGCTGCCGCCGTCGTGGGCGCTCGGACCGCAGCACGTGGGCCCGGGGGCCGGCGGGGCGGACGAGGTGCGCCGGGTGGTGGACGGGTATCTGGAGCGGGGGCTGCCCCTGTCGGCGGTGCACCTGGACGGTGGTTTCGACGACGGACACCGGGCGGCCCGGGGGGGCCGGGAGGGGACGCCCGGACCGCCGGGGCTCGCGGAGGAACTGCGCGAGCGGGGGGTGCGGCTGGTGTCGGTCGTGGAGCCGGCGGTGCGGGCCGAGCCGGGGCGCGCGCGCTACGAGCAGGGGCGGGCCGCGGGGGTGTTCGTGCGGGACGCACGGGGTGAGGAGGTCCACGGGGTGGCGGGGACGGGCGACCGCGCCTATCCGGACTTCACGGATCCGCAGGCGCGCCGGTGGTGGGGCGGGCTGTACGAGGAGCGGCTGCGCCGGGGCTTCGCCGGGGTGGCCCTCACCGGGAACGAGCCGGTGGTCCTGGGCCCGTTCGGGGACAGGACGCTGCCCCGGTCGGCCCGGCATTCCCTGGAGGGCCGGGGCGGTGACCACCGCGAGGCGCACAACGTGTACGGGCTCGCGATGGCCCGGGCCGGCTACGAGGGATGGCGCCGGGTGCGTCCCGGGGAGCGGCCGTTCCTCCTCTCCCGGTCGGGCTGGGCGGGTGCGCAGCGGTACGGCGGCACGTGGTCCGGGGAGGTGGCGGCGGGGTGGCCGGGGCTGCGGGCCGCGCTCGGGCCGGTGCTGGGGCTCGGGCTGTGCGGGGTGCCGTATACGGGCCCGGACCCGGGCGGCTCCGGCGGGAGCCCGTCGCCGGAGCTGTACCTGCGCCGGCTCCAGCTGGGGGCGTGGCTGCCGCTGTTCCTCACGGGGGCGGCGGGTGGCCCGGGGCGGGGCGAGCCGTGGGAGTTCGCCCCGGAGGTGCTGGAGCACGCGCGGGCGGCGCTGGCCGAGCGGGAGCGGCTGCGCCCGTACTTCGGGACGCTGGCCCGGCTGGCGCGGATGACGGGGGCGCCGTACGCGCGGCCGGTGTGGTGGGGGACGCCGGAGGACCGGGCGCTGCGGGACTGCGAGGACGCGTTCCTGCTCGGGGACGCGCTGCTGGTCGCGCCGGTGCTGCACCGGGGCGCCGACCGGCGGGCGGTACGGCTGCCGCGCGGGCGCTGGTACGACACGGCGACGGGCCGCGCGTACGAGGGGCCGGGGCAGGTGCTGGTGGAGGCCCCCCTGGCGCGGGTGCCGGTCCTGGCGCGGGCGGGGGCGGTGATCCCGGTGCGCGGTGAGGACGGACGGCTCGCGCTGGAGGTGTGGGCGCCCGCCGTGGGGCGGACCGGCGGGGGGCTCGTGGTGCGGGACACCGGTGACGGCTGGGAGCCGGCGGAGATCGAGCGGTACCGGTCGCGCCGGGTGGACGGCCGGGTGGTGGTGGAGCGGGTGACGGACGCCGGGGTGGAGGAGGCGGGACTGCCGGTGCGGGTACGGGGGTGTGGTCAGCAGGAGCCGTAGGCCCCGGCGAACCACTTCCGTGCCGCCTCGGTGTGAAGGGGGAAGGCGAGGGTCCGGGGCGCGCGCAGCACGTGGAGGGCGGTCGTCTCGGCGTTCGGGGTGAAGGGCGGGAGAGCGTCCAGGGCGGGCAGGAGGCCGAAGAGGAGGAGGTGGTCGCCGGAGACGAGGGCGTCGGCGAGCCGGACGTCGCCGGCGGAGGCCTCGATGCCGGTCTCCTCGCGGAGTTCACGGACGACGGCGGCGCGCCAGTCCTCGCCGTGTTCGATGAAGCCGCCGGGCAGGGCGATGCCGCCGCGCCGGGGTTCGATGCCACGGGTGAGGGTGACGAGGCCACGGCCCCCTCCGTCGCGTACGGGGAGCAGGGCCACGGCGACGGGCAGCGGATTGCGGTAGGCGGTGCGGCCGCAGGAGCGGCAGGTGCGCGGCCATCCGGCGCCGGCCGGGTGGGCGGCGCCGCAGGCGGAACAGAAGGTGGTCCCGGTGTCGTTCACGGGCCGACCGTACGCGATCACCCTTTCCCGGCGCCGCCGGAACTGATAGACGGTGGGCATGACTCGACCGGCTCGCGCACTCCGAACCCTCGCCGTCACGGCCTCGGCCGTGCTCCTCGCCCTGACCGGGGCCGCCGTCTCCGCTCCCCCGGCGGCGGCCGTTCCGGAGCCGAAGGCACCGCCCGGGTTCGTGGCGCTCGACGCGGTGGACCGGACGATCCTGCAGGAGATGAGGTACACGACGGCGCACAACTTCGTGGGCGAGCCGGTCGACGGCTACCGGCAGCCGGTGTGCATCCTGACCCGCCAGGCCGCCGGGGCCCTGCACCGCGCGCAGTTGCGGCTGCTGGCCCGGGGGTACTCGCTGAAGGTGTACGACTGCTACCGGCCGCAGCGGGCCGTCGACCACTTCGTGCGCTGGGCGAAGGACCTCGGCGACGAGCGGATGAAGGGCGAGTTCTACCCGTTGGTCGAGAAGTCGCGCCTGTTCGCGGACGGTTACATCGCGGAGAGGTCGGGGCACAGCCGGGGGTCGACGGTCGACCTGACGCTGGTACGGCTGCCGGCGGCGCCGACCCGCCGTTACGTCCCGGGCGAGCCGCTCGTGGAGTGCTTCGCCCCGCGGGCGGAGCGGTTCCCGGACAACTCGGTGGACATGGGGACCGGGTACGACTGCTTCGACACCCGCTCGCACACCGACGATCCGCGGGCCACGGGTGAGCAGCGGGCCCACCGGCAGCTGCTGAAGGGCGTCCTGGCCGAGCAGGGGTTCGTGAACCTGCCCGAGGAGTGGTGGCACTTCACCTTCGGGCCGGAGCCGTACCCGTCGACGTACTTCGACTTCCCGGTGGCCCGGCGGTCGGTGGCAGGGCGCTGAGGTCCCCGGCACCGGCTCCTCCCCCGGGGCCCGCTTCCGGCGGCGCGCCGGAAGCGGAACGGGGGCGACGGGGCGGTGTCAGGAGGTGACGGGGGCCGGGTGGGTGCGGGCGGCGAGGGTCATGGCGTTCCGGACCACGGCCACCAGGACCTCCTTCACGGACTCGCGGTCGCGGGCGTCGCACATCAGGAGCTCCACCTCGGGGTCCAGGTCGAGCGCTCCCCGCACGGACTCGGGCGGGTAGCGCCGGGCCCCCTCGAAGCAGTTGACGGCCACGGTGAACGGGATGCCTCGCCGCTCGAAGTAGTCGATCGCCGCGAAGCTGTCCTCCAGGCGGCGGGTGTCCGCGAGGACGACCGCGCCGAGCGCACCCTGCGCGAGTTCGTCCCAGAGGAACCAGAAACGGTCCTGTCCCGGGGTGCCGAACAGGTACAGGACGAGGTCCTCGCGCAGGGTGATCCGCCCGAAGTCCATGGCGACCGTGGTGGTCGTCTTCGTCTCGACGCCGTCCAGGTCGTCCACGGGCCGTCCGGCCTCGCTCAGGATCTCCTCGGTGCGCAGCGGCCTGATCTCGCTGACGGCGCCGACCAGCGTCGTCTTGCCGACCCCGAACCCGCCGGCGACCAGGATCTTCAGGGTCATCGGCTCGACGGGGGTCTTCTTGCGGCTAGAGCGCCCGAAGGCCATTGATCACCTCGCGGAGAATGCTCACGTCCGGCAGCTCGGCCGGCGGAACGGGGCGGGTCACATGGACGAGTTCGTCCTCGACGAGGTCGCCGACGAGGACCCGGACCACCCCTACGGGGAGGTCGAGTCCGGCGGCGAGCTCGGCGATCGACTGGGGCTGCTCCCAGCAGCGTTCGACGATCTCCACGTGCTCGGGAGAGAGCGTCCGGTCCCGGCCGGGGTCGTCGGCCGCGGGCTCGGGGACCACCAGCGCGATGAGGTCGAGCCGGTGGCGGGAGGCGGCGCTCGTCCGGCCCCGGGTCATCGCGTACGGGCGGACCACCGGGCCCGCCTCGTCGTCGAACCAGTGCTGGCGGACGGGGGGCTGCCCGGCGCCGTCCGGGGTGGGTTCGGCTGCGTCGCTCATGGTCCGGCCACTCACCCTCCGGTGGGCAGGCCGGCCCGGGGCGCCGTGGTGAGGTGGGCGCCGACCCGCTTGACCATGAGGGTCATCTCGTAGGCGACCTGGCCGACGTCTGAGTCGGCGTCGGCGAGGACGGCCAGGCAGCTGCCGTCACCGGCGGCCGTGACGAACAGGAAGGCGTCCTCCAGCTCGACCACGGTCTGGCGGACCCGGCCCGCGTCGAAGTGGCGGCCCACGCCCTTGGCGAGGCTGTGGAATCCGGAGGCGACGGCGGCCAGGTGCTCGCCGTCCTCCCGGGTCAGCTCCTGGGAGGCGCCGGTGGGCAGTCCGTCGCTCGACAGCACCAGGGCCTTGCGGATGGACCCGACGCGCTGGACGAGTTCGTCGAGGAGCCAGTTCAGCTCGCCGTTCCCGCGTCCGTGGGTGGTGTTGGGTGCTGCGGCGTTCGGTGCGGTCATCGACCGTCCTCCTCCGGTGTCGTTCCTGGTGCTGTCGTGTCGTCCGGTTCGGCGTTCCGCCGTCGCCCGCGCTGCCAGCCGCGCTGCATGGCGGCCATGCGGGCGCGTACCTCGTCGGCGTCGCGCTCGAAGGAGTCGGGCCCGCCGGCCGCGGCGCGGCCCGTGCCCCTGCCCGTCCCGGCGTCCGTGCGGTCGTGGTCGCGGAGCTGGGGCGCCAGGCTGGCCTGGCGGACGCGGCGCGGCAGGCCGCCGAAGGTGTCGGACGGCTCCGGGGGTACGGGGACGAGGGTGGGACCGGTGCCGTGCGGCGGCACGGGCCGGTCGTCGCGGGCGCCCGCGCCGTGGTCGCGGTTCCGGGGGGCGTCGGCGCCGGGGCGGCCGGGGGCCGGGTGGGCGCGGCCGCCCTCGTCCAGGCGGCGTCCGTGGTCCACGACGAGTGTCGGCGGGCGGCGGCGGGGCAGCGGGCGGGGGCCGTGCGGCGTGGGAGCGGTGTCGTCCTCCGTCCCGTCCCGGCCCGGGCGGTCGGGGCGCCCGGAGCCGTCGGCCGGGGTGTCGGCGGCCTGCTGGTGCTGTTCGCCGGCGGAGGCCAGGCCGCCGCGGCGGCGGTCGCGGGGCCGGAAGAGGCCCCCGCGCTCGCTGTCGGAGTCCAGGAGGTCGGCGGAGCGGTCGAGGAGCGTGTCGAAGTCCTCGTCGCCGAGCGGCGGTTCGAGCTCGACCGGCCCGTCGAGGGCGCCGGGCGTGCCGGTCACGTCGGGGACCCGGGCGAGGGCGGGCCTGCGGGTGGGCAGGCGGCCGTCGTCGCCGGGCTCGCCCGGCCGGGTCGGGCCGGTGGTGGCGTGGTCCTGGCCGGTGCGGTCGGCCGCGCCGCGGTCACCGGACGTACGGTCGGCGGACGCGCGGTCGGCGGCGGCGCGGTCCAGGTGCGTCCGGTCCAGGCGGAAACCGGCGCCTTGCGTCTCGGGGGCGTCGGTGAGCAGCGCGGCGGGGATGAACACGACCGCGGTGGTGCCGCCGTACGGGGAGGGCTGGAGCGAGACGCGGACGTTCTGCCGCTGGGCGAGCCGGCTGACGACGAAAAGGCCGAGGCGGTCGGTGTCGGAGAGCTCGAACTCGGGGGTCTCGGCGAGGCGGAGGTTGGCGTCGAGCAGGGCCTCGGGGGTCATGCCGAGGCCTCGGTCGTGGATCTCCAGGGTGAAGCCGTTGGCGACGCGCTCGCCGAGCACCTGCACGGCGGTGTGCGGGGGCGAGAACACGGTGGCGTTCTCGAGGAGTTCGGCGATGAGATGGGTGAGGTCGGCGACGGCCGGGCCGCCGACGCCGAGGCGCGGCAGGCGCCGGACCTCGATGCGCTCGTAGTCCTCGACCTCGGCGACCGCGGCCCGTACCACGTCCATGAGCTGGACGGGCTTGCGCCACTGGCGGGAGGGGGCCGCGCCGGAGAGGATGACGAGGCCCTCGGCGTGCCGGCGCATGCGGGTGGTGAGGTGGTCGAGGCGGAAGAGGTCGGCGAGTTCCTCGGTGTCCTCGGTGCGCCGCTCCATCGTGTCGAGCAGGGTGAGCTGGCGGTGGAGGAGGACCTGGTTGCGGCGGGCCAGGTTGACGAACACCTCGGAGACGCCGCGGCGCATGTCGGCCTGCTTGACGGCGGCCTCGACGGCGGCGCGCTGGAGGGTGTGGAGGGCCTGGCCGACCTGGCCGACCTCGTCCTCCCCGCACCCCAGGTGGGGCACCTCGGTCTCGACGTCGACGTGTTCGCCGGCGGCGAGACGGCGCATCACGCTGGGCAGCCGGACGCCGGAGACCTCCTGGGCCTCCTTCTGGAGGCGGCGCAGGTCGCGGATGAGGTCGCGGCCGATGCGGACGGAGATGACCAGGGAGGCGAGGAGGGCGAGGAAGCCGAGGACGCCGGCGGCGCCGGCCTTCAGCAGGACGCTGTAGGCGGCGGGCTGGACGCGGTCCTGGTAGCGGTCGCCGGCGGCGGTGTTCTCCCGGGCGAGGGCGTCGAGGACGGGGCTGGCCTCGTCCTGCCAGTAGGCGGCGGTGACGGCGCGGGGACTGTCGGTGGGGCCGGCTTCGATGAGGGCGTTCTCGGCGGTGCGCAGCGCCGCGGTCCCGGGGCTGCGCCAGAACTTCTCGAACCGGGCGCGCTCGGCGGCGGGGAGCAGTTCGAGGTTGACCTCGTAGAACTGCTCGCGGTTGGCGACGAGGTCCGATATCGCGCGGATCTCCTGGGCGGTGATCCGGTCGGCGACGAGGGCGGAGAGGACCAGGGCGTCCTCGCGGGAGAGGAGTTCGCGGGCGCGGGTGATGCCGACGAGGGCGCGGCCCTGCTTGTCCATCTCCACGTTCTCCAGGGCGTGGAGGGTGACGAGGAAGCTGTAGCAGGGGTCGACGAGGCGGTTGTAGAAGTCGAGCGCCTGCATGCGGCCGATGCTGCGGTTCTCGACGGAGCGGCGCAGCGAGGTGAGGCCGTCGAGCGCTTCGAGGAGGGAGTTGAGGCGCTGGGTGGTGACGGGCCGCATCTCGTCGCGGACGCCGGGTTCGGCGGCGTTGGCGCGGATCCGGGCGATCTGCCGGTCGGTGGCCCGGCGGGCCTCGCGGAGGGTGCCGAGGGCCTCGGAACCGCGCGGGTCGGCGAGGTAGACGAGGGACTGGCGGCGCTCCAGCTGGATGACCCGGGCGGTGTCCTCCAGGGGGTAGCCGACCTTGTCGACGATGTAGCCGACGTCGAGGAGCTGGTCGGCCTCGCGCCCGGTGAGCACCGTGGAGAATCCCCACAGGCCGGTCAGGGAGACGAGGGGGACGAGGAGCAACGCCACGATCTTCCGGCGGATGGACTTCCCGCGAAAGCGCATGGCCTCCCCCAGCTCGACCCCCGTGCGCCACGGGGGCCCTCCACGTGTGACGTCGCCGTCAACACGCGGCGTCAACCTTCGATTTCAACAAACGGCGGCGCGAGCCTACTACTGCATCAGAGCCATCTCGAAGGCATGTCCGGGCGATTTTCAGCCTGTCGAGTGATCGTTGATCATGAGATGTCCGGGTATTCGGGGAGTTGGGATCGGCCACTGTGGCAGAGGACACGGAAGGGTATGCCTTTTGCCCGAGCTGCGGAGATGGCTGGAATTGTTTGTTCCGGTGGTTCGTCTTCCGGACAGGCGAAACCTTTTCCCCGTCAGAAGCGTCATGCAGAGCGGGGAGGCGCCTGTCCGTGTAAAGCCGCTCACAACGGGCAGCCGACCTGAAGACGTCCGGCGGTGGGGAGTGACGGAACCATGGAACACGAAGCGCGGTCGGCGCGGCAGCTGTGGGTGGAGGACGAGCGGGGCCGGCGCAGGCTCCCCGACCCGGTGCGCGACGCCGCCGTCCGGGCCGTGCTGATCGTGTCGGTGACGCTCATACAGGCGGTCATCGCCTTCCTCTGCACGCTCGCGGGCGCCTGGCTCGCCTTCCCCATGAGCGTCACCGCGATCGCCTCGACGGTGGTGGCGACCTGGAGCGTTCTCGACATCTGGATCACCCGCCAGGTGTGGCGCCAGCGCCACGGGGTGCTCTCGGAACCGAGCAGCACGGCGTGGCCGCCGCGCCGGGAGCGGCAGACGGAGACCGAGGGGACGGCGGAGGACGGCACCGTCGGGGTGACCGCCGAGACCTCCTCCGCGCGCGTGCCGAGGACACTGTCCGAGGCGGCCTGACCGTCCCGGGCCCGCCCGCACACGAACGCGTACGGAAGTGGCCCGGCCCCCTCGTCGGGGGCCGGGCCACTCCCGTACGCCGTGCCCTCCGGTCCCGTCCGCCGTGACGGGGCTCCTACCGGGCCGGGGGCGCGGCGGCCGCCCCGGCCGGTTCGCCGGCCTCGTGGCGGCGGAACATCCGCGTCGCCGTGATCTCGCCGTGGATCGTCTCGCCCTCCGGCGCGGGCTGCGGCAGACCGGGCCGCAGGTGCTCCTCCACGCTGATGTACTTCAGGCCGGCCCGCAGGTCGGCGTCGTTGCGCAGCCGGATCACCAGCGGGAACTCGGCGAGCGCCGTCGTGTCGAACAGGCCCGTCGTGTAGAGCAGCTGGACGCCGAGCGCGTCCGACACCGCCCGCTGGAGTTCCAGCAGGTAGGTGGCGTTGGCGCGGCCGATGGGGTTGTCGAGGAACAGCGTGCCCGCGTGCCGGTGCTTGTCGCGGCCCCGGTCGTTGGAGCGGAGCGCCGCCATCGTGCAGTAGAGGGCAATGGCCGCGGTGAGCAGCTGGCCACCCGAGAACACGTCGCCCATCTGTCCCACCGGGACCCGCTCGGCGCGGAGCACGGCGTCCGGCTTGAGGATCTCGACCGAGACGCCGCGGGGTTCGAGGGCCGCCTGCACCCCGCGGAGCAGCAGGGACATGCCGTCCCTGCGCAGGTCGGAGTTCTTCCGGACGGCGGCGCGGGTCGCCTCGTCGACGACCTCCCCGAGCCGCTCGGTGAGCGTGGCCTGGTCGGGCTCCTCGAAGCGGATGCGGAGGAACTCCTGCCCGGACCACTCGCCGAGCCCCTCGGGGAGCCGGGAGAGCCGCTGCGCGGAGCGGAGGGTGGCGAGGGAGGACTCCACGAGTCCGCGCAGCCGGTCCACGATCGAGTCGCGGTTGCGCTCCAGCTGCTCCAGCTCGTCGGTGAGGACACGGAGGCGGGGCGCGAAGGCCTCGGCCCACTTGGCGGCGTGCTCGGGAAGCGCCGAGGCGGGCAGTTCGCGGATCTGCTGGCGGGCGGGGGTGCGGACCTGCTCGTAGCGGGTGGAGTTGGCGTGCCGGACGAGGATGTCGCCGGCCTCGCGGACGGCCGCGTCGGCCGCGGAGAGTTCCGCGGTGCGGGTGCGCAGCGCGCGGCGGGCCTCGGCGGCGGCGGTACGGGCCTCCTCCAGGCTGCCGGGGTACGGTCCGGGCTCCTCGCCCTCCTCGTCCGTGTGGTCGCGCAGGAGGTCCCGCAGCAGGGCGGCGGTCTCGTCGAAGCCGCCGGCCGCGTCCTCGGCGACCCGGTGGTCGCGCAGCAGGCCGGCGTGCGCGGCGCGGGCCGCTTCCAGTGCCTCGGTGCGGGAGGCGAGTTCGGCGGTGGCCGTACGGAGCAGGGCCTGGGCCTGCTCGGCGTCGGCGGGCACCAGTTCCGCGGGCAGCTCGGTGTGCGCCTCGCCGTCCTCGGGGGCGAGCCGCTCGGCCTCACCGCGCAGGCGGCCCAGCTTCTCGCTCGCCTCGGAGGCACGCGACTCCAGCATCTGCACCAGGGATTCGGCGCGGGCCGCGGCGGCCTGCCGGGACGGGCCGTCGGCGCCGTCGGTGGATTCCAGGAGCTGTTCGGCGCGGGTGCGGACCTTGTTGGTGAGCCGGTCGAGCTCGGCGAGCGCGGCGGACTCGTCGCTCTCGGCGCGGGCCTGCTCGGCGCGGAGGTCGGCGCCGACGCCGACCTTCTCGTACAGCCGGGAGGCGGCCCGGTAGGCCTCGCGGAGGGTGGGGAGCGCGACGCGGGGCGCGTCGGCGTCCTCCTCCGGAAGGTTCTCGGGGGCACCGGCGATCTCGGCGCGTTCGGCCCGCAGGGCGCGGGCGGTGCGGTGGGCGTCGTCGGCGGCGCGCTGGGCGGCGCGGCGGTCCTCGTCGGCGGCGCGGGCACGCTCCAGGCAGGTCTGGGCACGGGCCTCGGCCTCGGCGGCGTCGTCGGCGAGTTCGCGGAGCTTGGCCTGCCAGGCGGACCGCTCGCGGAGCCGGAAGGCGAGTCCGGCGAGGGCGTCGGCGGCGCGGCGGGCCCGCTGGGCGGCCTCCTGCCGCTCGTCGCGGACCTGGGCGGCGTCGGCGGCGGCCTCCTCGGCCTCCGCCCGTACCGTACGGGCCTCGGCGAGGGTCGCGGCGGCGGCCTCGGCCGTCTCGCGGGCGGTGGTGGCCGCGGCGGCGAGTTCGGCGAGCATGCCGGGCGGGCAGTCGGCACGCCAGGCCCCGATGCGGGCCGCGAGGGCACGGTCGCCGGCGAGGCGGGCGGCGAGGGCGCGGATCTCCTCGTCGCGGGCGGCGGCGCGGGCCCGCAGGGCGTGCCGCTCCTCGTCGGCCGCGTGCTCGTCGTGCATGGCCGGGTTCGGCGGGACGAGGAACACCCCGGTGTCGTCCCCGTCCGCGTCCCGGGCGGGTACGGGGGCGAGCAGGGCGGCGGCGGTGCCGACCGCGACGGCGGACCGGGGCAGCAGGGCGGCGGCGGAGAGGACCTCGCGGGCGCGTCCGTACGAGACGGGGTCGGTGATCACCACGCCGTCGACGAGCTCGGGGCGGGCCGCGAGCACGCGCGCGTGGTCGGCGGGGTCGACGGCCTGGGCGAGGTAGCGCCAGCCGGGCAGGGCGGGGATGCCGTGTTCGCCCAGGTACTCGACGGTCGCGAGGACGTCGGGGCCGGGCGGCAGGAGACCTCCGTCGCCGAGGGCGCCGAGGATGCGGGAGTCGTCGGCTGCGGCGGTCCGCAGTTCGAACAGCTGGCGCTCGGCGGTGGCGACGGCCCGGTCGAGCAGGGCGCGCAGCTCGTCGGCGTACCGGTCGAACTCGGTGACGGTGAGCGGGCCGTGCGGTCCGGCGACGAGCCCGAGGGCGGCGCCGGGGACCTGGCCGCGGGCGGTGGCCGCGTCGGGGTCCTGGGCCGGGCCCCGGCCGGTGGCGTCGGCCGGGGAGGCGTGGCCGGCCGCGCCCCGGGGGGCGCCGGAGGCCTCCGTGGTGTCGCCGGCCGGGGCCGCGGTGGCCGCGCGCTGGCCGGGCAGCGCGGCGCGGTCGGCGGGCAGGCCGAGGAGTTCGGTGAGGCGCTCCTCGGAGGCGAGGGCCTCGGCGGCCCGGCGCTCGGCGTCGTACGCGTGGCCCGCGGCGTCGGCGGCGTCCGCCGCGCGGGCGGC
>NZ_JBEORS010000045.1:0-17310 GCF_040302405.1 Streptomyces sp. NPDC126503
GGCACGCCCGGCGCCGCGGTCTCGCCGGACCGGGCCGGCTGCGCGGGCGGTTCCGCGGGCAGGGCGGCGGCCGCCGCCTCCTGGCGGGGGCGCGCGCGTTCCTGCGACCGGGCAGTCGGCGGCTGCCGGCCTTCGTGGGAGGTGGGATGCTCCGTCACGCGTGGGATTCCGTCCGTCCGGGCCGGTGGTGCGATGCACTCGCTCTTGTCGCCGATGCCGCACCGCGGACGGGGCTAAACCCCTCGTACGCAGCGGATGCGGACACTCCGCGCAGGTCGGCGACGGCGGGGGTCGGAACACCCGGGCGCACGTCCGGCACTGTTCTCCCCCTCGTGGGCGACTGGTGGTCAGGTCCTGCGCTGTGCTCGGCCTCCGGCGGACCGCCGGGCCCGTACCCGCCTTACCGCGCGGGCGGCCTGACGTGCTGTCGGATCACTCTGACGTGCTGTTCGTCCGGTCTCGGCCTTGCGGAGGACGATCCTACGTTTGAACCCCGGGGGCGCATCAAGGGTCTCACGGTGCCGTGTGCGCCGGAGTGCGGTCCCAGTCCGCCGGCAGCTCGGGAACCGGCCATTCCGGATCCGGTCGCCAGTGCTCCCAGCCGTCGGCGAACGGCGCGCCCCAGGCCTGGATCCGCTCGACCGCCCGCCGCCCCGCCTCCCGTACCCGCTCGGCCTGCGCCGGGGTCATCAGGCCGGCCCGCTGGGCCTGGGCGAACTCGTCCTCGTCCCGCCACAGCCAGCTGCGGTCGGGGTAGACGGAGATGTCGAGGAAGTGGTCCTCGGAGTCGACGCCCCCGGACCAGCGGGTCCGGGGCTCCTCCAGGTTCACGTACCAGCTGCGGAAGCGCCAGCCGCGCTCCCAGAACAGCCAGACCGACCAGGGATCCCCGGGCCGGGCCAGCTTCAGCACCCCGCTGCCGAACCAGTGCGCGCGCTCCGTGGTGCGCGGGGCGGTGTAGCGCGTGGCGAGCGGTTCCTCGTGCACGGGCGTGCCGTCGGCGAGCACGGGCCGTACGCATTCGGTGCCGGGCGCCATCCACACGGCGAGCAGCTCCGGGGTGTCCTGGACGACGGTCACGGGACGGCAGATGTGCACGTCGCCGGTGCCGTTGCCGCGGTAGCGCCAGAGAATGTGCTCCCCCGGCGCCCAGTGCTGAGGGCCGCCCGATCCTGTCATGCGCAGATCTTAGGGGGTGTCCCGCCGGTCGCGCCGGGCCCGGCGCGACCCGCCGGACACCCCCGTGGCGTCCACCCGCCACCGCGGCGGTACGGGTCAGGGGCGGGTCATGCGCAGGACGTCCAGCGCCTCGTCGAGCTGTTCCACCGTGAGCTCGCCCCGCTCGACGTAGCCCGACTCCAGCACCACCTCGCGGATGGTCTTCCGCTCCGCGAGGGACTTCTTGGCGACCTTGGCGGCCTCCTCGTAGCCGATGTACTTGTTCAGCGGGGTCACCACGGACGGGGAGGACTCGGCGTACTCGCGCGCCCGTTCCACGTTGGCGGTGATGCCGTCGACCGTGCGGTCGGCGAGCAGCCGGGAGGCGTTGGCGAGCAGCCGCACCGACTCCAGGAGGTTCTTCGCCATGACCGGGAGCATCACGTTGAGCTCGAAGTTCCCGGCGGCGCCCGCCACCGCGACCGTGGTGTCGTTTCCGGTCACCTGCGCGGCGACCATCAGGACCGCCTCCGGGATCACCGGGTTGACCTTGCCCGGCATGATCGAGGAGCCCGGCTGGAGGTCGGGCAGGTTGATCTCGGCGAGGCCGGTGCGCGGGCCGCTGGCCATCCACCGCAGATCGTTGGCGATCTTGGTGAGCGAGACGGCGATGGTCCTGAGCTGCCCGGACGTCTCCACCAGCCCGTCGCGGGCGCCTTGCGCCTCGAAGTGGTCGCGGGCCTCGGTCAGCGGCAGCCCGGTCGCCCGCGCCACCTCCGCGATGACGGCCGCGGAGAAGCCGGCCGGGGTGTTGATGCCGGTGCCCACCGCCGTACCGCCGAGGGGGAGTTCGGCGAGCCGGGGCAGGGCGGCGCGCAGCCGCTCGATCCCGTACCTGACCTGGGCCGCGTAACCGCCGAACTCCTGGCCGAGGGTGACGGGTGTGGCGTCCATGAGGTGCGTACGGCCCGACTTCACCACCGTCGCGAATTCGGCCGATTTTCGCTCCAGGGAATCGGCCAGGTGTTCCAGGGCGGGGACGAGGTCCCGGGTCACGGCGGCCGTGGCCGCGATGTGGATGGAGGAGGGGAAGACGTCGTTGGAGGACTGCGAGGCGTTCACGTGGTCGTTGGGGTGGACCTCGCGCCCCTCGGGCAGCCGCTCGGTGGCGAGCGTGGCGATCACCTCGTTGGTGTTCATGTTGGACGAGGTGCCGGAACCGGTCTGGAACACGTCGACGGGGAAGTGCTCGTCCCAGCGCCCCTCCGCGACCTCCCCGGCCGCCTCGGCGATCGCCTCCGCCCGGTCCTTGTCGATCACGCCGAGCTCGGCGTTGACCTTGGCCGCGGCTGCCTTGATCCGCGCCAGGGCCTCGATGTGGGCGCGCTCCAGGCGCTGGCCCGAGACCGGGAAGTTTTCCACCGCCCGCTGGGTCTGCGCCCGCCACTTGGCGTGCGCGGGCACGCGGACCTCTCCCATGGAGTCGTGCTCGATCCGGTATCCGTCAGTGTCGTTCATGTCCTCAACCTCCTGGACCGTGCTCGTCGGGCGGCCGCTGTGTCCCCCCGAACCCCCCGGAAAAGATGAGCACTTGTCTTGTTCGATGTATTCCCCTCGGGCGTACCCGCCAGTAAAAACCGTGGGTAACCCCACTTCCAGGAGGCGCAATGACGCGCACCAGGTTCAGACTCCGCCGGCCCATCGCGGCCGCTGTCGCCGCCGCGGCCGCCGCCACGCTCGCCGCGACCACCGCCACACCGGCCGGAGCCACCGGAACGGCGGCCACCGCGACGGCCGGCCCGGTCTCCCGGACCGCCGCCACCTCCGTACCCCTCCCGCCCGAGCTGGAGGCGATCCGCGCCGCCGAGGCCACCCGCATCTACGGAAGCCCCGAGGAGCGCCCCCTCCACCAGCGGAAGACCGGCCTGATCTCGCTCGGCGACAGCGAGATCTCCGGCGAGGGCGTCGGGACCTACGAGCCCCCGACCAACGGCCCCACCAACTGGTGCCACCGCTCTCCCGACGCCGCCATCCACCGCACCGGAATCCCCGCGGACCTCACGTTCAACGTGTCCTGTTCCGGCGCCTCCAGCGTCCACATCAAAATCGGCGGCTCGAAGCAGTACGCCGACGAACTCGTCCAGAGCGACAACCTCGCCATCAAGGCGCGCAACACCCGCCTCAAGATGATCGTGCTCGTCTCCGGCGCCAACGACGACCTCCAGTTCGGCCCCGTGATGACCGACTGCGTCCAGCGCTTCGTCCTCAGCCAGGGCCCCTGTGAACCGAAGTACGCCCCCGGCTGGCAGTCCCGCGTCGACGCCCTCGTCCCCAAGACCGAGCAGGTCGTCCGCGACCTGCGCACCGTCATGCGCGACGCCGGGTACGCCGACGGCGACTACAAGCTCGTCGTCATGGGCTACCCGAGCCCCATCGGCCCCGACTTCCACGACAACCCCGGCTTCCCCGGCAAGCTGGCCTGTGGCGGCATGGGCTACGACTCCGACACCGCCTGGGGCCGCAACACCGCCGTGCCCGCCTTCGAACGCGGCATGCGGAAGGTCGCCGCCGCCACCGGCGCCGTCTACCTCGACAACTCGCGCCTCTTCCACGGCCACGAGGTCTGCATGGAGGACACCTGGGCCCGCGGCCTCTACGTCGACCTCTCCAAGCCCGGCGGCCTCGACGAGAACTCCGTACGGCAGTCCTTCCACCCCAACAGGAACGGCCACACCGCCTTCGCCTCCTGCCTGACCCAGCTGTACGCCTCCGGGCTGCGCGAGGCGAGCTGCGCCGACGTCAACTCCTCGGGCAGGCCGGCCCTCTTCCCCTTCGCCTGGGACGACGTCTACAAGCCGCTGAAGAACCAGGCCACCGGCGACTGCCTCGACACCGACTCCGCGAAGAGCGCCAACGGCACGCGGGTGCTCGGCTGGGACTGCCACGGTGGCCGCAACCAGGGCTGGTGGTACGACCCGGCGCACCAGACGCTCCACACCGAGCTCACCCAGGACCGCTGCGTGGACGTGCCGGACTCCGCCTACCGGGCGGGCACGGCCGCGCTCCTCTGGAACTGCCACGGCGGCGCCAACCAGAAGTTCCTCCGCGACGGCGCCACCCTGCGCCCCGCCGCCGCGACCCACCTCTGCCTCACCCAGAGCGCACCGAAGGAGCCGGTCCGGCTCCAGCCCTGCGACGGCTCGGCGAACCAGCGGTTCGCCTAGCCGACGGGAGCGTCACCGGCGGCGGGGCAGCGGCCTGCGGGGTCCCGGTCAGAGGACCTTGAGTGTCGTGCGGGCCAGTTCGTAGGCGGGCAGCATCGCCCGGTGCTCGTCGGTGTCGAGCCCGCCGAGGTGGACGATGACCGTGCCCCGGGGGGTCGCCACGGCGAAGGCACGCTCCTCCTTGACCTCGCCGAGTGCTTCGTCGTGGGCGGTGTACGTGACCTCGGTGGCGGGCAGCGTGCCCGCCACCGTCTCCCGGTAGGTGACGCCCGAGGTTTTCTTCTCCGCCTTCACGAACCCTTCGAGGGCCGTACGCGCCGGGCCCTTGCCGGCGGCCGTCCAGATCCGCAGGAAGCCGAGGTGTCCGGCCGGCTTGGCGTCCACCTCGCAGCGGGCGAACGCCGGCCCCCGGCGGGTCAGCGCCGCGAACTCCGGGTTCTCGGGGTCCTCGATCGCCTCCGGCTCCCAGTCCGCGGCGAGCCCGAAGGAGACGGGCAGCGGGCAGGCCGTCCCCGGCCCGCCCAGCGTCGCCGCGGCGGTCACCCCGGCGGACGGGGACGCGGACGCCGTGGCGGGGGCCGGGGTCGTGGAGGCCTGCGGCGCCGCGGCCCCGGCTCCGCAGCCGGTGGTCAGCAGTCCCGCCGTGAGCAGGACGGCCGACACGGCGGCGGCCCGTATCGAACGTGGTCTCTCTGGCATGGCGCCATCATCCCCGACGGGCGGGGGCCCTCCCGCGCGGGCCCCCGCCCGCCGCCGCGCGTCAGGAGAGCTTGCCGTAGTCCGGCAGCTTGTAGGTCCGCTCGGCGTGGCCGCCGACCAGGTCGGTGGTGTTGTTGCCGATGTTCGCGATGATCGTGTAGCCCTTCGCCTCGATCTCCGCCCGCTTCTCCGTCTTGTACGCGCTCACCTCGCCGAACAGGTCGGGCAGCGAGCGCACGTACAGACCGTCGACCGGGTAGCCGACCTGCCGCAGGTTCCAGTCCGTGAGGGAGTGGATGATGCCGGGCCGTGCCGTCACGAAGAAGATGTCCACCCCGCGCGCGTGCGCGTCCCGGACGAGGGTGCGGACCTCGGGGATGGCGGGGGTCGGCAGCTCCCAGAACGGGTGGAAGTCGGTCTCCAGGGAGCTGTTGTCGATGTCGAGGACGATCGCCTGCTTCTCGCGGCCGGCGTCCTTCGCGCGTTCCTCGATGTACGGGCGGGCCTCGGCCACCACGGCCGCCACGTCCCGGCGCCAGGTCCCGTAGTCGATGTCCGCGACGGCGGCGGTCGAGGCGAGGTGGGTGTCGGGGGAGGCGGCCACGGCGCCCGGCGCCGGGCCGACGACGAGGAACGCGGTCAGGGCGAGCGTGGCGGTGGCACCGGCGGTCCTCGCGGACCTGGTGGACGTGACGGAGGGCAGGGCGGAGGGCATGGGGGGCTCCCGAGAGGTCGACCGACTCAGTGGTTGACATGCTCGCGACCCATACTGACCAGTAGGCGACGGGAGGGCTACCAGTCGGTAGCGACTTTCTGAGCGCGGTCCGACGAAGTGCCGGCGCGGCGACCGGGAGCCGCCCGCGACGCGGAAGCCCCCCGGCCCGGAAGGCCGAGGGGCTGTGAACGCGAAGAAACTGACCCCGCGTCAGGAAAGCTGGGAGCCCTGGCGCACCGGGATGTGCGTGAAGGTCGGCTCCGGCGCCGGGTTCTGGAAGAAGTCGTTGCCCTTGTCGTCCACCACGATGAACGCCGGGAAGTCCTCGACCTCGATCTTCCAGACCGCCTCCATGCCGAGCTCCTCGTACTCGACGACCTCGACCTTCTTGATGCAGTCCTGCGCGAGGCGCGCCGCCGGACCGCCGATCGACCCCAGGTAGAAGCCGCCGTGCGTGCCGCAGGCGTCGGTGACCTGCTGGGAGCGGTTGCCCTTGGCCAGCATGATCTTCGAGCCGCCCGCCGCCTGGAACTGCTCCACGTAGCTGTCCATGCGGCCGGCCGTCGTCGGACCGAAGGAGCCGGAGGCGTACCCCTCGGGGGTCTTCGCCGGGCCCGCGTAGTACACCGGGTGGTCCTTCAGGTACTGCGGCATCTCCTCGCCCGCGTCCAGGCGCTCCTTGATCTTGGCGTGCGCGATGTCGCGCGCCACGACCAGCGGGCCGGTGAGCGAGAGCCGCGTCTTGACCGGGTACTTCGTCAGCTCGGCCAGGATGTCGTCCATCGGCTGGTTGAGGTCGATCTTCACGACCTCGCCCTCGTCCAGGTGGGCGTCCTCGGTGTCCGGCAGGAAACGCGCCGGGTCGGTCTCCAGCTGCTCCAGGAAGACGCCCTCGGCCGTGATCTTCGCGACGGCCTGGCGGTCGGCCGAGCAGGAGACGGCCAGGGCGACGGGCAGCGAGGCGCCGTGGCGGGGGAGGCGGACCACGCGGACGTCGTGGCAGAAGTACTTGCCGCCGAACTGCGCGCCGATGCCGATCTTCTGCGTCAGCTCGAAGACCTTCTCCTCCAGCTCCTTGTCGCGGAAGCCGTGGCCCGTCGTGGCGTCGCCCTCGGTGGGCAGCTCGTCCAGGTAGTGGGCGGAGGCGTACTTCGCGGTCTTCAGCGCGAACTCGGCGGAGGTGCCGCCGACGACGATCGCCAGGTGGTACGGCGGGCAGGCGGCCGTGCCGAGCGAGCGGATCTTCTCCTCCAGGAACTTCATCATGGAGGCCTCGTTCAGGACCGCCTTGGTCTCCTGGTAGAGGAAGGACTTGTTGGCCGAGCCACCGCCCTTGGCCATGAAGAGGAACTTGTACGCCCCGCCGTCGGTGGCGTACAGCTCGATCTGCGCGGGCAGGTTCGAGCCGGTGTTCTTCTCCTCCCACATGGTCACCGGGGCCATCTGCGAGTAGCGCAGGTTGAGCTCGGTGTACGCGTCGTAGATGCCCTGCGAGAGGGCCTTCTCGTCCTCGCCCCGGGTCAGCACGTTCTGGCCGCGCTTGCCCATGACGATCGCGGTGCCGGTGTCCTGGCACATGGGCAGGACGCCCGCGGCGGCGATGTTGGCGTTCTTCAGCAGGTCGAGCGCGACGAACTTGTCGTTGCTCGACGCCTCCGGGTCGTCGATGATCCGCCGCAGCTGCGCCAGGTGAGCCGGGCGCAGGAAGTGCTGGATGTCGTGGATCGCCTCGGCGGCCAGCTTGCGCAGCGCCTCGGGTTCGACCTTGAGGAACGTACGGCCGTCGGCCTCGAAGGTGGAGACACCTTCGGAGGTCACCAGGCGGTAGGGCGTGGTGTCCTCTCCCAGCGGGAGCAGATCGGAGTACGCGAACGCAGGGCCGGGGCGGCGGGAAACAGGGGACATGACGGCGGCCATTCCTCACTCGGCAGACAGCGCGCCGTCTCCGGTGACGGCGCGCCTCAAGCGTAGAACGCGGGCGGGACGCCGATCCTGTGAGGTAAGGCTCACTGGGCGCCGCGACCGCTCCGGAACGGAGTATTCCGGGGGTGGACGGCCGGGACGGGCAGCCGGCTCGGCCGGCGGGGACGGCGCGCACGGGGGCGGGTCAGCTCCCGCCCGCGCCCCAACGCGCCCTTGCCGGCGGCCGGTTCCCGGACGACGCGCCGGGATCTCCGGCCCCGCCCCCTGGTCGCGATCTATCGCGTTTCGCTACGCTGACTCCGTGGACCTCGAAAAGCAGCCCGACCCCGAGAAGCAGCCGCGGCCCCCGGCGGCGGCCCCCGCCGAGCCGGCCGTCGCCGACCCGCGCGGCGCCATGCGCGCCTCGGACGCCGACCGGGACCGGATCGCGGACATCCTCAGGGAGGCCCTGGCGGAGGGGCGCCTCGACCCGGAGGAGCACGCGGAACGCATCGACGCGGTCTACCGCGCCAAGACCGTGGGCGAGCTGGAGCCGATCGTCCGCGACCTCCCGGCCGACGCCCGCACCCGCCGCGCGCCCGACCCCGCCTACACCTACGCCGCGCCGGACGACGTGGACGGCGCCTCGGACAGTCTCGTCGCGGTCTTCTCCAGCACCACCCGCAAGGGCCGCTGGCGGGTCAGCCGCAGGACCAATGCCTTCGCCCTCTTCGGCACCATCGAGATCGACCTCACCGAGGCGATCTTCGCCCAGCGGCTCACGACCATCAACGCCACCTCGATCTTCGGGAACGTGGAGATCCGCGTCCCGGAGAACATCAGCCTGCGCGGCAACGGCAGCGGGGTCTTCGGCAACTTCGAGGTCGTGACCCTGGAGGGCGTCGACCCGCAGGCGCCGATGGTCGTCGTCAACGGCTACTCGGTCTTCGGGAACGTGGAGGCCCGCCCCAAGCGCGGCAAGTGGATCACCGACCTCCAGGGCAAGCTGCGCAAGCACCTCGGTCACTGAGCGGCGGGGACGGGACGGGCGCCTCGCCCGTCCGGCTTCCCCTCCGGCCGCGTCCTCCGGGGGGCCGGCCGTGAAGTGACCGGAATTCGCCGTCGGCCATCCGCAGTGCGGAACGGAGCCGTACGCAGTGCATAGGTGCACGCACAGCGGGTAAGGCTGCTCCATCGCCGCTCGCACGCGAAGCCGTCGTCAGGAGTAGACCGTGCTGCAACCGCCGCATCAGCCCCTCCAGGTCGCCGCAGTACCCCCTCAGCGCGCTCCCGCCCGCGAGGACGAGGGCGGTCCCTGGCACACGGAGGCGGTGTGCCGCCGGGACGAGGCCGGGCTGTTCTTCGCTCCCTCCAAGGAGCCGACGGCCGCCCGACTCGCCCGCGAGGAAGCCGCCAAGCGGGTCTGCGCACGCTGTCCCGTGATGGTCGACTGCCGGGAGCACGCCCTGCTGCAGCCCGAGCCGTACGGGGTGTGGGGCGGCCTCACGGCGGCCGAGCGCCGCGTCGTGCTCGCCCGGCGCCGGCGGCGCGAGGTGGAGCTGCGCAAGGCGGCGGCCACCGACGGCAGGATCGCCCAGGCCGGCTGACGCGGCCGCCGGACCTGGCCCCCGTACGGGAAGGGGCGCCCCCACCGCACATGGGGGCGCCCCTTTTCGTGCCGCTGCTCCGGGCCAGGGTCTCTATCCGAAAGACAGGCCCTAGTTGGCCCGGTCGAAGTCGATCTTGCTGTAGGCGCGGAGCTTCGACAGGCGGTGCGTCGAGTCGATCTGGCGGATCGTGCCCGACTTCGAGCGCATGACGAGCGACTGCGTGGTCGCCGTCTCGGCGCGGTAGCGCACCCCGCGCAGCAGCTCACCGTCGGTGATGCCGGTGGCCACGAAGAAGACGTTCTCGCCGCTGACCAGGTCGTTGGTGGAGAGCACCCGGTCCAGGTCGTGGCCCGCGTCGAGGGCCTTCTGCCGCTCGGCGTCGTCCTTCGGCCAGAGCTTGCCCTGGATCACGCCGCCGAGGCACTTGATGGCGCAGGCGGAGATGATGCCCTCGGGCGTGCCGCCGATGCCCATGAGCATGTCCACGCCGGTGCCCTCGCGGACGGCCATGATCGAACCGGCGACGTCGCCGTCCGAGATGAACTTGATCCGGGCGCCGGTCTCGCGGATCTCCCGGACGATGCCCTCGTGACGGGGCCGGTCCAGGATGACGACCGTGATGTCCTCGGGGGAGGAGTTCTTGGCCTTGGCGACCCGGCGGATGTTCACCGACACGGGCGCGTCGATGTCGACGTAGTCGGCGGCCTCGGGGCCGGTGACCAGCTTGTCCATGTAGAAGACCGCGGACGGGTCGAACATGGTGCCGCGGTCGGCGGCGGCCAGCACGGCGATCGCGTTCGGCATGCCCTTGGCGTTCAGGGTGGTGCCGTCGATCGGGTCGACCGCGATGTCGACCTCGGCGCCGGTGCCGTCGCCGACCCGCTCGCCGTTGAACAGCATCGGGGCTTCGTCCTTCTCGCCCTCGCCGATGACGACGACGCCGTTCATCGAGACGGTGGAGATCAGGGTCCGCATGGCGTTGACCGCCGCGCCGTCCGCGCCGATCTTGTCGCCGCGGCCGACCCAGCGGCCGGCTGCCATGGCGGCGGCCTCGGTGACGCGGACCAGCTCGAGGGCGAGGTTGCGGTCCGGGGCCTCGGGAGAGACCTCCAGCTCGGGCGGGAGGTGGTGCTCGGTCATCGGAGCGCACCTTTCTGTACGGCGACGGCCGGGAAAAAGAGGGTGCTGCGACTCTATCGGTACGTCGACATATTGAGCAGAGGGGCCCACGTATGAGCGCCGCACCATGATGCGACCATGGGGGCGTGGCAGGTATGCGAGGCAGGCAGACGGTACGCGGGATGTTCCAGTCCCTCGGGGTGATCATGGTCGCCGCGGGTGTGATGTATCTCTTCATCCCGCATGACGAGAACGCGGAACCGGTGAAGGAGAAGGACTACCGGGTCGAGCTGATCACGGCCCAGCGGGCGGCGCCGTATCCGGTGCTGGCGCCCGAGGGCCTCGGCGAGGGCTGGAAGGCCACGGTCGTCTCGTACAAGCGGGAGAAGGGCGACGCCTGGCAGCTCGGCTTCCTCTCCCCCGACACCCAGTACGTGGCCATCCACCAGTCGACGTCCGAGCCGAGGAAGTACGTGCCGGACGTCACGCACGAGGCGAAGAACACCGGGAAGACGCAGACGGTGGCAGGCCGGGTGTGGCAGCGCTGGGAGGGCCCGAAGTACGACGCGCTGGTCCGCACGGACGGCGGGGCGACGACCGTCGTGACCGGTACGGCCTCCTTCGACCGGCTGGCCGAGATGGCGGGCGCGCTGCGGGCGAAGAAGGCCTGAGGGTCCGGCCCCCCCGAGCGCCGGACCCCGGACCGGACGCGGGAAGGCCCCCGAGTGCGCGCACTCGGGGGCCTTCCCGCACTCCACGGTCCGCGCGGCGGCGTCAGACGGTGGTGACGACCTCGTCGAAGGCCAGGCGCGGGGAGCGCGGGAACCAGGCGTCCTCGCCCGGCTTGCCGATGTTGACGACCATCAGCGGGGTGTGGTCGTCGTCCAGGAACTCCTTCTGGAGGCCGGCGAAGTCCAGACCGGTCATCGGACCGGCGGCCAGGCCGGCGGCCCGCACGCCCACGATGAAGTAGGCGGCCTGGAGGGCGGCGTTCAGCAGAGCCGACTGCTCGCGGGCCGGGCGCTCGGCGAAGAACATGTCCTTGGCCTGCGGGAAGTGCGGCAGCAGGGCCGGGAGCTCCTCGTGGAACTCGTTGTCCGCGGAGAGTATCGCGACCAGCGGGGCGGCGGCGGTCTTCGCCTGGTTGCCCTCGGCCATGTGCTTGACCAGGCGCTCACGGGCCTCGGGCGACCGCACCAGGGTGATGCGCAGCGGCGTCTGGTTGAAGGCGGTCGGGCCGTACTTCACCAGGTCGTAGATCGCCTGGACCTGCTCGTCGGTCACCGGCTCGTCGGTGAACGTGTTGGCGGTACGGGCCTCGCGGAAGAGGAGGTCCTGGGCGGCGGGGTCAAGAACGAGAGACATGCTGCGTACCTTCCGGACTGCAAGAGGAGTGCTCGCGAGGGGAGTGCGGGCGACGTCTTCGACAGTACGCCCGGGATTGATGAAAATTCAACTAATCCATGCGGATAGTGATCCGCTTCACGCTCGCCGAGTCTACGTGCCCGGACGACCGGTTGGTCGTGAACAGGACAGAAGCCTCTCCCGTACGAGCCCGGCCCGGCCGCCCCCGCCGTACGAACCGTCCCTCACGCCTCGTCGTCCGCGTCCCCGTCCGCACCGCCCCCGGCAGCCCGCTCCGCCGCCAGGGAGGCGTCGAGGCGGGCCCGCGCGCCCTCCAGCCAGTGCCGGCAGACCTTCGCCAGCTCCTCCCCGCGCTCCCACAGCGCCAAGGACTCCTCCAGCGTGGTGCCGCCCTGCTCCAGGCGCCTGACCACCTCGATCAGCTCGTCCCGCGCCTGCTCGTACCCGAGCGCCGCCTCGGGACCCGCGCCCGCCTCCGTACCCGTACCGCTCGCCATCCTCTTCCGTCCTCCGTGTCGTCGTGTCTGTTCCTGGGCCCGCGCCGCGTCAGGGGGCGCCCGGCACGCGGCGTACCGCGAACTCGCCCTCCGCCACCCTGGCGCGCAGGTCCTCGCCGTCCGCGACGTCCTCGGGCGAGCGGACCACCGCCCCGTCGGGCCGCTGAAGCACCGCGTACCCGCGCTCCATCGTCGCGGCCGGGGAGAGCGCCCGGACCCGGGCCCGGGTGTGCGACAGCTCCGAGTCAGCCCGGTCGAGCAGATGGCCCAGCACCCGCCGGCTCCGCGCCAGGAGCGCGTCGAGTTCGTCCTCGCGGACCTCCACCATCCGCTGCGGGTGCTCCATGACGGGCCGGGCCAGCGCGTGCGCCAGGCCGCGCTCCTCCCGCTCCAGGAGCCCCCGCACGGACCGCAGGGCCCGGTCCCGCAGGCCCCGCACCCGGTCGAGCTCCTCGCCCACGTCGGGCACGACCTTCTTGGCCGCGTCCGTCGGCGTCGAGGCGCGCAGGTCCGCCACCAGGTCGAGCAGCGGAGCGTCCGGCTCGTGCCCGATCGCGGACACGACCGGCGTACGGCAGTCGGCCACCGCCCGTACCAGTTGCTCGTCGGAGAACGGCAGCAGATCCTCGACGCTGCCGCCGCCCCGCGCCACGATGATCACGTCCACGCCCTCGTGCGCGTCGAGCTCCCTCACCGCCTGGATCACCTGCGGCACCGCCCGGACGCCCTGCACCGCCACGTTCCGCACCTCGAAGCGGACGGCGGGCCAGCGCCGCCGCGCGTTCTCCAGGACGTCCCGCTCGGCCGCCGAGGCCCGGCCGCACACCAGACCCACCAGCTGCGGCAGGAACGGCAGCGGCCGCTTCCGGTCCAGGGCGAACAGCCCCTCCGACGCCAGGCTCCGCTTCAGCTGCTCCAGGCGCGCCAGCAGCTCACCGATCCCCACCGGTCTGATCTCGGCCGCCCGCAGCGACAGCTGCCCGCGCGGCGCGTACCACTCCGGTTTCGCGTGCACGACGACCCGGGCACCCTCGGACACGACGTCCGCCACCGCGTCGAACACCTGCCGGTAGCAGGTGACGCCGATGGAGATGTCGTGCGACGGATCGCGCAGCGTCAGGAAGACGACCCCGGCACCGGGGCGCCGCGAGAGCTGCGTGATCTGCCCCTCGACCCAGATCGCCCCGAGCCGGTCGATCCACCCGCCGATCAGCCGGGAGACCTGCCCGACGGGGAGGGGAGTTTCGGCGGACGTAGTCAGAGCCATGCACCGAGCGTAACGGCGAGGTCCGACAACGTCAGGACCGCGTGTCGGCGGGGGGCGCGGCTCGGTCCGTACGGCTCGGGCCCGGTGCGCGGTCCGTACGCCTCGGTCCGTACGCCTCGGTCCGTACGCCTCGGTCCGTGCGGCTCGGGCCGTATGCCTCGGGCCCGGTGCACCGAGCCCGTACGCCCCCGGGCCCGCACGCACCGGGTCGTGCCGCGCCCCGGCGTCTGCCCGGGGGTCCTGCCCGGGACGGTGAGCCCGGGGGCACCCGCACGGCCCGCGCACCGCTGGTCCGCGCTCCGGGCGCTGCCCACGGTCCCGCCCGGGCTCGGGCGCGGGCGGGACCGGCCCCCGGCCGGCCGCCGTCAGCCGCGCGTGCTCCGCGCGCCCCGGGACGTCCCCTGCACCGCCAGGACGACGAGGCCGACGCCCAGCCAGACCGCGCCCACGACCTGCGCCGCCCGCGAGGCCTCCACGATCACCGCGATCAGGATCGCCGCGCCGACCACCGGCAGGACGACGTGCTTCAGCCGGTTCGGCGGCCCCTCCGCCTTCCGTACGGCGAACCACCCCACCACGCTCGCGTGCAGCAGGACGAAGGCGGTGAGCGCGCCGACGTCCACCACCGACACCAGGTGGTCGAGGCCGTCGTCCCGTCGGGCCGCCCAGACCGCCGCGATCATCGTCACCGTCGCCGCCACGAGCAGCGCCACGCGCGGCACGCCCGCGTCCGTACGGGCCAGCACGTGCGGCAGCCGCCGGTCGCGGCCCATCGCGAACAGTAGCCGCCCGCCGGCGGCCTGTCCGGCCAGCGCGGCGAAGGCCGCGCCGATGGCCTTCGAGACCGCGACGAGATCGTGCAGCCAGCCGCCCACGGACGCGTCCACGGCGTCGTAGAAGGCCGAGCCCTGCTTCCCGGGATCGGCCGCGAGCTCGGCCGAGGAGACCGGTTCGAGGAGGGCCACCAGCCAGGTCTGGGCCACGAAGAGGACGCCCGCGAGCGCCAGACAGAACAGCACCGCCCGCGCCACCTTCCGCGATCCGCCCGTGACCTCCTCCGCGAAGGAGGCGATGGCGTCGAAGCCCAGGTACGACAGCACGGCCACCGACACCGCGCCGACGACCGCCGCGAGCGAGAAGGACAGGTCCCCGGTGAGCGGCGACCACCAGTCGCGCCGCGCCCCGTCCCGTACGAGCACGACCACCGCCGAGACGACGAAGACGAGCAGGACGGCGATCTCCATCGCCAGGACGGCGAAACCGACGCGGGCGGCCGCGCGGACACCCCACAGGTTGAGCAGGGTGGTGATCACGACCGCGATCCCGGTCCAGATCCACCGGTCCACCCCGGGGACCAGCGCCTCCATCGCGATGCCGGCGAAGAGGTAGGCGACGGCCGGGATCAGCAGGTAGTCGAGCATCGCCATCCACCCGGCGATGAATCCCGGCCCCTCGCCGAGCCCCTTGCGGGCGTACGTGAAGACCGAGCCGGCCTGCGGGGCGACCCGCACCATCTGCGCGTAGCTGAACGCGGTGAAGGCCATGGCGACCGTGGCCACGAGGTACACCAGGGCCACCGCCCCGTGCGACCGGGCGTCCAGCGTGCCGAAGACGCCCACCGGCGCCATGGGCGCGATGAACAGCAGGCCGTAGACCACCAGGTCCCGGAATCCGAGATTCCGCCGAAGTGTCCCGTGCTCCGCCACCTGTACGTCCTGAGCCATGGGCCCAGTTTCGGCCACGCCACCGATCAAAACGGCGACCGACGCGGCCTTACGATGGGACGCATGACTGCAACGCCCGCGACCACCCGCCCGAAGCGTGTCCTGCTCGCCGCTCCCCGTGGCTACTGCGCGGGCGTGGACCGTGCCGTGATCGCCGTGGAGAAGGCCCTGGAGCAGTACGGGGCGCCGATCTACGTCCGGCACGAGATCGTCCACAACAAGTACGTCGTCCAGACCCTGGAGCGCAAGGGCGCGATCTTCGTCGACCAGGCGACCGAGGTGCCGCCGGGCAACATCGTGATGTTCTCCGCGCACGGCGTCGCCCCGACCGTCCACGAGGAGGCCCGCCAGGGCCGGCTCGCCACGATCGACGCCACCTGCCCCCTGGTCACCAAGGTCCACAAGGAGGCCGTCCGCTTCGCCAAGGAGGACTTCGACATCCTCCTCATCGGTCACGAGGGCCACGAGGAGGTCATCGGCACCTCCGGCGAGGCCCCCGACCACATCCAGCTGGTCGACGGCCCCGAGGACGTCGCCAAGGTCGAGGTCCGCGACCCCTCCCGGGTCGTCTGGCTCTCCCAGACCACCCTCTCGGTCGACGAGACGATGGAGACGGTCGACGCGCTGAAGGAGAAGTTCCCGCAGCTCATCTCCCCGCCGTCCGACGACATCTGCTACGCCACGCAGAACCGCCAGACCGCGATCAAGGAGCTGGCCGGGCAGGCGGACCTCGTCATCGTCGTCGGCTCCAAGAACTCCTCGAACTCCCAGCGCATGGTCGACGTCGCCCTCCAGGCCGGCGTCCCAGCCGCCCACCTGGTCGACTTCGCGAGCGAGATCGACGAGGCCTGGCTGGAGGGCGTGACCACCGTCGGCCTCTCCTCCGGCGCCTCCGTCCCGGACGTCCTCGTCCAGGAGGTCCTGGAGTGGCTGTCCGAGCGCGGTTACCTGGACGTGGAGATCGTCAAGACCGCCGACGAGTCCCTCACCTTCTCCCTCCCGAAGGAACTCCGCCGCGACCTGCGCGCCGAGGCCGCCGGGCTCGTCAAGGAGTAACTTCCGGTCCGGTGCCCATACGGTGATTCCATGAACGTCTTCGGAGTGGACATCGGCGGCTCGGGCATCAAGGGCGCCCCCGTGGATCTGGAACGGGGTGCTCTCACCGAGGAACGTCACAAGGTACTGACCCCGCAGCCCGCCACACCCGACGGTGTGGCGGGCTGCGTCGCGGAAGTGGTGGAACACTTCGGGTGGTCCGGTCCCATCGGGGTGACCTTCCCCGGCGTGGTCACCGGTTCGACCATCCGTACCGCGGCCAACGTCGACAAGGGCTGGATCGGCGTCGACGCCGCCCGGCTCATCGGGGAGCGCGTCGGCGGCCTCCCGGTGACCGTCCTCAACGACGCCGACGCGGCCGGCCTCGCCGAGATGACCTTCGGCGCCGGCCGGGGCCGCACCGGCACCGTGATCATGCTGACCCTCGGTACGGGCATCGGTTCGGCCCTCTTCGTGGACGGCCGGCTCGTCCCCAACACCGAACTCGGCCACCTGGAGCTGAAGGGCCACGACGCCGAGAAGCGGGCCTCCGCGAAGGCCCGCGAGGACGAGGACCTGAGCTGGGAGCACTGGGCGACCCGGCGCCTGCAGAAGTACCTGGCGCACGTGGAGATGCTGTTCTCGCCCGAGCTCTTCATCATCGGCGGGGGAGTGAGCCGCAAGCCGGACAAGTTCCTCCCCCTCATCGAGGACATCCGCGCGGAGATCGTGCCCGCCCAGCTCCAGAACAACGCGGGCATCGTCGGCGCGGCGATGGCCGCCGCGTCACCGGAAGCCGGCGGCCGGGACCGGTCGGCCGGGTCCTGACACCGGCGGAACCGATCGCCCCCTGCCGTCGGGCAGCGCACCGGTCCCGGCCCCGCCTCGCCCCGTACGACTCCCTAGGTGTATTGACCCGCAGCGTTGTTGACGCGGGTGATGGGCGGGTGTCCGCTGAGTGCGGTGTGGCAGCGGTGGTGGTTGTAGGTGTGGAG
>NZ_JBEORS010000046.1:0-17016 GCF_040302405.1 Streptomyces sp. NPDC126503
GGCCGGTGTCCGCGCCGGTGCGGATCGCGGACGCCGCGACCGTACGGCTGCTGCGGCCCGGCGACCGGGTCGACGTGATCGCGGCGCCGCCGACGGCCCTCGGCGGGGGCGGCGCGGCCCGGGTGGTGGCGCGGGGCGCCCGGGTGAAGGCGGTACCGCCCGGGGACGCGGCCCGGCCGGACGCCGGGGCGCTGGTCGTCCTGTCCGTACCCCGGTCGACGGCGGCGGCGCTGGCCGGTGCCGGTGTCACGTCGTCCTTGGCGGTGGTCCTGTGCTGACGGTCGACGGCGCGCCGCGCGTTCACCTTCACGGGTGTACGGATTGGACGTTTCTGCGGCCCAGGCGGCCTAATGACTGCGCACACAGCCGTAGTCGCGACGAAAGGCACCTTGGTGGCCGAGAAGAAGGAAAGCGTGATGGCGGGCTTCAAAGCCTTCCTGATGCGCGGCAACGTGATCGACCTCGCGGTGGCGGTCGTCATCGGCGCCGCGTTCACCAACATCGTGAACTCGGTGGTCAAGGGCGTCATCAACCCGCTCGTGGGGGCCTTCGGCACGAAGGACCTGGAGAGCTACCAGTCCTGCCTCAAGGGCCCCTGCCAGATCGACGACGCGGGGAACGTGGTCTCCGGCATCCCGATCTTGTGGGGCACGGTGCTCAGCGCCGTCCTCAGCTTCCTGATCACAGCGGCCGTCGTCTACTTCCTGATGGTCCTGCCGATGGCGAAGGTCCTCGCGAAGCGCGCCGCGCACGACAAGGCGAAGGAAGGCGTCCAGGAGACCCTGGAGGTCAGCGAGCTGGAGGTCCTGAAGGAGATCCGCGACCACCTCGTGGCCCAGCGCGGTCCCGTCCCGGGGACGGGCTCGGCCCCGGGCGCCGGCTCCGCCGGGGGTTCGGGGACGCACTCCACCTCCTGACCCGCGCGGCGCGCGGATCTCAGAGGTGGTGCGGCGGCTTCTCGTCGAGGAAGCGCGCGAGGTCGGCGGCGCTGTCGCCGCCGGAGGGAGGCCGCTCGCCCCACCCGCGGTCCGTGTCGTCCGCGGACTGCTGGTCCAGCGGATCGTCGAAGACGAGTGCCGGCTTCGGAGTGTTCTCGGAGTGTTCGCCGGACTGCTTCGCGTCTCGCGGGCCGTGGGCGGGGGCGGTGCTCATGTCTTCAGGGTACGCCGGGGCTCCCGCCCCGCACCCGTCCGGCCGGGGCGGCCCGGGTCAGCGGTCGTCCGGGTCCAGCGCCCACAGTCCGAGCACGACCAGGAACGACAGGACGAGAAAGCCCGCACCCCACCAGGCGGTGCCGGTGTCGCCGGCCATCCACTCGTCCACCACCACCGTCAGGCCCCAGAGCTGGCCGGCGACCACGGTGAGCGCCAGTGCCAGACGGGCCGACAGTTTCGAGGAGCGCTCCGGCTCCTGTTCCGTGCCCGCGCCCCGGCCGGGCCCGGTGTGCCGGGTCCGGGGGTCGCCGTAGCCGCTGGTCGGCCGGAGCTGCGGATAGCGTTCGCGGACGGGCCGGTTGAGGCGCGGCTCGGCGCTGCCCGGCGTGTACGCGGGCGGGCGCGGCGCCTGCGGATCGCGGGGGAAACGCGGTGCGGTCACGGGCGGTCGCTCCTCTCGGCCGGGGCGGCGGCGTTCCGGCAGAGGGCCGCGTCGCCGCCCTGCTGCCGGCAGAGGGCCTCGCGGGCGTCCTCGCCGGAGCGGGCCGTGCCGACCGCCCAGACGCTGCCGTCCTCCCGCTCCTGGAGCAGCACCTTCGGCAGGGCACGGGGTGGCGGGCCCGCGGTGACGGCTCCGGTGCGGGCGTCGAAGACGCCTTCGTGGCAGGGGCAGTACAGTTCGCCCTCGTCTCCCCGGTCCTTGCGCCACAGGACGGCGCAGGCGAGGTGGGTGCAGACGGCGGAGTAGCCGGCGAGGGTGCCGTCGTCCATGCGGACGGCGATCGCCCGGTCCTCGGCCCCGGGGTAGCGGAAGGCGAGCGACTCCCCCGGTGCGATCCGGTCGGCGATCCTCTTCGGTTCGGGTGGTCCTTCGCCGTCGCCGTGCCGGTGGAGGATGCCGGAGGCGACGGCGACCCCGCCGACGGCCAGGCCGCCGGAGACGGTGGCGACGATCCGCAGGTAGTCCCGGCGGGTGGTGAGGGAGTCCGCGGCGATCCGGTCGTGCAGCGCCGCCTGCGCGGCGTCGGCGGACCCGGGGGCCGGCGGCTGCGGGTCGGTCACGCTCACCGGACGTCCTTTCCGTTGATCTCCACGACCGGCAGGCCGCCGGGGACGGGCCATTCGACCTTGTCGGCGGGGACGACCATGGCGACGCCGGTGGTGACGGTGGTCGCGCCGAAGGTGAAGGAGTCGGCGACCTGGACGCCGGGGCGTTCGGCGCGGAGTTCGTCGAGGGTGCCGTAGAAGAGGGCGCCGGTGGGGCAGACGGTGGCGCACATCGGGGCGAGTCCGTAGGAGGTGCGGTCGTAGCAGAGGTTGCACTTCATCTGGAGCTTGGCGCGCAGGTCGATCTTGGGTACGCCGAAGGGGCAGGCGTTGACGCAGTTGGCGCAGCCGATGCAGCGGGTGGTGTCGGCCTGCTGCACGACCCCGTCGGCGGTGACGAGGATGGCGTCGGCGGGACAGACCTCGGCACAGGGGGCGACCGGGTCCTCGCAGTGCATGCAGACGGTGGGGAGGGAGGCGACGGAGCGGCCCTCGTCGGGGTAGTCCAGGTGGATCATCGACTTCCCCCGGTGGGAGTCGCATTCCCGGCAGGCGGAGACGCACGCCTGGCAGCCGATGCACCGGCCCGGGTCGATGAAGAGGGTGCGGCCCATCATCGGCGGCTCAGCTCCTCTCCGAGGTGCCCCGGCCCTGCGGGGACGTGGGCGGCAGGGGGTCGGTGCGGGAGACCTGGGTCTCCGGGTCGGCGGTCCGCCCGGGGGCGGCGGGGGGCGGGGGGACCGCGTCGACGCGTTCGGCGGGTTCGACGCGGGCGGCGCACACCTTGTACTCGGGGATCTTGGAGCGCGGGTCGAGGGCGTCGATGGTGAGGGTGTTGGCGGCGGTGGGGACGGGCCAGTGGTAGGGGACGAAGACGGTGTCGGGCCGGATGGCCTCGGTGACCAGGGCGGGGAAGACGGCGCTGCCGCGGCGGGTGACGACGCGGACGGGGTCGCCGTTGCCGAAGCCGTGGGAGGGGTGGACCTCGACCCAGGGGCGGGGGGTCTGTTCGACGAGGGCGCCCAGACGGCGGGTCTGGTTGCCGGAGAGGAAGTGGGCGACGGTGCGGCCGGTGGTCAGCGAGAGCGGGAACTCGTCGCTGTACGGATCCATGGGCGGGTGCCATTCGACGACCTGGAGGTGGATCTTGCCGTCGGGGTGGTAGGTCCTGCCGTCCTCGAAGAGGCGGGGCGTGCCCGGGTGGTCGGTGGAGGGGCAGGGCCAGGCGATCCCGCCGGTCTCCTCCAGGCGCTCGTAGGTGATGCCGTAGTAGTCGTTGACCGTGCCGGCCGAGGCGACGCGGAGTTCCTCGAAGACCGAGCGGGAGTCGGGGAAGTCGAACTTGTCCCCGGCGCCGAGGCGCCGGGCGAGTTCGCGGATGACCCAGGTGTCGGTGCGGACGCCCGCCGGGGGTTCCTGGGCCTTGTTGTGCTTGACGACCCGGGCCTCGGCGTTGGCCATGACGCCCTCGTCCTCGGCCCAGACGGTGACGGGGAGGACGACGTGGGCGTTGGCGGCGGTCTCGGAGAGGAAGAAGTCCAGCTGGACGTGGAACTGGAGGGCGTCGTAGCCCTCCTTGACGGTGGCGTGGTGGGGGAGGGAGACGAAGGGGTTGTTGCAGATGCCGATCAGGCCGCGGATCTCCTGGCGCCGCATCTGCCAGACCATCTCCATCATGGAGGTGCCGGCGGGCGGCAGTTCGGCTTCGTCGATGCCCCAGATCGCGCAGATCTGGCGGCGGTGCTCGGGGTCGGAGATGGAGCGGCCGCCGGGCAGGAGGTCGGATTTCTGGCCGTGTTCCCGGCCGCCCTGACCGTTGCCCTGGCCGGTGAGGGTGCCGTAGCCGGCACCGGGCCGGCCGATGTTCCCGGTGGCGACGCAGAGGTTGACGACCGAGAGGCAGTTCTCGACGCCCTGGGAGTGGTGCTCGATGCCCCGGGCGTGCCAGGCCATGGCCTTCTCCGCGCCGGCGAACACCCGGGCCACCCGGACGATCTGTTCCTCCGGGACGCCGCAGATCCGCGCGGCGCGGGACGGCGGGTACTGGGCGACGGTGGCCCGGACCTCGTCCCAGCCGGTGGTGTGGGCGGCGAGGTAGGCCTCGTCGGTGAGGCCCTCGGCGACAACGACGTGCAGGACGGCGTTGAAGAAGGCGGAGTCGGTCCCCGGTTTGAGGGCGACGTGGATGTCGGCGGTGCGGGCGACGGCCGTCTCGCGCGGGTCGACGACGATGAGGGTGGCGCCCCGGTCGCGGGCTCCCCACAGGTACTGCGTCAGGACGGGGAAGCATTCGCCGACGTTGGAGCCGGCGATGAGGAGGCAGTCGGTGAGGAGGATGTCGGAGAAGGGGTTGCCGGCCCGGTCGATGCCGAAGGCGAGCTTGTTGGCACCGGCGGCGGAGACCATGCAGAGGCGCCCGTTGTAGTCGACGTGCCGGGTCTTCAGCGCGACCCGGGCGAACTTGCCGACGAGATAGGTCTTCTCCGAGTACAGGCTCGCCCCGCCGAGGACGCCGAAGGCGTCGTTGCCGTACTCCTCCTGGACGCGGCGGATCTCGGCGGCGGTGTGGTCGAGGGCCTCCTCCCAGGAGACCTCGCGGAACTCCTCGTCGCGGTGGCGGCGGAGCAGCGGGCGGGTGAGCCGGTCGGGGTGGTTGACCTGCTGGTAGGCGTTGATGCCCTTGGGACAGAGCCGCATGCGGTTGATGTCGTGGTTGCGGGGTTCGACGCCGAAGACCTTTCCGGCGTGGTCGACCCTCAGGTACATGCCGCACTGGACCCCGCAGAAGCAGCAGTGGGTGGGGACGAGGGTCTCGCCGCGCTGGTCGGCGTGCCACCGGTCGGCGGGAAGCGCTCCGGCGTCCCGGAAGGCCCGGGCGCCGGGCGGGGCGACGGAGGGGTCGAGCGCCGGCGCCCGTGCGGGCCGGCTCGCGGGGTCGGTCGCGGTCACTGGAAGCCCTTCTTGACGTGCGTGAGGTAGGCCTGGCCGCGCAGGACGCGCTTGCAGCGGGGGCAGTACTCGGCCCAGGCGTCGAAGTCGAGCGAGAGGTCCTTCATGGTGCCGCGCAGGTTCTCCACGTACGGGGCGGTGTCGATCGGCTCCCGGCAGCGCCGGCAGGCGAGCAGGTCCGTGTCCGCGCGGCGGGAGGTGTACTTGAACAGCTGCATGCCGACGGCGGCCGGCCGCTGGACGATGTGGAAGAACTTCCCGAAGGGGATGTAGACGAGGGTGAAGACCACCGCGACCATGTGGAGAATCGCCAGGAACGCGTAGGCGCCGCCGTGCAGGAAGATCGAGGAGAAGGTCAGCAGGAGCCCGGTCACGGAGACCACGATCAGCGCGATGAGCGGCACCAGGTCGTAGGCGAAGCGCTGACCGGTGGTGGCGCCCCGGTCCCGCATCCGGCGCCACAGGAAGTACGAGGCGCCCGCGATGACGAGGACGGCGGCGAGGTCGAGGCCGTGGAACATGAGCCAGCCGACGGGGCTGAGCGCGTCGAAGCCGAGGATCTTGAAGCCCCAGACCCGCATCTCGTAGCCGGGGCCCGCGCCGGTGCCCGAGGTGAAGGTGAACCAGCCCCAGGTGAGGGGGAAGGTGATGGCGGCGGCCAGCAGACAGCCCCAGAAGAGGAGCTGGTGCGCGGCCCAGCGGGCACGGGACCGGGCCCCGAGGAACTTCTGGAGGCCGAGGTAGGTGGCGATCATCCTCGGCAGGGCGGTGGGGGCACGGCGGGCGTTCGCGGCGGAGAAGAAGGAGCGCCACCCCTGGCGGAAGAGACGGCGGGCGGCGGGCGCGGACACCCAGACGGTGTAGCGGTGGGCGACGCCGAAGGCGAGGAAGACGGTGGCGACGGCATAGGGCAGGAGGGCCGAGTCGAAGTCCCGGAGCAGCCGGCTGCCGAGGACGATCGCGAGGACGAGGAGGACGGACACGGTGGTGCCCGCGAGCAGGGCCCGGCGGCGCACGGCCGCGGGTGTCCGGCCCCCAGGTCGTCCCGGCGCGCCCACTCCGGGGGGCCCGGACGAGCCGGACGACCCGGACGCCACGGTGGCCCCTCCCGCCCCGGTGGGCCCGTCGCCGGGTGCGCAGGAGGTCGGCTCGGCGGTCTGCGGTGGCTCACTCACCCGGCCACGATAAGACCGAATGTTCCTCTTGGTCCTGTTTTGCGATCAATGGGGCGGAGACGTACCCCGTCCGGCACGGGGGAGAGACCGTGAGGGGCGGCCCCGCGAGTCGGCCCGTGAGTGGATGTTCGGGGGCGGCGCGCAGGACCGGGGGTGCGCGTGGCTCCAAGGGGCGGGGCGGGGGCGTCTGCTGTTCTGGGGGGATGACACGGACCTTCCTGCCGCTCGCCGCGCGCTCCCCCGAGGAGTCGCACCGGGCCGCCACGCCCCTGGAACTCTTCTTCGACCTGTGCTTCGTCGTCGCCGTCGCCCAGGCGGGCGCGGAACTCGTGCACGCCGTCGCCGGGGGCCACGCCGGGGAGGGGATCGTGAACTACGCGATGATCTTCTTCGCCCTCTGGTGGGCGTGGATGAACTTCTCGTGGTTCGCCTCGGCCTACGACAACGACGACGTGGCCTACCGGGTCGTCACCCTCGTCCAGATCGCCGGTGTCCTCATCCTCGCGGCCGGCGTGTCCCGCGCCTTCGAGGACCACGACTTCCTCGTCGTCTACCTCGGTTACCTCGTCATGCGCGTGGCCCTCGCCACCCAGTGGGTGCGCGCCGCCCGGCACGCCGGCTCGGCCGCCGAGCGGACCATGTGCCTGCGTTACGCGGGCGGCGTGCTCGCCTGTCAGCTCGGCTGGCTGGCGCTGCTGTTCGTGCCCGAGCCGGCCCGCCCCTGGGTCTTCCTCGTCATGGCCCTGGCCGAGATGGCCGTTCCGGTGTACGCCGAACGGGTCAGGCCCAGCACCTGGCACCCGCACCACATCGCCGAGCGGTACGGCCTCTTCACCATCATCGTGCTCGGCGAGACCATCGCCGCCGCGACCGTCGGGGTGAAGTCCGGCATCGTCGAGAACGACGCCCTCGGCGAACTGCTGCCGATCGCCGCGGGCGGTCTGCTCCTCGTCTTCGCCGCCTGGTGGATCTACTTCGTGGTGCCCGCCCACGACCGGCTGACCTCCTCCGGCAGGGGCTTCGTCTGGGGTTACGGCCACTACCTGATCTTCGCCTCGGCCGCCGCCATCGGCGCGGGCCTCGAGATCGCCGTCGAACAGGCCGTGGGCAAGGCCCACCTCTCCACCCTGTCCGCCTCCGCCGCCGTGACGATCCCCTCGGCCGTCTTCCTGCTGTCGGTGTGGCTGCTCCACGCCCGCTACTTCAAGGTGGGCCTGGCCCAGCAGCTCGTGCTGCCGATCGCCTCCCTGGCGATCCTCCTGTGCTCCTTCGCCGGCCGCTGGGCGGTGCTCGCGGCCGGTGTCGCCGCGGCGCTGGCCGTCGTGACCGGCGTGACCCTGACCGCCCGCACCCCGGCCACCCGAACGGGCCCGCACGCCCCGGACGCCCGTGGTAGGCAGGGGACATGACACCTCAGCGGGACGCGATCACCGATGTGGCCGGGGTGCGCGTGGGGCACGCGCGCGTCGCCGGGCCCGGGGCGCTCTCCGGCACCACGGTCGTCCTCGCCCCGGAGGGCGGGGCCGTGGCGGCCGTGGACGTCCGGGGCGGCGGGCCGGGCACCCGCGAGACGGACGCGCTCGACCCGCGCAACGTGGTCGAACGCGTCGACGCGGTCGCCCTCACCGGCGGCAGCGCCTACGGCCTGGAGTCCGCCGCCGGGGTGATGGCCTGGCTGGAGGAGCGGCACCGGGGCGTCCGGGTGGGCCCGGACCCGGCGCACGTGGTGCCGGTCGTGCCGGCCGCCTGCGTCTTCGACCTGGGCCGGGGCGGTGACTTCCGGGCCCGGCCCGGCGCCGCGACGGGCCGGGCGGCGGTGGAGGCGGCCTGGGCGAGCGGTGACCGCGCGCCGGTGGAGACCGGCGCGGCCGGCGCGGGCACCGGGGCCGTGGTCGGCGGGCTGCGCGGCGGGACCGGGACGGCGAGCACGGTCCTGGAGTCCGGGATCACGGTCGGCGCGCTGGTCGTCGTGAACGCGGTGGGCGAGGCGGTCGATCCGGCGACGGGCGTGCTGTACGGGCGGTACGGGGCGGGTGGGCGGGGGGGCCCCCCCCCCCCCCCCCCGCCCCCCGCGGGGGGGGGGGGGGGCGGCGCGGCGCCGGGGCGGGCCCCCCCCCCCCCCCCCGCACCACACCGCGCGCGNNGTACGGGGGGGGGGGGGGGGGGGGGGGGGGGGGGGGGGGGGCGGGGGGGGGGGGGGGGGGGGGGGGGGGGGGGGGGCCCCCCGGGGGGGGGGGGGCCGGCGGGGGGGGGGGGGGGGGGGGGGCGGCCCCCCCCCCCGCCCCGCGACGTGCACGAGGCGGCACGGCGGCGGCTCGCCCGGGCCCGGGCCGCCTCCGCCCCTCCCCCGCTGAACACCACGCTCGCCGTGGTCGCCACGGACGCGGCCCTGACCCGCCCGCAGGCGCAGAAGGTCGCGGGCACGGCGCACGACGGCATCGCGCGCGCCGTGCGGCCGGTGCACCTGATGAACGACGGGGACACGGTCTTCACCCTCGCCACCGGCGCCCGCGAACTGCCGTCCGCCCGCGGGCCCCTGGCCTTCGACCCCCTGGCCCTCAACGCGATCCTGGCGGCGGCGGCCGACACGGTGACCCGGGCGATCGTCCGGGCGGTCCTCGCCGCCCCCGCGGGGCAGCGGGGCCCGGGCGGCGACTTCCCCTCGTACCGCGAGCTGTACGGGCCCCACAGCGGCGACGGCGACTGAACCGGAGGCCGGGGGCGGGACCGTACTGCCCGCCCCCGTACCGGAGTTGGCGCCGGGACGGAGGGAACTCCGGCCGCCGGTCCTTCGTTTTCCGGAACCCGGTCACGATGTCGGACCCAGGGACTACGTTTAGCAAGCATCAAGTGACATGCGGCGACGGCCTGGAGACACCCTTGAACGATCCGCAGGATCCTTCCGATCCGTACGAGACGACCGAGACGCACCTTGAGCGGCTCCTCGGCAGGGCGCTCAACTCCTTCGATCTGCCCGACTCCGTGGTGGAGCGCCTGCAGACGGCGCTGGCCCACTCCAGCGCCCTGCACTCCTCGCACCACAGTGCCTCACTGCACCGCACCACCCACCGCCACACCTATCTGCTCGCCGACGGCAGCGCCCTCACGCTCTGGGAGCTCGTGCACAACGCGGGCCGGGACGGCACCGACCAGCACGAGCTGTACACCGAGGAGTCGGACGTCCGGCTCGCCGTCTCCCGCCTGCCGTCCGGCCCGCTGCCGGGCTGGACGGCGGAGCGGGCCGACGGCCGCGGATTCGAGGAGGACGACGACCTGGAGCTGATGGCCGCGCTCCTGGCCCGTCCGATACCGGCGCAGCCCCGGATGTACGTGCCGGACAACTCCGCCGACCACGCGCGCCGCGTCCTGCGCCGCGCGGAGAACGCGGACCGGCCCGGCGAGCGGACGGCCCGCCGGCTGCGGCTGGCCTTCGCGCACCACATCACCCAGGCCTTCGGCCGCCTCTGCCCGGTGGAGGGGGGCCGGGACGCCGGCTTCACCCTGTACGAGCACCAGTTCCTGCTGCTCGACGGCAGCGAGGTCAGCCTGTGGGAGGTCGAGCACACCGCCACCCCGGACGGCCGGCACATGTGCGAGGTGTACGAGTCGGAGCGCGCGGCCCGCGAGGCCATGGAGTCCCGCGCCCGAGTCCGCTGATCCCGACCGACCGGGGCCCGGCACGAGTGTGGGGCCCCGGTCCCGGGAGAGCTCCCGGGACCAGGGCCCCACGCCGTACCGCCGTGCCTCAGGTGGTGAGGGCCGGGGCCTTCTCCACCGTGGCTCCGGCGCCGGTCCCGTCGGTGCCGGTGCCGTCCTCGTCCGCGCCGCCCTCCAGGTGCTGCTTCGGCTTCGCGGGCAGGGCGAACATCACCAGGAAGATCGCGGCGAGGACGCCGGCGACCCAGCCCAGCGAGTTCTGGAAGGCGTCGGTGAAGGCCGCGCCCACCTCGGCCGGGGCCTGGGCGAGCCGCCCGTCGTCGATCGAGCCGTAGAAGACCACGGCGACCAGGCCGAGGCCCAACGCGTTGCCCATCTGGCCGGTCGTGTTGATCAGGCCCGAGGCCGAACCCGCGTGCTCCTTCGGAACCTCCGACAGCACCGCGTCCGTCAGCGGCGCCACGATCAGGCCCATGCCGGCGCCCATGACGACCAGCGGCGGCACCATCTGCCAGGGCTCGATGCCCGTCCCGTACCGGCCCGCCTCGAAGAGGTACAGGAGCACGCCCGCGATCATCGTCAGGGCACCCGCCTGGAGCACCTTGCGGCCGAAGCGCGGCACCAGCTTCTGCACGGACATGCCGGCGGCCACGGAGACCGCGACCGAGAACGGCACACCGGTCAGACCGGCCTTCAGCGGGGTCCAGCCGAGCCCGATCTGCATGTAGAGCGTCCAGACCAGGAAGAAGATGCCGAGCACGACGCCGAAGGTCAGCTGGACCGCGATGCCCGCCGCGAAGCTCTTGACACGGAACAGCGACAGCTCGACCAGCGGAGACCCGTCCTTGCGCGTCTTGTACCTCTCGTACGCGACGAGGGCGCCGAAGACGACGAGGCTGCCGGCCATCATCAGGTGGCCCCAGAGCGGCCAGCCCAGCTCACGGCCGCGGGTCAGCGGGTAGATCAGCAGGATCAGCGCCGCCGTCACCAGCAGCACGCCCACCAGGTCGAGACGGAGCGCCTTCGGCGCCTTCGACTCGGTGATGAACTTCCGGCCGAGGATCAGCGCGGCCACTCCCACCGGCAGGTTGATGAGGAAGATCGGGCGCCACTCCAGGCCCGCGATGTTCCACTGGGTCAGCAGCGCGCCGAGCAGCGGACCGGAGACCGCGCCGAGCCCGATGATCGCGCCGAACAGCCCGAAGACCTTGCCGCGCTCGTGGGCCGGGAAGGTCACGTGGACGATCGACAGGACCTGCGGCACCATCATGGCCGCCGCGGCGCCCTGCAGGAGGCGCGAGCCGACGAGCATCTCGGGCGAGGCGGCGAAGCCGCAGAGCGCCGAGGCGAGCGTGAAGCCGGCGGTGCCGAGGAGGAAGAGGCGCTTGCGGCCGTAGATGTCACCGAGGCGGCCACCGGTGATCAGTCCGGCCGCGAACGCCAGCGCGTACCCGGCGGTGATCCACTGGATCGCGCCGAACGAGGCGCCGAGGTCCCGCTCGATGCTCGGGATCGCGATGTTGACGATCGTGGCGTCGACCAGGTCCATGAAGGCGGCGGTCATGACGATGGCGAGCGCGATCCAGCGCCTCTTGTCCGCCGCCGCTGCGGCGTCGTGTCCGTGTGAACTCATACGGAGAAGATAGAAGTCATATAGGTCGGACGATGTCCTAGTTGAGCCCCATGCTGGAGAGCATGACGACGGACACCCCGGCACGACTCCTGAACCTGCTCTCGCTCCTCCAGACCCCGCGCGAGTGGCCCGGAAGCGAGCTCGCCGAACGGCTCGCGGTCTCCCCGCGCACCATCCGCCGCGACATCGACCGACTCCGCGACCTCGGCTATCCGGTCGAGGCGACCCTCGGCGCCACCGGCGGCTACCGGCTCGTGGCCGGTGCGGCGATGCCGCCGCTGCTCCTCGACGACGAGGAGGCCGTCGCCATCGCCGTCGGCCTGCGCGCCGGGGCCGGGCACGCCATCGAGGGCGTCGAGGAGGCGTCCGTACGGGCCCTGGCCAAGCTGGAGCAGGTGCTGCCCGCCCGGCTCCGGCACCGGGTCTCCACGCTGCAGAACGCCACGATCCCCCTCACCCGGGGCGACGGCGCCACCGTCGCCCCGTCCACCCTGACCGCTCTGGCGAGCGCCGTCACCGGCCGGGAGCGGCTGCGCTTCGGCTACCGGGCGGGGGACGGCGCCGAGACGAAGCGGCTGGTCGAGCCGGACCGGCTGGTGTCGACCGGGCACCGCTGGTACCTCGTCGCGTACGACCTGGGGCGCGAGGACTGGCGCACCTTCCGGGTGGACCGGGTGAGCGACCCCTTCGCCACCGGGGCGCGCTTCACGCCGCGCGAGCTGCCGGCGAGCGACGCGGCCCAGCTGCTGTCGCGCTCGATGTCGCGCGCCCAGCGGGAACTGGACCTGGACATCACCTTCGAGGCGCCGGCCGCCTTCGTGACGGCCCGGCTGCCCTCGCACCTCGTCCCGGAGGCGACCGGCGAGCACACCTGCCGGCTGCGCACCCGCTCGGCGGACTCCGTGGAGTGGGTGGCGCTGCGCCTGGCCCTGGTCGACGCCCCGTTCACGGTCCACGGGCCGGCGCCGCTGCGGGCGTACGTGGAGGACCTGGCCGCCCGTCTCACCGCGGCGGTCGGCGCGGGCGGCACACGGGCGGACTGACGTCACGGGCCGCGGCGGGTACGGGGAGGGCCCGGGGACGGTGTCCCCGGGCCCTTTCCCTGTGCGCACCGCCCGCGTGTCCGGTGCCTCCGCGGCGGCGGACCGTCAGGCGACCGCGTCGAAGCCGGTGTCGCGGGCCATCTTCTTCAGTTCCAGCAGGGCGTGCTTCTCGATCTGACGGATCCGCTCCCGCGTGAGGCCGTGCTCCTTGCCGACCTCCGTCAGGGTCCGCTCGCGGCCGTCCTCGATGCCGTACCGCATGCGGATGATCGACGCCGTACGGTGGTCCAGCTTGTCGATCAGGTCGTCCAGCTCCTCGCTGCGCAGCAGCGTCAGCACGGACTGCTCCGGGGAGACGGCCGACGTGTCCTCCAGGAGGTCGCCGAACTGCGTCTCGCCCTGGTCGTCCACCGACATGTTCAGCGAGACCGGGTCGCGCGCCCAGTCCAGGACGTCGACCACCCGCTCCGGGGTGGTCCCCAGCTCGGCCGCCACCTCGGCGGGCTCGGGCTCGCGCCCGTTCTCCCGGTTGAACTCGCGCTGGACGCGCCGGATCCTGCCGAGCTCCTCCACCAGGTGGACGGGGAGGCGGATGGTGCGCGACTGGTCGGCGATGGAGCGCGTGATGGCCTGACGGATCCACCACGTCGCGTACGTGGAGAACTTGAAGCCCTTCGCGTAGTCGAACTTCTCGACCGCGCGGACCAGGCCCGCGTTCCCCTCCTGGATGAGGTCGAGCAGCGGCAGGCCGCTGCGCGGGTAGCGCCGGGCGACGGCGACGACGAGCCGCAGGTTCGACTTGATGAAGAGGTCCTTGGCACGCTCGCCCTCGGCCACCAGCGCCTCGAGCTCCTCGCGGGTCGCCCCGCCCGCCTCGCTCTCCACCTCACCGTCGAGTATCTGCTGGGCGTACACGCCCGCCTCGATGGTCTGCGAGAGCTCGACCTCCTTGGCGGCGTCGAGCAGGGGCGTGCGCGCGATCTCGTCGAGGTACATGCCGACCAGGTCGCGGTCGGCGATCTCCCCGCCCACGGCGCGAACGCTGCTTGCCCGGCCGTCCCCGCTCGCGGCGGAGGACTGACGACGGGCGACGGCACGGGTTGCCATGCGTGCTCCCTTGCTGAGTAGGTCGCGACACCCTTGCGGGTGCCCTGCATCCGACGGAAACAACGACTGGAATCAGGACAGAATTCCCACCCGGCACCTGGATTTTCGCGATCATGCAGTATCCTGCGCGGCCACCGCCCGGGCGATCCCGCGACACCGCGCCCGCCGTGGGAGCGGATCCGCAGGTCAGCGCCGTACGGGAGCCGGGCGCGGCGCCGATCTCGGAAACCCCGACCGCGCCGTCGGTGAGACCGCGATCACACGCGGTGCACCCGGAGAGACGCCGGCCGGTGCCCGGAGGTTGCCCCCTCCGTCTCCGTCGGCCGGAGGGTGCACCCTCCGTCTCACCTGCCGCGCGGCACCTAATCACCCGGACCGGACCGGACCGGAATCCCGCCGTCCGGCGTACGGCCGGGGGTGGCCCGCGCCCCCGCCGGTCCTCGGTCTCCCCGACCCCCGGTCTCGGCCCAGGAGCCTAGGGTCTTTCTTTCGGATCAGGCCGGATCAGGGAGCGGCGTCTGGTGCGTGCGAGCGCAAGGCGGAGGAGGGAGTCCATGCGGAGCATCGGCGACCGACGACAACGCGGCGGGCGTGCGTGCCAGGCGACGCGAGCCCGGCAAGATCCGGAAGAAAGGCCCTAGGTCCCGCGCCCGTTCCGCGGCCCCGGGGCGGCGGCCTACCGTCCGTGCCATGAGCGACGACAAGTCCGGCACCCTCGACGAGGCGCTCGAACGCCTCCACACCACCGGTCCCGAGCGCGGCGGCTGGCTCACTAACCACGCCCCGATGGCGGTCGAGGCACTCGTCCGCCACGGCCAGGCACCGGCCGTGCACCGCTGGCTCGACGCGTACGGCCCGAAGCTGGAGGAGCTGCCCTCCCCGCACACCCCGGTGACCGCGGCGACCTGGCGCGAGGCGCTCGGCGACCCGGCCCGGATCACCGACTGGACCCGTTTCTTCGCGCGGGAGCTGACCGAGCACCCTTGGCGGGAGGTGCTCGCCACGTGGTGGCCCCGGCTGCTGCCGGGCATCGCGGGCGGCGCGACCCACCCGGTGATCCGTACCGGTCACGCCGTACGGACCCTGCTCAGCTCCCCGGAGGAGACGGCGCCGCGCCGCGCCGAGCTGGCGCACGCCCTCGGCTACTGGGCGGCCCGCCACCAGCCGCTTCCGCCGGTCGCGCCTCTGGCCGCCGCGCCGGACGCGGCGGCCGCCCTCGACTCCGTACCGCCCGTGCCCGAGCAGGAGGGCGGGATCCGGTCCCGTCTCGCCCAGCTGACGGCCCTTCCCGCGTGGGCGGCCGGGGCGCCGGACCCGGAGACGGCGAGGACGCGGCTCACCGAGCTCGTGACGGCCGCGACGCACCGGTACGCGTCCCACGGTCACGGCGAGCCGATCATGCTGGTGCACGCGGCGACCGCGCCGAACGCCGTCCTGCGGACCCTGCCCGCCCTGCCGCGGGACCTGTGGGCGCCGAGCCTCGCGGCGGCGTGGGCGGCGGCGGCCGCGGTGACGGCGGCCTACACCCCCCGGGAGGCCGCGCCGTACGCGGCGACCTCCCTCACGGCCGAGGAGGTGTTCGCGCGGGCGGCGGCGCACGGCGACGACCACACGATCAAGTTCGCGGACACGGCGCTCGACGTGGCCGACCCGGTCGCCCTGGCCGCCGCCGTCCGCGCGGTCGAACTGAACCCGCCCGTCTTCTAGGGGATGTCCGGCTCAGCCGAACTGCACGGACCGCTTGGCGAGCCCCATCCAGAAGCCGTCGACGACCGACCGGCCACGGTCCAGGTCGCCGGCGGCGTCCGCCGCGCCCATCGCGACGAACAGCGGCGCGAAGTGCTCGGTGCGCGGGTGCGCGAGGCGCCCGGCCGGGGACGTGTGCCGGAAGTCGAGGAGGGCGTCCACGTCCTGGGCGGCGAGCGCCTCGCGCCCCCAGGCGTCGAACTCGGCCGACCAGCCCGGCACCCCGCCGCCCTGGTGGCGCAGGGCGGCGAGGTTGTGGGTGAAGAAGCCGCTGCCCACGATCAGGACGCCTTCGTCCCGCAGCGGCGCCAGGGCGCGGCCGATGTCCATGAGGCGGCGCGGGTCGAGGGTGGGCAGGGAGATCTGGAGGACGGGGACGTCGGCGCCGGGGTACATCTCGACGAGCGGTACGTAGGCGCCGTGGTCGAGGCCCCGGTCGGGGATGTCCTGGACGGGCGTGCCGGGGGCGCGCAGCAGCTTGCGGACGGAGGCGGCGAGGCCGGGCGCGCCGGGGGCCGGGTACCGGACGCGGTAGTAGTGCTCGGGGAAGCCCCAGAAGTCGTACACGAGCGGCACGGTCGCGGTGGCGCCGAGCGCGAGCGGGGCCTCCTCCCAGTGGGCGGAGACCATGAGGATCGCGGTGGGGCGGGGCAGCGCCGCCGACCAGGCGGCCAGCTCACCGGGCCAGACGGGGTCGTCGGCGAGCGGCGGCGCGCCGTGGGAGAGGTAGAGCGCGGGCATCCGGCCCCGGGTGGTGCCGCTGTCGGTGGTGGTGTCCATGGCGACGACCTCCGCCTTCCGTCGTAGTCCTCGGCGGACTCGATCTTTGAAAGTTCAAGTTCCTACTCCATGCAGAATAAAACTACATAGTTCAACTTTCAAGGATGAGTCGTACGATGGGGTTCATGGGAGACACGACCGCACCGCGCTGGCTCAGCGACGACGAACAGCGCACCTGGCGCGCCTACCTGCACGCCACCACGCTCCTGGAGGATCACCTCGACCGCCAGTTGCAGCGGGACGCGGGGATGCCGCACGTCTACTACGGCCTGCTCGTCCAGCTCTCCCAGGCCCCGCGCCGCCGCCTCCGGATGACCGAACTGGCCCGCGGCGCCAAGATCACCCGGTCCCGCCTCTCCCACGCCGTCGCCCGCCTGGAGAAGAACGGCTGGGTACGGCGCGAGGACTGCCCCTCCGACAAGCGGGGCCAGTTCGCCCTGCTCACCGACGAGGGGATGGAGGTCCTGCGCCGGACCGCCCCCGGCCACGTCGCGGCCGTCCGGCAGGCCCTCTTCGACCGGCTCTCCCCCGAGCAGGTGGCGCAGCTCGGCGAGATCATGCGCGTGATGGCCGAGGGGCTCCAGCCCTCGGACCCGGACGCGGACCTGCCCTGGCTCCGCTGAGCGCGCGCGGAACCAGGGCAGGCGGGGGTGACCGGCCGGCCGGACACCCTGGCGCCGGAGTTCCGCGCCGCGGTCGTCCTCTGCGACATCGAGGGCCTCTCC
>NZ_JBEORS010000047.1:0-16219 GCF_040302405.1 Streptomyces sp. NPDC126503
CTCCCCCGGCCTATGGCGGCACTCCGCCTGCCGCGGGACCGCATGTCACGCCAGGCGTCGGGCCGGAGAAGAAGAGGGCCGCCCGCCCCCGTACCCCCGCAGGCCCAGCCGCAGCCGCAGCCCGGCGGTTACGGCTATCCGCAGCAGCAGCCCGGGTACGGCTATCCGCCCGCCCCGCAGGGCGGGGGGTACGGCTACCCGCAGGCGCAGCCCCACCCGCAGCCCCCGGTCCCGCCGCAGCCGCAGCCCGGTGCGTACGGGTACCCGCAGGAGGCGCAGGGTCCGGTGGACCCGCGCACCGGGGCGGCCTGGCCCTCGGCGGTCACGCACGACCAGCGCGAGCGGTCCGTGCCGGGTGCCCCGCTCGGGTACACGGCGGCGGTCGAGCTCTCCTCCGACCGGCTGCTGCGCAACAACAAGCAGAAGCCCAAGTCGAGCCGGAACCCGGGCGGCGCCGCCCGGTTCAAGCTCGGCGGCAAGAAGGAGGAGGCGGAGCGGCAGCGCAAGCTGGAGCTGATCCGGACGCCGGTCCTCTCCTGCTACCGGATCGCGGTCATCTCCCTCAAGGGCGGTGTCGGCAAGACCACGACGACCACCGCGCTCGGCGCGACCCTGGCCACCGAGCGGCAGGACAAGATCCTCGCGATCGACGCGAACCCCGACGCCGGCACGCTCGGCCGCCGGGTGCGCCGCGAGACCGGGGCGACCATCCGCGACCTGGTGCAGGCGATCCCGTACCTCCACTCGTACATGGACATCCGGCGGTTCACGTCGCAGGCGCCGTCCGGTCTGGAGATCCTCGCCAACGACGTGGACCCGGCCGTCTCGACGACCTTCAACGACGAGGACTACCGGCGGGCGATCGACGTCCTGGGCAAGCAGTACCCGATCATCCTCACCGACTCGGGCACGGGTCTGCTCTACAGCGCCATGCGCGGCGTGCTCGACCTCGCCGATCAGCTGATCATCATCTCGACGCCGTCCGTGGACGGTGCCTCCAGCGCCTCCACGACGCTGGACTGGCTCTCCGCGCACGGTTACGCGGATCTGGTGCAGCGCTCGATCACGGTCATCTCCGGGGTCCGCGAGACCGGCAAGATGATCAAGGTCGAGGACATCGTGCAGCACTTCCAGACCCGTTGCCGCGGTGTCGTGGTGGTGCCCTTCGACGAGCACCTGGCGGCCGGCGCCGAGGTCGACCTCGACATGATGCGGCCGAAGACCCGGGAGGCGTATTTCCACCTCTCGGCGATGGTGGCCGAGGACTTCTCGCGCGCCCAGCAGGCGCAGGGCCTGTGGACCGGCGACGGCCAGGGCGGCATGCCCCCGCACATGGCCCCGCCGATGCCGGGCGGACCGATGCCGCCGGCCCAGCCGATGCCGGGTCAGCCGCTGTCCGCGCAGCCCGCGCCGGGACCGTACGGAGCCGCGCCCGTGCCCGGCCTGCCGTACGGGGCTCCGCCCGCCCCCGCCCAGCCGTACGGCGCGCAGCAGCCCGCGCCGGGGCAGCCGTACCCGCCGCAGCAGCCCTACGGGCAGCCGCCGGTGCCGGGACAGCAGTACGGGGCCCAGTCCGCGCCCGGCGCGCCGCACGCTCCGGCTCCGGGGCAGCCCGCCCCGGGTCAGCCGTACGGCGCCCCGCCACCCGGCGGGCAGCCGTACGGTCCCCCGCAGGGCTGGCAGCAGCCGCAGCCGCAGGCGGGTCAGCCCGCGCAGCCGGGTCAGCCGCTTCCCCCGCAGGCCGATCCGCAGGATCAGGAGGCGGCCGGCGGCCAGGCCGGCTTCCCGCCGCCCAACTGGCCGCAGCAGCAGCCCCCGCAGGCGCCGCCAGCCCCTCAGCAGTAAGGCGTCACAGGAGTAGACCAATGAGGCCCCGTACCGGTTCACCGGTACGGGGCCTCATGGCATTCCCGCAGCCCACACGGGGTTTGAGCGATCGTTGACGACGGCAGACCACCGCTGATACACCTTCGCTTCACCCATCGTCCGTCCAAGATCCACGACTCCACGCCAGATCCCCTCGACGCGAGGTCACGTCCCATGGTCATGGTCACGAAGGTTCCACCCCGTCCCGCCGCGCCGGCCCGCCGAGCCCTGCGCCTGCTGCTCGCCACCGGTGTCACCGCCGCCTCGCTCGCGGCCGTCCCCGGCACCGCCCGGGCCGAGGGGGACGCGTCCGGCCCCACCACCCTGACGGTCGCGGTCTCGCAGAGCATCGACTCGCTGAGCCCGTTCCTCGCGCAGAAGCTCACCTCGACGAGCATCCACCGCCTGGCGTACGAGTACCTCACCAACTACGACCCGAAGGACGCCCGTACCGTCCCGGGCTTCGCCACGTCCTGGAAGCCGTCGGCGGACAAGCTGACGTGGACGTACACCATCCGCGACAACTCCACCTGGTCCGACGGGAAGCCGGCCACCGCCGAGGACGCGGCCTGGACCTTCAACACGATGATGACCGACCCGGACGCCGCCACCGCCAACGGCAGCTTCACGGCCAACTTCCGGAAGGTCACCGCCCCCGACCCGCGCACGCTCGTCATCGAACTGAAGAAGCCGCAGGCCACGATGACCGCGCTCGACGTGCCGATCGTGCCCAAGCACGTGTGGGAGAAGGTCGGGGACTTCTCGAAGTTCAACAACGACCAGCGGTTCCCGATCGTCGGCAACGGCCCCTTCGTCATCACCGACTTCAAGGTCGACCAGTACCTCAAGCTCAAGCCCAACAAGTCCTTCTGGCGGGGCGCGCCCAAGTTCGACGAACTGGTCTTCAAGTACTACAAGGACGGTGACGCCGCGGTCGCCGCCCTCCAGAAGGGCGAGGTGTCCTTCGTACCGAACCTGACGCCCGCTCAGGCCGCCGCGCTCCGCACGCAGAGGAACATCAAGGTCAACGACGCCCCCGGCCGCCGCTTCTACGCCCTCGCCACCAACCCCGGCGCCCGCGCCAAGGACGGCACCGCCTTCGGCAACGGGCACAAGGCGCTGCTCGACCCGGCCGTGCGCAAGGCCCTCTTCCTCGCGGTCGACCGCGCCACCCTCGTGGAGAAGGTCTTCCAGGGGCACGCCGTCGAGGGCGAGGGCTACATCCCGCCCCGCTTCGGCGCGTACTTCTGGAAGCCGTCCCCCGCGCAGCGGCGGGCGTACGACCCGGCCGCGGCCGAGCGGCTCCTGGACTCCGCCGGATACCGCAGGAACGCCGACGGCAAGCGGGTGGGCAAGGACGGCGCACCGCTGGACTTCCGGATCCTGTGCCATGCCACCGACCCCAACGACAAGGCGGTCGGCAAGTACCTCCAGGAGTGGTGGGGCAAGCTCGGCATCGGCCTGAAGGTCGAGTGCCTGGACAGCGTCTCCGACCCGTGGCTCAAGGGCGACTACGACCTGGCCTTCGACGGCTGGTCGGTCAACCCGGACCCCGACTACGTCCTGTCCATCCACACCTGCGGCACCCTGCCCGCCACCCCGAAGGACACCGGCGCCACCGACAACTTCATCTGCGACAGGGAGTTCGACGCGCTCTACGCCCAGCAGGCGGAGGAGTACGACCCGGCCAGGCGGGCGGACCTGGTGAAGCGGATGCAGTCCCGGCTCTACGACACGGGATACATGAACGTCATGGCCTATCCCAACGCCCTGGAGGCGTACCGCACGGACCACATCAGGTCCATCACCACCATGCCGGAGGCCGCCGGCAACCTCTGGGGGCAGGACGGCTACTGGAGCTGGTGGTCGGCCGTACCCGCCGGCTCCGCCTCCGGCGAGGGCTCCGGCGGCGGCTCCTCCACCGGCCTGGCCGTGGGCATCGGGGCGGCCGTCGTCGTGGTGGCCGGCGCCGCGGTCGTCCTCGGTCTGCGCCGCCGCGCCTCCGCCGACGACCGCGAGTAGCCCGTGACGACCGCGAGCACCCCCGCCGACGTGGTGCGGACCCCCGGGGCCCGCACCACGGGCGGCGCGCCCCGCACCCGCCCCGGGACCGGTTATCTCCGCCACGCGGCGGGAAAGCTGGCCGGCGCGGCCGTCTCGCTGTTCGCCGTCCTCGTGACGAGCTTCTTCCTCTTCCGGATCATCCCCGGTGACCCGGTGAAGGCGATGACCCACGGCGTCCCCACCTCCGCCGAGCAACTGGCGACCCTCCGGCGGCAGTTCGGCCTGGACCAGCCACTGTGGCAGCAGTTCACCGACTACTGCGCCAAGGCGCTCGGCGGGGACCTCGGCACCTCCTTCCAGTTCCGCGCCCCGGTCGGGGAGCTCATCGGGGAGAAGCTGCCGGCGACCCTGCTGCTCACCGGGGTGGCCGTCGTGCTCTACTCGGCGCTGGGGCTCTGGCTCGGCACCCGCTCCGCCTGGCGGCACGGCGGGCTCGGCGACCGGCTGAACACCGGCCTCGCGCTGACGCTGTGGTCGGTGCCCTCGTTCTGGCTGGGGCTCCTCCTCATCATCGTGTTCTCCGTCGGCGTGGGCCCCGTCCCCGGTCTCTTCCCGACCGGCGGCATGGAGTCGGGGACCGGCGAGACCGGTTTCGCGTACGTCCTCGACGTCGCCCACCACCTCGTCCTGCCGGTGGTCACGCTCGTCGCGGTCGGTTACGCGCAGACGCTCCTGGTGATGCGGTCCTCGCTGCTCGACGAGATGGGCGGCGACTACCTCACCACCGCGCGGGCGAAGGGGCTGCGCGACGACGCGGTGCGGCGCCGGCACGCCGTGCCCAACGCGCTGCTGCCCACCGTCACCATGATCTTCATCAACCTCGGGCACGTGGCGGCCGGTTCGATTCTGGTGGAGACCGTGTTCTCCTGGCCCGGACTCGGCGGGCTGTTCTACCAGGCGCTGAGCGTGCCCGATCTGCCTCTGGTGCAGGGCCTGTTCGTGGTCTTCGCCGGGGCGATGATCCTGATGAACCTGATCGCCGACCTGCTCTATCCGCTGCTCGATCCCCGGGTGGGCCGATGACCTCTCTGACATGGGAACGGCGCAAGGGCTCGGCCGTCCGCTTCTGGCGGGCGTACCGCACCCACCGCGCCGGTCTGTACGGCCTGGCGGGCCTGGCCCTGATCGGCCTGCTCGCGCTCGCCGCGCCGCTGCTCGTCGGCTCCGACGTGCAGTCGGTGACGAACGCGCCCGGCACCGCGCTCGAGGCACCGAGCGCCGCGTTCCCGCTCGGCACCGACCAGTTCGGGCGCTCCCTCCTCGGGCTGCTGGTGTGGGGCTCCCGTGTCTCCCTGCTCGTGGGGCTGCTCGCGGCGGCCCTCTCGGTCGCCATCGGCACCCTGGTGGGCATCGTCGCCGGACACTACGGGGGCTGGTTCGCCACCGTCGTCATGCGGATCACCGACTGGTTCCTCGTGATGCCGACGCTGGTCCTGGCGATCGTGCTGGCCACCGTCATGTCCCGGTCGGTGTGGACGGTGGTCCTGGCGATCGGGGTGACGTCCTGGCCGACCACCGCGCGGCTGGTGCGGGCGCAGACGATCGCCGTCGAGTCCCGCCCGTACATCGAGCGGGCGAGGGCCCTCGGCGGCGGCCACCGGCACATCATGACCCGGCACGTGCTGCCGAACGTGATGCCGCTGGTCCTCGCGCAGACCACCCTCGGCATCTCGACCGCGATCCTCACCGAGGCGACGCTCGCCTTCCTCGGGCTCGGTGACCCGACGGTGGTCTCCTGGGGCGGCATGCTCCAGGACGCCCGCGAGGCGGGCGCGGTCTCCTCGGGGCACTGGTGGTACCTGGCGCCGCCCGGCATCGCCATCGCCCTGGTCGCCCTGGCGTTCACGCTGTGCGGCCGGGCGGTCGAGTCGGTGCTCAATCCGAAGCTGGGGGTGGGGCGGTGAGTCTCCTGGAGGTCCGGGACCTGCGGGTCACCTACGGGGCGGGGGCGGCGGCCGTACCCGCCGTCCGCGGCGTGGACCTGAGCCTGGCCGCCGGCCAGAAGCTCGGCGTGGCGGGCGAGTCCGGCTGCGGCAAGTCCACGCTCGCGCTGGCGCTGCTGCGGCTCCTGCCCGCGTCGGCGCGGCTGAGCGGCGAGATCCTCCTCGACGGCGAGGACGTCCTCACCATGAAGTGGGGCCGGCTGCGGGCCGTGCGCTGGGCGGGCGCCTCGATCGTCTTCCAGGGCGCGATGCACTCGCTGAACGCGGTCCGCAGGATCGGTGACCAGGTCGCGGAGCCGCTGCTCGTGCACGGCCGGGCGACCCCGGCGGAGGCCCGCCGCCGCGCCGGTGAGCTGCTCGAGCACGTGGGGCTGCCGGCGGCGCGGGCGGCGGCCCATCCGCACGAGCTGTCCGGCGGCCAGCGGCAGCGGGTGATGATCGCGATGGCCCTGGCCTGCGATCCGAAGCTGATCGTCGCGGACGAACCGACGACGGCGCTCGACGTGATGATCCAGGCGCAGATCCTGCGCCTGATCGAGGGCCTGGTCACCGAGCAGTCGATCAGCCTGCTGATGATCAGCCACGACCTGGCGGTGCTGGCCGACACCTGCGACCGGCTCGCCGTGATGTACGCGGGCCGTGTGGTGGAGGAGGGTCCGGCACGGCAGGTGTTCGAGGCGGCCGCGCACCCGTACGGGCGGGCCCTGTCCTCGGCGTTCCCGCGCATCGGGGACCCGGCGTCCCGGCGGGCGCCGCGCGGCCTGCCGGGTGATCCGCCGGACCCGGCCGATCTGCCGGGGGGCTGCGCGTTCCATCCGCGCTGCCCGGTCGTGGTGGAGTCCTGCGCCGAACGGGACCAGCTGCTGCGGGAGGCGGGACCGGGGCACCGGGCCGCCTGCGTCCACGTGGGGAGCGTGTCATGAGTACGGTCGCCGGTCCCCTGCTGTCCGCGCGCGGGCTGCACGTCACCTTCCCCGGGCGGCGGGGCGCGTCGCCCGCGCGGGCCGTGGACGGGGTGGACCTGGACATCGGGGCGGGCGAGATCGTGGCCCTGGTCGGCGAGTCCGGCTGCGGGAAGACGACCCTCGCCCGGTCGCTCCTGGGCCTGGTCCGGCCTGCCTCCGGCTCGGTCTCCTTCGCCGGGAAACCGCTGGTGTACGCGCCGGGGGCGCTGAAGGCGTACCGGCGGCGGGCGCAGCTGGTGCTGCAGGACCCGAGCGGTTCGCTGAACCCCCGGCACACCGTGTACGACGCGGTGGCGGAGGGGCTGCGGATCCACGGCCACGAGGGGGACGAGCGGGCGGCGGTGGCGGGGGCGCTCGCGCGGGCCGGGCTGCGGCCGCCGGAGCGGTTCTTCCTGCGCTATCCGCACGAGCTGTCCGGCGGTCAGCGGCAGCGGGTGGTCATCGCGGGCGCGCTCGTCCTGGAACCGGAGCTCATCGTCGCGGACGAGCCGGTCGCCTCACTGGACGCGTCCGTACGGGGCGAGGTGCTGGCCCTGCTGCTGCGGCTCCGCGACGAACTGGGCCTGTCGGCCCTGGTGGTGACGCACGATCTGGGCCTGGCCTGGAACATCGCGGACCGGGTGGCGGTGATGTACCTGGGCCGGGTGGTGGAGACGGGGCCGGTGGAGTCCGTCCTGACGGCCCCTCGCCACCCGTACACCCGGGCGCTGCTGTCGGTCCTCCCGGAGTCCGGGGGCACCCCGGTGGTACTGACCGGAGAGCCCCCGGACCCCTCACGCGTCCCGCCGGGCTGCCGCTTCCACGTCCGCTGCCAGGTCCTGGCCTCCGGTGAGGCGGACCCGGTCGCGGAGCGCTGCCGTACGGCCGACCTGCCGGTCCTGGGAGGCGGCGGGGAGCGGGCGGTGGCGTGCCACTGGGTGACACGGGAGGGGGCGGGAGGTTAGGCCCCCGCCCTCACCCTCAGTGGGCGGACTCGGGTTCCGCCTCCGTGTCCGGCTGGGGCTGGGCCTCGGGGCCGCCGTTCTCCTTCGTCGGGGCCTTCGGCATCGTCTCGCAGGAGGCGATGGCGGTGCGGGTGGAGACGGAGACGATCGCGCAGGTGTCCTTGCCGACACCGGCGTCGACGGTGCCCCAGTGCGGGCCGACCGTCAGGACGGCGCCGTCGTGGCCGCTGATCGTGTCGTCGCCGGGGCCGGCCTGGATGAGGCCGCCGGACTCCGGGCCGAGGGCGGCGGCCTCGATGCGGTCGCCCTCGCTGCCGCCGAGGACCCGGCCGGAGAAGTCGATGGTGCCGACCCTGATGAAGTCGACGCCGTCGTTGCCGGTGACGATGCCGCCGCCGCGGTTGAACTTGCCGGGCGCCCCGCTCACCGAACCGGTGAAGATCTTGTCGTTGCCGTCGTCGCCGTGCACCACGGCGCCGCGCTCCGCGCCGTCACCGGAGACGGTGGCGACCTTGATGACGTCGTTGCCGCGGTTGCCCCGCACCATGCTGGAGGCCTTCTGCGGCACCAGGTGCTTGGCGCGGATGACGTCGTCGCCCTCGCCGCCCGTGATGGCCGAGTCGATGACCAGACCCCGGACCTCGATCATGTCGTTGCCGCCGCCACCCGAGACGGTGACGTTCTCCAGGTCGCTGTCGCAGAAGATGTGGTCGTCGCCGTTGGTGCCGCTGACGGTGTCACCGGGCGGTGCCGCCACGTCGTTCACCCAGCACTGGTGCATGGGGACGCGGGCCCGGTCGGGTGCGCCGGCCGCCTGGGCGGGGGGCCCGGCGAGCGAGGTGGTGGCCGCGCCGGCGAGGAGCGCGGTCAGGGCGGCGGCGGCCCGCCGGACACGGAGGCGCGGGCGGGTCCCGCGGCGGGAGGGTGGCGTGCTGGTCATGCGGCTCTCCTGTGCTGGGGGTGGATCCGTGACGGTGACTCGGATGGGGAGAAGGGTCCTGTGTGCCTGCGGACGGGTGCGCCGGGTCCGGACCTGAGCCGGGCCGGCCGTACCTCCGTACGGGCGGGGCGCGCCGTGCCCCGACGGCCGGCCGTACCTCCGTACGGGGAGTTGCCGGGTCCCGGACGGCCGGCGCCGGCCGTACCTCCGTACGAGGGGCGGTTGCCGTACCGGTCAGGCGGTGGTGCTGCGGGCGGGCCGCATCGCGGGCGCGTACCCGACGATCCGCCGCGCGTCGAGGCGTGGCTCGGGCTCCCGGGCGGAGTTGGTCCACCGGCCGAGGCACATCTCGGCGGTGATGCCGGGCCCGAAGCCGGCGAGGATGCCGCGCGCGCCCTCCGGCTGCCCGCCCTCCTCGAAGAGCCGCCGCACCGCGTCCAGGACGACGGCGCTCGCGATGTTGCCGTACTCCGTGAGCGTGGCGCGGCTGAACCGGAAGGACTCCGGCGGCACTTCGAGGAAGAGGCTGAGGTCGTCGAGGATGCGGGGGCCGCCCGCGTGGATGATGTAGAAGTCCAGGTTCCCCGCGTCCCAGCCGTGCGCCCCGGCGATCTCGCGGAGCGCGGGGGCCAGCGGCTCCATGGTGGTCGGGACGCGCTTGTCCAGGAGGAAGTGGAAACCGGTGGCGCGGACGCTGTAGGCGATCCAGTCCTCGGTGTCGGGCACGAGGTGGGAGTTGTTGCGCTCCAGGGCGATGCCGGTGCCGCCCTGGCCGCGGACCACCGCCGCGGCGACGGCGTCGCCGAAGAGTCCGTTGGAGAGCAGCGAGCCGACGCCGAGGTCGGTGGGCTGGTAGCACAGCGAGCAGAACTCGCAGGCCACGATGAGGACGTTGGCCTCCGGGTAGGCGGTGCAGAAGTCGTGCGCCCGGTTGATGGCGGCTCCGCCGGCGGCGCAGCCCAGCTGGGCGATGGGCAGCTGACGGGTGTGGCTGGGGAAGCCCATGGTGTTGATCAGCCAGGCGGTGAGCGAGGGCATCATGAAGCCCGTGCACGACACGTAGACGATCATGTCGATGTCCGCGGGGCGCAGTCCCGCGTTACCGAGGGCCTCCTCCACGACGGCCGGCACCCGGGCCTTCGCCTCCGCCTCGTACAGGGTGTTGCGTTCCTCGAAGCCGGGATGCTTCAGCGTCTCCTCGATGGGCTGCACGATGTGCCGCTTGGCGACCCCGGTGTTCCCGATCAGCCGTAGGGCCAGCCCCAGCTGGGGGTGGTCCGCATGGCGTGAGCGGGCGAGTTCGAGCGTCTCCTCCATCGTGATCACGTGCTCGGGCACGGACACCGCGGGCTTGCACAGGGTCACCACGACACTCGCTCCTTCGTCTGGTTCGCGTGAACTGCGCCCACCGTCACCCGGTGATCGCCACCCCGCAACCGCGACTGCGACAGTCCGGTCACGGACGGTGAAGGGTGCCGGGGCGGCGGGCTGCTCCGTTCAGGGGGCTGTCGAACGCCCGGCGTGTCACGGCTCCCGGCGGCCGGGAACACGGTCCTCATGACCTCCGAACCGACGGCCGCCCCGCGGCCCGCCCGCGACTGGGCCGTCGAGGACCTGCCGGCCCTCGACTTCGACCCGCTGCTGACCGAACTCCTCAGGGAGGAGCCCGTCGCCCGTATCCGGCTGCCGTTCGCCGCGGAGAACGAGGCCTGGCTCGTCACCCGGTACGAGGACGTCCGGACGGTGACCTCCGACCCCCGGTTCAGCCGGACGGCCCTGCTCGACCGCCAGGTCACCGGCATGACCGGCCACATGGTGGCCTCGAAGGCGGCCCTGAACTACGCCGACCCGCCCTACCACACGCAGCTGCGCAAGGCGGTGACCAAGGCGTTCACCGGGCAGAGCACCAAGCGGCTGCGGCCGCTGGCGCAGGCGAGCTGCGACCGGCTCCTGGACGCGATGGAGGAGGCGGGCCGCCCGGCCGATCTGATGAAGCACCTGCACGGGCCGCTGCCCATGTCGGTGGTGTGCGACCTCCTCGGCATTCCGGAGGAGGACCGGGCGGAGCTGGCGTCCTGGCCCGACCTCATCCTGTCCTCCGGTCCGGGTCCGGAGAGCAGCCGGGCGGCCAAGGCGCAGATCCACGGCTACATCACCCGGCTGCTCGAACGGCGGAGCGCGGAGCCCTCGGACGATCTCGCCGGGGTGCTCGCCGAGTCCCTGGCGGAGGGCCGGATCAACGGCGACGAGGCCGTCTCGCTCGCCATGGCGATCCTGATCAGCGGCGCTCACGCGGTCCGCAACAACAGCGCCAACATGGTGTACGTGCTGCTCACCCGTCCGGAGCTGGAGGCCCGGCTGCGCGCCGAGCCGGAGCTGCTGCCGCAGGCGGTGGACGAGCTGCTGCGCTGGATCCCGCACCGCAACGGGGTCGGGCTGCCGCGGATCGCGACCGAGGACGTCGAGGTCGGCGGGGTGCTGATCCGGGCGGGTGAGGCGGTGTACGCCTCGTACCTGGCGGCCAACCGGGACCCTGAGGTCTTCGAGGACCCGCACGGGATCGACTTCGACCGGACGGGCACCGGGCACGTGTCGTTCGGGCACGGCCCGCACCACTGCATGGGCGCGATGCTCACGCGGATGGAGTCCGAGGTGATGCTGGGGACGCTGCTGCGCCGCTATCCGCGACTGCGGCTCGCGGACGGCCCCGAGGGCGTGGTGTGGCAGTCCAAGGGACTGATCCGCGGCCCGAAGGAGCTGCTGGTCACCTGGTGAGGGGCCGCGTCACCTGAGCCGTCCCCCCACCGGGGGGCGGCTCAGTGGCCGTGTTCGCGGTCGTACGTCTCCGTGAGCGCGCGGCACGTCTCCACGTCGGCGGCCATCGCCCGCAGCAGGTCGTCGAGGGTGTCGAACCTGAGCATGCCGCGCACGTAGGCGAGGAAGTCCACGGCCACGTGGAGCCCGTACAGGTCCAGGCCCTCGCGGTCGATCGCGTACGCCTCGACCGTCCGCTCCTTGCCGTCGAACTGCGGGTTGGTGCCGACCGAGATGGCCGCCGGCATCCGCTCCCCCGCCGCCGTCAGCCAGCCCGCGTAGACGCCGTCGGCCGGGATCGCCGTGTGGGGCAGGGTCTCGACGTTGGCCGTGGGAAAGCCGAGTTCGCGGCCCCGCTGGGCGCCGCGGACGACGACGCCCTCGACGCGGTGCGGTCGGCCGAGGACCTCGGCGGCTCCCGCCATGTCGCCCCCGGCGACGAGCCGGCGGGTGAGCGTCGAGGAGAACGGCTCGCCGTCGCCGGCCTCGCCGCAGACGAACAGGTCGATGACCTCGACCTCGTAGTCGTAGGTGGTGCCGAGCTCGGCGAGGAGGTCGACGTTTCCGGCGGCCCGGTGGCCGAAGCGGAAGTTCGGGCCCTCGATGACGGCCTTGGCGTGCAGCTTGTCGACGAGCACCTTGACGACGAAGTCCGCCGGGGACAGCTGCGAGAACTCGGCGGTGAACGGCAGCACGAGCACCGCGTCCACGCCGAGTTCGGCGATCAGCTCGGCCCGCCGGTGGTGCGGGGCGAGCAGCGGCGGGTGGCTGCCGGGGCGCACGACCTCGGAGGGGTGCGGGTCGAAGGTGACCACGACGGAGGGGATGCCGAGGGCGCGGGCCCGCTCGACGGCCCGCCCGATGATCAACTGGTGTCCGCGGTGCACCCCGTCGTAGGAGCCGATGGTGACGACGCTGCGCCCCCAGTCCTGGGGGATGTCCTCCAAGCCACGCCAGCGCTGCACTGTGACCGCTCCTCGTCCGCCTGTTCGCCCTGTGCGCCCATTACGCAGGTCTAAGACTGCCATGCCCGCGGTCCTCGCTCGGCATCGGCATGGAACTGCCGCCGCTCCGGGGGGCGGGGAGGGCCTGCGCGAGGTGCGCGGCGAAGGCGGGGCGGGCCTCGGCGAGGGCGGCGAGGAGGCTCTCGCAGCGGGCGGGTCCCCCCGGCAGGCGCGCGTACAGGGCCGCCGTGCGCTCCAGGAGGGCGCGGGTGCGGGGGGCGGGGCGGCGGGCGGCACCGAGGGCCGCCGCGACGATCAGGGCGTCCAGGACGGCCGGCTCCCCCGTCTCCGCCTCGTACGCCTCATGTTCCAGAAGTACGTCGAGGAGTTCGGCCCTCAGGTGGCGGGAGGCGCCGGAGCCGGGGGCGGCGAGCACGGGGGCGAGGGCGCGCCGGACTGCTGCGGGCCGGGACCGGATCAGCCCCGTGACGAGGGGGTGGAGGACGGCCCGCGCGGTGGGGCCCTCCTCCAGGCGCCGGTCGACGTAGGCGGCGACGTGGGCGGCGCCCTCGGGGTGGCGGCCGGCGTAGTCGCGGACGAGGGCGGCGATGCGCCGGGTGAGGGCGGGGGTGTCGACGGCGGCGAGGGCGCGCAGCGCGGCGGCCGGGGTCTCTCCGGCGCCGGTGAGCCGTTCCCGGAAGGCCACGAGGACGAGTTCGGGGTGGGTGTCGAGGGCCGCGGTGAGGTCCTCGGCGGGGACGCGGGTGTCCGCGAGAGCCCGCGGCAGATGGCGGGGGCGGGTCTCCGGGTCGCGGACGAGCAGGCCGAGCGCGAGGGGGTGGAGGGCCTCGTCGGCGGGGCGGGCGAGCAGGGCGAGGGCGGCGTAGCGCAGGAGTTCGCGGTCGGCGGGGGCGGTGACGCGGGGGGCGAGCCGCTGGGCGTACGTGGCGGCGGCGGCGCGCCGTTCGGGTCGGCCGTCGTCGTGGGCCCAGCGGTCGACGGCGCGGCACAGCGCGGCGGGCTCGTCCTCGGCGAGGGCGTCGAGGAGGTCCTCGGCCAGCGGATGGGCGGTGGCGACGAGCGCCTCGCACAGGTCGTCGACGGCGAGCGCCCGGTGGGTGTGGAGGAGGGCCTGGGCGGCGGTGGCGACCGTGGCGTCCGGGGTGGCGGGCAGGGGGCGGTCGTCGGTGAACCAGCGGCACAGGAGCGGCTGGACGCCCCGGGGGTCGGCGGCGAGGAGGGCGGCGACGGTGTCGAGGGAGCGCTCCCCTGCGGGCCGTCCGGGCGGCGGGTCGGCGGGCACGAGCCGCCGCAGGAGGTCGATCCGCTCGTCCTCGCCCAGCGGCAGCTCCTGCCAGAACTCCGCGCCGAACCCCGCGTGCACCGGGTGGCGCCCCGGGCCGGCGCCGATCCGGTCGGCGAGCCGCCGCAGCACGGGCAGGTATCCGCGGGGGTCGCCCACGCCGCGCAGCGCCTCCCGCAGCAGCCGGGCCCCCCACCAGGCACCGTCGGCGCAGGCGTGCGGGGACGCCGGGCCGGCGGAGGCGGGGACCGGTGGCGGGGTCGCGAACCGGTCCAGGGAGTCGGTGAGGGCGAGGAGGTGCGGAAGGAGGCCCGCCGGGCCCTGGGCACGGTCGAGGCGCAGGAGGGCCTGGAGGACGGGGCCGATCCGGTGGCGGGGAACGGGGAGGGGTTCGCCGGCCGGTTCCCCGGGGGCGGCGGGCCCGTCGGAGCGGGAGGGGAGCCGGAGCGGGGTCTCCTCGTGCCAGCGGTGGACCAGGGCGTGCAGGGCGCCGTCCACGTCCAGGTGGGCGGCCTGCACCCAGTCGGCCAGCTCCTCGTGGGCGAAGCGGTAGCCGGAGCCGGCCGGGACGAGGAGGCCCTCGGTGAGGACGGCCGAGGCCCAGCCGTCCCGCCACGGGAACAGTTCCTCGAAGGAGGCCCGGTCGAGGACCCCGTGCCCGGGGCCGAGGCAGCGGCGGGCCGCCTCGTGGACGCGGCCGGTGACCCGGGCGGCGAGGCGGCGGACGGCGGTGCCGCGCGGCAGCGGCCGGGTGCCGGCGGCGACGCGGACGGCGACCCGCAGGCACATGAGGTCCAGGTAGGCGGTGAAGATCTCCTCGCGGCCGGGCCTGCCGGGAACGCCGCCCGGGAGCGCGGCCCGCACCTCGGCCAGCAGCCGGAGGGCCAGCGGGTGCCGGGCGTCCGCCTCCGCGAGGTCGCCGTCGCCGAGCCCGTACGCCCGCCGGGCGGCCCTGGCCTCCGGCTCGGAGAGGTCGCCGAGGGACAGGACGGCCGGCGGGGAGCCGTACAGGCCCGCGGCCTGCTCCCAGTGCTCGGGGCGGCAGGCGAGCACGAGCCGGACGTCGTGGGCGCGGAGCCACTCTTCGCTCGCGGCGGTCCACTCGGGCAGCCGGTGGGCGAGGGCCGGGGGCATCTCCTCCGGGCCGTCGAGGAGGACGAGCAGGGGGCGGCCGGCCGCGCGGGCGAGGGCGGCGCACCGCTCGGGGCCGGCGGTGGCCGGGTCGCCGGCCGTGCCGGAGGCGGCGACGATCCGCCCGGCCTGGTGCAGGGCGCGTCCGACGGCGTCGGCGAGGGAGCGGTCCCCGGCGCGCAGGTCGGCGCCGCGCAGCCGGAGCGTGGGGGCGGGGGCGGTGCCCTGGGCGCGGCGGGCGCAGAGGGCGGCGAGCGCGGTGGTCCGGCCGCTTCCGGGGGTGCCGACGACGGCCAGGACCCGGGTGTCCCGCCCGGTCTCGAAGCCGGTGAAGGCGCGGGTGCAGGCGGGCCTTTCGACGGGGTCGGGCCAGGGGCCGGGTTCGCGTGCGGGGCCGGTGGCGGTGGCGGTCAGTTCCAGGACGGCGGCGAGGTTGAGGTCGGGGCCGTAGGCGGGGACGGTGGCCGCGTTGCGGCGCAGGAGCGGGGCGAGCGGGCCGTCGGGGCGCAGCGTCACCGCGTGGCCCGCGGCCCGGGGGTCGCCGTGCAGGGCGGTGCCGAGGACGCCGAGGACGGTGCCGGTGGCGGCGTCGAGGACGGGGCCGCCGGTGGCGTACCCGCCGAGGCGGAGGATTTCCGCGCCCTCCGTGCCGATGGCCAGTTCGAGGGCGTCGGTGAGGGCGTGGCACCGGCCACCGGCCGGGTACGTGACGGCGGCGGGGCCGAGGACGCGGGCCTCGCGCCAGCCCTGCGCGGCGATCCGTACGTACGTGCCGGGCTCGGTCCCGGGGCGGGTGGCGAGCGGCAGGGGGCGGACGCCGAGGCCGTGGGTCCTCACCAGGGCGAGTCCGTGCTCGGGGAGGGGGGTGACGGCGTCGGCGCCGGTGAGGCAGGTCCGGTCGCCGGGGGCGCGCAGCAGGAGGCGGGTGAGTCCGTCGACGGCCTCGTGGGAGGTGACGAGGGTGCCGTCGTGGTCGGCGAGGAAGCCGGTGCCGCGCGGCGAGCCCGCCGGATCACAGATCCGTACCAGTGTCGCCAGGTCCTCGCGTCCCATGGTGTCGACGGTAGGTCGGCGGTGATCACGAAGGAAACTCCATGAGGGAACGCGCCCCCCGGCGCTCCCCCTGTTCACTCCGAGCGCCTCCCCGTCCGGGTGAATCCGCGGCCGTCGCCGTGCACATCGGCGACGGAGTGTGCCGGGAACGGCCGGATCGGGTTGGCGCCCGTGAAGGAGCCCACGAATCCCAGGTCGGTCGACGCGCCGGTGCCCAGCGCGCGGTTCCAGTCGACGGGGGTGGCGGTGACC
>NZ_JBEORS010000048.1:0-9239 GCF_040302405.1 Streptomyces sp. NPDC126503
ACCCCTGGTCGGCGTGGGCGGAGAACATCCACCGGGGGCCGAAGACCCCGGCCGGCGCGCTGGACGCCCGGCCGGCGCGCCGGGCTCGCGGGAGCCGCCGTGCTCGCCGCCGTCCTCGGCGCCCTCGCCCCGCAGCTCCTGCCCGAGCAGCCGCAGGCGCGTCCGGCGCCCGCCCGGCCCACCGCCGCGCCCCCGCCGCCCGCCACCCCGCCCCGTACCCCGGTCACGACCCCCGCCCCGGCCCCCACGACGTCGACGACACCGCCGCCGCCCGACGCGCGCCCGTCCCCGCGGCGTACGACGGCGTCACCCGCCCCCGCGCCCCCGGCGGGGGAGCGAGTGACCGCACTGGTCAACCGGCTGCGGGCCGAGGCCGGTTGCGCACCGCTGCGTACCGATCCGCGGCTCGTCCGAGCGGCCCGTGCCTACGCCCGCGACATGGCGGCGCGCGGCTACTACGGGCACAGCAGCCCGGAAGGCGCCTTCGCCGACAGCCGCATCACCGCCGAGGGGTACGCCTGGAGTGCCTGGGCCGAGAACCTGGCGCGCGGCACGGACGATCCCGCCGGTGTCGTGGAGGGCTGGACGGACGGGGCCGCGCACGAGGAGAACATGCTCGACTGCCGGTACCGGGACACGGGCGTGGCGTCCGCGCCCGGCCCCGGCGGCACGATCTGGGTGCAGAAGCTCGCCGCCCCGTGAGCCGCGGGGCGGCGCGGCGCCTCAGCGCCGGCTGCCGAAGTTCTGCACCCACCAGGGGCCGTTGGAGGCGAGGGACACCCCCACCCCGATCTCGTCGAAGGAACAGTTGAGGATGTTCTCGCGGTGGCCGGGGCTCTCCATCCAGTCCTCCATCGCGCGGGCCGGGGTCTTCGGCCCCCGGTGGATGTTCTCCGCCCACGCCGACCAGGGGTACCCGACGGCCGTGATCCGGTCGCCCGCGTCCCGTCCCTCGGGGGTGTCGTGGGCGTAGTAGTCGCGGGCGGCCATGTCGTCGGCGTGCCGCTGCGCGGCCAGCCGCAGACGTTTCTCCGCACGCAGCGGACCGCACCCGGCCTTCTGCCGTTCGGCGTTGACCAGGGCTATCACGTGCTGGGCGTACTGGGCCGCACCGCCCCCGGCCCGGTCGGCGGCGTCGGAACCGCCGGTCTCCGCCGCCGCCTCGGACGGCCGGGCGGGGGACGACGCGGGTGCGGCCGGTTCCGGTCGTGCGGGGGAGGGGGTGGCGGCCGCCGGGGTGCGCGGCGCGGCGGCGGGGGAGGAGGTGCTGGGCGCGGGGGCGGCCGGCGGGCGGGAGACCGCAGGCGAACGGGGTGCGGACGGCGCCGCCGGCGTGGACGCCGGAGCCGGCGCGGTGACGGGCGCGGACGCCGGAGCGACGGCCGCCAACGCGGTGGCGGCCGAGGGCGGGGCCGGGGCGGCGAGCGGCGGTTGCACCGGGTCGGCGGCCGGTGCCGGGGCCGCCACGTACACCGCCGTCGCCACCGTGAACACGGCCGCCGCGGTGCCGGCCAGGGTGACGGCGGTGCGGGCCGCCGGCCGCCGGGGCGCGCGCCGCCGCCCTCCTCCGCCCCTGCGATGCCGCCCGCTCGCGGGGGCCGGCCCGCCTTCCTGGGGGTCGAGTGCTTCGGGATGACCGGGGTGCTCGTGGTACCGCATGGAACTCCGCTCTCTTTCCGGGGTCGCCGGACGATCCGGCACTGGGGAGAGCCACCGGAGCGACGGCGACAACACTTTCCGCCCCCCCCTTCTTCCCGACACGTCTCGTCAACCCGTGGGGTCGACACGGCGGCGGGACGGGCTGCTTCCGGACCGTCCCGTCATTCGGGCGGGACGACCGCCACCGGGCAGGGCGCGAGGTGCAGCGCCGCGTGCGCCACCGATCCGATGCGCGGCCCCACCGCCCCGCGCCGGGCCCTGCGCCCGACCACGAGGAGCTGGGCGGCGCCCGAGGAGGAGAGCAGCACCTGTCCGGCGCTGCCCAGTTCGACGTGCTCGGTGACGGACACGTCGGGGAAGCGTTCGCGCCAGGGCGCGAGGGCGTCGCTCAACGCCTTCTCCTCGTACGGGACGAGCCCGCCCGCCTCGTCGGCCAGTTGCATGGACGCCGGGCTGTACGCGAAGAGGGGCGGCAGGCTCCACGCCCGGACCGCGCGCAGCGGGGCACCACGCGCGGCCGCCGTCGCGAAGGCGAACCGCAGGACGGCGGCGCTGTCCTCCGGGCTGCCGAGCTGGCCCACCAGGACCTCCCCGGTGGGGGGTTCGGCCGGTTCGCCGTCCCGGGACCGGACGGCGACGACCGGCCGGGTCGCACCGGCGATGATCTGCTGCCCGTACGAACCCAGCAGGAACCCGGCCACCGCGCCGTGTCCGCGTGACCCGACCACCAGCATCTCGGCCCGCTCGCCGGTGCCGAGCAGCGCGGCGACCGGGGTGTCCCGCAACAGCTCGGCGGTGAGCGTCACCTCCGGGTACTGCCGCGCGATCGCCGTCCCCGCCTCGCGCAGCACGTCCTCGGCGGCCCGCTCCTGCCCCTCCGGGTCCTGCACCAGGGGGAGATCGAGCGGTTCCCAGCGCCACGCGTGCGCGAGCCGCAGCGGGAGCCCCCGGTGCAGGGCCTCGCGGGCGGCCCAGTCGGCCGCGGCGAGGCTCTCGGGGGAGCCGTCCACTCCCGCGACGATCTCACGCGTCATCGGATGTCCTCCTGGGGACGCTGCCGGACCCGCCCGGTGGCCGGGCCCTCCTTCCTTCAGCTTGCCCCCGTCCGGCCGTACGGCGACAGGGACGGAGGCCCCCGGCCCGCGGTCCGGCCCGTCCCCCGCCGGGTGCCGGCCCCCCTTCCGGGCCCGCCGGAAACCCCTTCTCCGCCGGGTTCTTCCCCGCTCCGCCGTCGGCCTGCAGCCGGTGCCGGGGCGCGCGGACGGCCGGTTACGCCGGAAGGGTGAGGCGGGTGTCGGTGCCGTGGAGGTAGTGGTCCCCGATGTCACGGAGCCGGTGGGCCGTGCGCGTCCGTGCGGTCAGCGCCCGCGCGTTGCGCCAGAAGCGGTCGAAGCCGGGGGCCCCGTCGTGGCCGGCGGGGCCGCCGGCGCCGTCGACCAGTTCGAGGACGCGGGTGGTGACGCGCACGGCGGCCCGGCCGGTCACCGTCTCGGCCGCCGCCACCAGGACGGCGATGGCGGCCCGCTGTTCGGCCCCGAGGCCGCGCCCGGTGTGCAGTCCGTAGGCGAGGGCGTCGTCCGCGCGTTCCACGACCGAGGCCGCGGCATGCGCCTCGATCGCCAACTCGCCGTAGGCGAGAGGGAGGTACGGATCGTCCGACGCCACGGCCCGTACGGCCCCGCCGAGGCGGGCGACCGCGTCACCGGCGGGGGCGGCCCGGTCGCCGGCCCGGCCCGCGCGGGTGACGTCCCTGGCCTCGGCCAGCGCCCCTTCGGTGATGCCGAGCCCGACGTGGACCAGGAGGAGCCGCAGGGCCAGTGGGGCGAGCGTGGTGAAGGGGGCGGTGGTGTCCTCGTCCTGGGGGAGGACACCGAGGACGTCGGCGGGGGCCACGGGCACGCGGTCGAAGGTGACGGTGCCCGCGCCGGCGAGCCGCTGGCCCACCCGGTCGGGGCCGCCGTCGGTGAACACGCCGGGACAGGCCGGGTCGACCAGGACGACCAGCGCGTCGCCGCTGCCGCCGGGGCGGGCGGCGAGGACGAGCCGGTCGGCCACCGTGACGCCGGAGGCGAAGGTGTGCCGTCCGTCGAGGAGCCAGCCGTCGTCCGACGGGGTGAGCGTGAGATCCGGCCCGGGGCCGGTTCCCGGAGGCGGCGGTTCGACGGCCCCGGCGAGCAGCCAGTGTTCGCGTGCGGCACGGGCGCCGAGGGAGGCCTTGGCCGTCTGTTTCCGCCGTGCGGGTGAACCGGTCCCCGGGTCCTGGCCGAAGAAGTGGCTCGACCACGAGAGGAGGTAGTGGTGGGCGAGGAGTTCGCCGACCGAGCTGTCGGCGGCGGAGATCTCGCGGATCACCGCGCAGGCGGACCGCCAGTCGCTGCCCCGGCCGCCGTCCCCCGGCGGCGTGAGCAGCCCTGGAAGCCCGGCCTCCTGGAGCCGGGCGACCTCGTCGTACGGAGTCTTGCCCGCCCGGTCCCGGGCCGGGGCGTCCACGGCCAGGTCGTCGGCGAGCTCGCGGGTGACCCGGAACCAGATGCCGTCCCCCGGCCCGCCGCTGGGGGACCGCCCGTCCTCCGAGGGGGCGCCGGCGTCCGGCGGGGCCGCCGTGGAGGCGGTGGAGGCGGCGCGTATCGCGGGTCTCGTGGTCGACTTCCTCTGCGTGCTCACGTCACCTCACATGATCCCTAGTATTCCCATTGGAATAGTGGGGATGGTGACAGAGGGAAGGCCGCCGCCCCAAGGGGCGTCCATACTGCGGATGCGGGCATCCCGGAAACTGAGACGCTGTCAGCCTCCCGCCGCGCTTGCGACGGTGCTCACGGGTTGGTCCAGGCCTCCGGGTCCTGGGTGAGGGCGGTGATCTCGGCGGGCAGCTCGGCCGCCGCCACGTCCGCCAGCGAGACACCGAGCACCGCGCGCACACTCGCGCGCAGGGCGATCCACAGAGGGAGCAGGGATTCGGCCGGGCCGGTGTAGGCGAGATCCGGGGGACGCTCCCCGCGTACGGAGACCAGGGGGCCGTCCACGCAGCGGATCACCTCCGCGACCGAGATGGTCTCGGCGGGCCGCGCCAGCCAGTACCCGCCGTTGCCGCCGCGCTGGCTCTGCACCAGGCCGCCCTTGCGCATGTCCCCCAGGATCCCCTCCAGGAACTTGTGCGAGATGCCCTGGCCCTCGGCGATGGCCTCGGCCTTCAGGGGGCCGGCGTCCCGGGCCGCCGCGAGCTGGAGGGCCGCACGGACCGCGTAGTCGGCCCTGGCTGAAATGCGCATGCGCGCATTATTCCGCACCGGCCCTTCCCGAACCCCGCCCGGCACGGGCCGCGACACGAGCGGCGGGTCCGCGTGCGCCCCGCGCGCCCTTGACGGCACAGGGGCCCGGCCGGACACTCGGGACCACAACCCCACCGAACAAGTAGGAAAGGGCCGCCGCAGGCAACAGCCCACCCCGGCCACCGCGGCCGGCTCGCCGTCACCACCCCGACCGGCGAGCACGAGCACCGCGTCCGCCCCCGGCATCCGACCTCGCGACCACGACCGTGACCGCCGGCACGAGCGCGCCCGGGAACCCGGGCGCCGGCGCACCGAGCACCGAGCATTCCGAGGGAGAAGCATGTCCGTCGTCCCGTCCTCGCTCCTGCCCGCCTCCGCCGCACCCCACTTCCGGGGGCGCATCGGCCGCGACATGCGCAGCGGCCACTACGCCGTCCCCCGCCGCTACCGCCTCCACATCGCCCCCTCGGGCCCCGGCTGTCTCGCCCTCGCCGTCACCCACGGCCTGCTCGCACTCGACCGCACGGTGCCGCTGACCGTCCTGCCGCCGATCCCCGACACCCCCGACGGCGGATACACCGTCCTCCGCCCGCTCTACGAGGCCAGCGCCCACCTGTACGGCGGACCGGCCGCCGCCCCCGTCCTCAGCGACCACTGGACCGGACGGATCGTCAGCACCCATGTCCCCGACATCCTCGGCGACCTGGCCCTCCGCTTCCGGGGCGACGGACCCGACCTGCTGCCCGGGAGGCACCGGGGCGAGATCGAGACGATCGCGGAACTGTGCGCGCGCGACGTCGACCGGGCCGCCCGCCGGGCCGGTGCGGCGCGGACCGGACCCCGGGGCTCCGGGGACGACCCGCTCACCGTCCTCCTCGCGGCGCTCGCCTCCCTGGAACGCCGCCTCGCCGGCCGGCCGTACGTCCTCGGCGACCGTCCCACCCTCGCCGACGCGCACGTGTGGAGCACCCTGGTGCACCTCGACACCGTCCACCTCGGACGCCTCACGCCCGAGGGACGGGCACGCGTCACCGCCCACCCCGCCCTGTGGGCCTACGCCCGCCGGCTCACCGCCGAACCCGCCTTCGGCCGGCACCTGACCCGGACCCACGGGTGGCGGTGAGACGGGCCGGAGGTGCCGGGGGCACCTCCGGCCGCCGCGTCAGCCGACGCGGTGGCCGCCCAGAGGGGCCGTGCTCTCGCCGGCGCCCGCGCGGACCCCGCGCAGGAACGCCTCCAGGGCCTCCACCGACGTCGCCGACGGCTCCCACTCCAGTTCCCGCCGGGCCCGTTCGGTGGACATGACCGGAATGCGGCGCACCGCGTCGAACAGACCGGGGGAGGCCGGGGCGAGCCGCAGGTGATAGGCCGCCGAGAGCGCCCCCCGTACCGCCCCGGCCGGCACCTTCACCGGCCGCGCGTCGAACACCCGGCCCAGGAGCTCCGCGTCCACCACCGGGTCCGCGGCCAGATTGAACGGCCCCCGCACGTCGCGCAGGAGCGCCCTGCGGTAGGCGTCGGCGGCGTCCTCGGTGTGCATCACCTGGAACCGGAGCCCCGAGAACTCGGGCAGCAGCGGCAGCAGTTCCGGGCGCATCAGCTGGCCGGGGAAGAAGCGGCCGGCGAAGATCCGGCGCTGCTCGCTCGCCGACTCCTCCTTGAACAGGAACGCCGGGCGCATCCGGACCACCCGGACCTGCGGATGGTCCCGCTCGAAGGTGTCGAGGACCCGCTCCAGGTAGGCCTTCTCCCGGGTGTACGCGGCCCCGGGCCAGCCGTGCGTCGGCCACTCCTCGGAGACCGGGGCACCCCCCGACGGCCCGGGGGAGTAGGCGCCCACCGACGAGGCGTGCACGAGAACCGGCACCCGGGCCGCCGCCACCGCCTCGAAGACGCGGACCGAACCGAGGACGTTCGCCTGCCACGTCACCACCGGGTCGCGCGTCGGATGGAACCGCCACGCCAGGTGCACCACCGCGTCCGCGTCGGCCACCAGCCGGGCGAGCAGCGGCTCGTCGCCCTCGCGGGAGACGTCCGCCTCGGCCCACTCCACCCCCGGCAGCTCCAGATCGGGTCTGCGCCGGGCCACGCCCAGCACGGAGCCGACACGCGGCTCCCGGGCCAGGGCGCGGACCAGACTCGTACCGACATTTCCGGTGGCTCCGGTGACCACCACGCGCGAGAGCGAGGTCGCATTCATGTTCCGACCCTCCGTCATCGGCGGCCCGCGCGCACGCCGGGAGGCGATCCCGTCACGCCCCGTGGCCGTGCGGGTCGCGAAGGTGACGTTCCGCCGTGACTATGAAGCGAAACGCCTCTCGAGGGGGTCAGGGAATCGCAGGAGGACTCCATGCTGCTGCCCGACAGGAAGACGGTCGAACGGCTGCTGCGCCACTACCGCTCCCAGGAGCGCTCCGTCCTGGCCAGGCCGTGCGACCTGTCGGTCCGCCGGCGCTTCGAGGACACCGCGTACACGCTCTGCGTCCTGATGGGCAAACGCACCGCCCCGGAGGCCGTCCGCGCCGCCGAACGCTACGTCGCCCATGAGGAGCCCGGCCCCTGGAAGCCCCTGGAAGGCCTCCCGGGCGCCTGACCCGCGGCGCACACGCCGGCCCGGGACGCCCGGGGCCCGCGGGGAGGCCCCCGTGTGCCCCGCGCCGGCTGCCGTACCGGCGGGGGCGCCGGGTGTCACCGGCGGGCGCCCCCGGCCGTTTGTCCGTCAGTCCCGCCGTGCGGTGCGGCGCCGCAGGGCCCAGAGGGTGAGGGCCGCCGCGCACGCGCTGCCCAGGAGGGTGAGGGGGAAGGCCGCGGAGGCCGACGCGGGTGGTGCGTCCCGGCCCGCCTCGGACCGTTCGGCGGCGACCGCGCCGGGGACGCCCCGGGTGTCCGCGGGCGCCTCGCGCGGGTCGGTCCGCTCGCCCGCCGCGCCGTTCCTCGGCGCCGACACGGGGCGCGGGTCGGCGTCCGGCGCCGCGGGCTCCGCCCGGCGGGGAAGCAGCGAGCCGACCGGCCGCACCCGGCCCGCCGCCGCGAAACCCCAGTCCAGGAGCGACCTGGCCTCCTCGTACACGGCGAGGCCCCCGCCCGCGCGGGGGTTCATCACCGACACGACCAGCGTCCGGTCGCCCCGCCGCGCCGCCGCGATCAATGTGTTGCCCGCGTTGCTCGTGTAGCCGTTCTTGATGCCGATCAGACCCGGGTAGCGCGCCACCCCGTCGGCCCCCGTGAGCAGCCGGTTGGTGTTGGCGATGCCGTACGACCAGGAGCCGGCCGGGAAGTCGGCGTACGCGGTGGAGCAGTACCGGGTGAACTGCGGGTCCTGCAGACCGGCCCGCCCGAAGACGGCCAGGTCGAAGGCGGAGGAGACCTGACCCGGCGCGTCGTACCCGTCCGGCGACACCACCCGGGTGTCGAGGGCCCCCAGCGCCCGTGCCTTCTCCTGCATCTGGCGGGCCATGGCCTCCCAGCCGCCGTTCATCGCCGCCAGGACGTGCACCGCGTCGTTGCCCGAGCTGAGGAATACGCCGTTCCACAGGTCCGACACCCGGTACGTGTACCCCTCCTTGACCCCCACCAGGCTGCTGCCGGCCCCGATGCCGGTCAGTTCGGAGTCGGCCACCGTGTGCCGCTCGCCGGGATCGTTGCGCGGCAGCGCGGTCAGCGCGAACAGCGCCTTGAGGGTGCTGGCCGGCGGCAGCCGCCGGTGCGCGTCCCGGGCGGCCAGCACCTCACCCGTCGAGGCGTCGGCCACCACCCACGCCAGGGCGGAGACCCACGGCACCGAAGGCGCCCCGGGCAGCGGCTGCACCTGCGTGCCCTGCCGGTGCAGCCGGGCCGGATCCACGCCGGCCCCGCGCGCCGGCGGAGTCGGCTCGGCGGGCGCCACGGCGGGAGCTGGGGAGGTGAACGCGGCGGGCAGGGCCACCGGGGGACGGGCGGCGGCCGGGGCGGCCGGGGCGGCGGCCGCCGGGCCTGGCAGCACGAACAGCAGCGCCGCGGTCCCCGCGGCGGCATGACGAACAGCTGACGTGACGATCATTCAGTCACCGTAGGAAGCGGGCGCGGACCCCGCAGATCGGAGTGCGCCGACCGGCGTAGCGGGTGCTTCCGGCGGGCGGCGCGTCGCTGGCCCGAGCGGGTGGAGCCGCCGCCCGCCGTCCCGCGCGGACCGTTGTCGGTGCCCCGGGGCATCCTGGTGACGTGTCCTCACACCCGTACCACGGCAACGACGTTCCGGCCCCGGCGCACGGCGCGGCCCCGGCCGGCCCGGCCCCCCGCTCCGTACCGCACCCCGCGCGTGCCCCCGGCGCG
>NZ_JBEORS010000049.1:0-8847 GCF_040302405.1 Streptomyces sp. NPDC126503
TCCTCCACACCTACAACCACCACCGCTGCCACACCGCACTCAGCGGACACCCGCCCATCACCCGCGTCAACAACGCTGCGGGTCAATACACCTAGTCCTCCGGCGGCAGGAAGTGCACGTCGTACAGTTCCTGCGCCGGCAGGAGGCTGTCGAAGGACTCCTCGCCGCGCTGGATCCGTCCGAGGGCGCGGAAGTAGTCGAAGCGGTCGACCCCCGGGGTGAGGACGGCGACGAGGTCGGCGGGGGAGCCGGGCGCGGCGCCGAAGGAGTGCGGCACGCCGGGCGGGACGCAGATCAGACCGCCGGTGGTGACGGTGGTCGTGCGCCCGGCGGCGGTGAACCGCAGGGCGCCGCCGAGGACGAGGAACAGTTCCGTGGACAGCTCGTGGCGGTGCGGCCGGGCGCCCGTCGCGCCGGGGCCGAGGGTCAGCCGGTTCACGCCGAGGGCGCCACCGGTGTCCGAGGCGTCGGCCAGGAGCAGAAAGGCGCCGCCGTGCGGCAGCGGCACCCGCTCGGCGTCCTCCGCCCGCACGATCAGCGGGGCGGCGCTACCGGGGCGGAGGGAGCGGTGGGACACGGTCATGGTCTCTCCTGTCGTGGACTCGCCACCATTCGAGCCCGGGAAGAAGCCCCGTACCACCGCCGGTTGGCGAAGACAGTGATCACGGATCGTGATGAATCGGGAGGGTGAGGGGCCGTGGAGCTCAGACAGCTGCGGTACTTCGTGGCCGTCGCCGACGCGGGCGGCTTCGGCGCCGCCGCCGAGCGGCTGACGATCGTCCAGTCCGCCGTCAGCCAGCAGGTCCGCCGGCTCGAACGCGAGCTGGGTGTGGTCCTCTTCGAACGGACGACCCGCCGCGTCCGCCTCTCCGCCGCCGGGGAACGCCTGCTCCCCGAGGCCCGCGCCGTCCTCGCGGCCGCCGACCGCACCGCCCGGATCGCCGCCGACATCGTGGCCGGCGCGGACGGGGTGCTGCGGCTCGGCGTGGTCCACGCGCCGGGCGACCGGATCCCCCGCCTCCTCGCCGGACTCGCCGCGCACGCCCCGGACGTGCAGGTCCGGCTGCGCCGTCTGCCGGTCACCGAACGCCTCGCGGCCGTACGGGAAGGAGAGCTGGACGCCGCTCTCGTACGGGCCCTGCCGGCCGCCCCCGGCCTCGAACTGCTCCCCCTCTGGCAGGACCCGCTCCTCGTGGCCCTGCCCGCCGGCCACCCCCTCGCCGCCCGCGACACCCTCCGCCCGGAGGACCTGGCCGGACTCCCGCTGCGGCTCGCCCCCCGGGACGGCAACCCGCCCTTCCACGACCTGGTCACGGACGCCCTCCGGGCCGCCGGTCCCGCCCCGCCGCCCGCTCCGCCGTTCACGGACCTGCACGGCACCCTGGCGGCGATCGGCACCTCGCCGGAACCGTCATGGACCGTCTTCTACGAGGTACGCGAGCCGCCCCGGCTGCCCGGCGTCACGGTGCGCCCCCTCGCCGGGCCGCCGGTCACCACCTCCCTGGCGGTCCGCCCCGGCCCGCCAGGTCCGGCCCTGCGCCACCTCCTGAGCGCCCTGCGCACCCTCACCGCCCCACCGGAGGACGACCCCTGACGCACGCCCGACGGGTGCACCGGACCGCGAGGGACACCACGGCGGCGAGGACCGACACCCCGGTCGCCACCACCAGGGCACCCGGCAGGGACCAGGACGCGACCGGCCCCGCGAGCGCGGCGCCCAGGGCGAACCCGGTGATCTTCAGGCTGGCCCCGGTGGTGAAGACCCGACCGCGCAGACCGTCCGGGGCCTCCCGGTGCCGGATCGCGAACAAGGCGGCCAGCTGCGGTCCTTCGCCCACCCCGGCCAGGAGGAAGGCCGCCACCAGGGCGGCGGGGTGCGGCCACAGAGCCAGGGCCGAGGAGGCGGCCAGCACGAGCGCACTCGCCCCCATGACCGTCTCCGGGGGAAGCGCGCGGGGGAACCGCGCGAGCACGGCCGTGGCCGCCAGGGCCGTGACCGCCGCACAGGACAGCAGCATCGCACCCCGCCCGGCCCCGCCCAGGACCCGCGTCCCCAGCAGCGGGACGCACACCGTCACCATCCCCTGGGCGACGGCGGAGACGATTGAGGTCAGCGTGGCCCGGGCCAGCGCGGGCCTTCCCGCGATCACCCGCACCACGCAGGCCGGAGCCGCGCCCGACGGCGCGGGCCGAGGGCCGCGTACGCCGGCGGTACGGGCGGGCAGCGTCCAGGCGGCGGGCAGGGCCAGGGCGACCAGCACCGCCGAGAGCACCACGGCGGCGGGTGCCCCCAGGAGTTCCGCCGCCCCGCCCGCGAGGACGGGTCCCGCCAGGCCCGCAACGCCGAATGTCATGGCGTCGAGCGCGTTCGCGCGGTCCAGGCCCTCCCCGCCACCCACCGCGCGGGGCAGTTGAGCCGTCCACCCGCCCGACAGCGCGGGCCCCACCAGGCCCGTCACCACGGCCATCGCCAGGATCACGGAGAAGGGCAGTCGGCCGAGCGCCCCGGCGATCAGGACAAGGCCCGCCGCGTACCCGGCGAGGGCTCCCGCCAGCAGACGACCGGGCCGGTCCGACCGGTCGAGGAGGGCCCCGAGGGCCGGCCCGCCCAACGCCGCGGCGACCGCGCTCGCCGCGAGCAGGGAGGACGCCTCGACGGCCGTCCCGGTCAGGGCGAGCCCCGCGAGGAGGAGGGCGGGCCCCGACATCTCGTCCCCGACCCGGGCGGTCACCGCTCCCGCGAGATGGACCCGTAATCCGTAACGCTTCGTCATGGCCGGGACGTTACGGAGGTAACGGAAACCTCCACAAGGTGCGTTACATTCCCCGGGTGTCCTTCACCGAAGACCGCTCCGCCCGGCACTCCGTCCTCGCCACGGCCCGGCGGACCGCCGACCTGATCAACGCCCTCACGGGCGACGGCGCCCCCGGCCCCGAGGAGATCGCCGCCCTCCTGCGCGCCCACGGCGAGACCGACCCCCTCGACCTCACCCCCGGGGACGTCGCGGGCATGCGACAGGCCGCCGCCCGGCTGCGGGAGGTCTTCGCCGCCGAGGACACCGACACGGCCGCGACCGTCCTCAACCTTCTCCTGAGGGACCACACCGGCCCCCTCCGCCTCACCTCGCACGGCGGAGACACCCCCTGGCACCCGCACCTGGACAGCGACGACGACGCCCCCTGGGACGAGTGGTTCCTCGCCTCGTCCTGCATGGCCCTGGCCGTCCTGGTCTGGGACCGGCGGCGGCCACCCGGCGGCGTCTGCGCGTCCCCCCGCTGCCCGAACGTCTTCCTGGCCCAGGGCAGCGGTGCGGAACGCCGCTACTGCTCCCGGCGCTGCGCCACCCGTGAACGCGTCGCCGCCCACCGCCGCGCCCACACCGAGGCGCCTCCCACGGCATGAGCCGCGGGCCCGCCGACGCGGGGGAGGGGCGCCGGGCCGACCGGCCGGAATCGGCCATCCTTCCGGCCGTCGTCGCCGGGGCGCCGCCGAGGGCGCAGGATGATCACATGAGCCGTCCCACGCCGCGCACCGCCACCGGCGCCCTCCTTCTGGCCGGGCTCGTCCTCCTCGGCGGATGCGCCGATCCCGCCGACGACCCGAGGACACCGCCGGCCGCGTCGGCCCCGGAGAACATGCGGTACTGCCCGGCCCCCATGGAGCCGCCCCTCGCCCCGGGCACGCCCTGCATCTCGCAGGACCCGGACCAGAAGTACGCGGAGAACCACGGCTACCGGCGCCAGACGGAGCTCACCCCGCAGGAGCGCGCCGGTGCGCAGGGTGCGGCCGAGCGCCTCGGTCGCACCCTGCGCGGCCTGGCCGCGAAGCCCGCCGGTGAGGACGAGATCCGGGCCGCCGCCGCTGCCGCCCTCGGACTCTCCCCGCAGGACGTCGAGTACCGGGCGGGCGCCCCGGGCCCCGGCGGCCTGCCCCGCGACATCGCCCTCGGCGGCGGCACCGGCAAGGTCTGCGTCAACGGCCTCATCGGCACGGATGGCACCGCCACCGCCGAAGTCACCGGACGGACCCTGGACGGCACCTGCCTCCCGGGCCTGGGCGGCCACTGACCGGAGCCGGTGCCGGACGCCCCCTCGGCACTCCGGTCACCGGCCGTCGGGGCGAGGCGGACCGCCGGGGGCACGGACACACCGTTCCCTAGGGAGCCGTCCCCTCGGTCCACGGCCGCAGCTTCTCCGGGTTGAGCACCGCCCAGATGTGCCGGATCCGGCCGTCCACGATCTCGAAGGCGTACACCGACCGGACGACAGCGTCCAGACGCGCCACCAGCCCCGGCTGGCCGTTGACCACGCACTCGTCGAGCGTCAGCCCGTCCGGCAGGACGCGCGTGGCGAAGAAGTGGGCGATCCGCTCCGCGCCCTCGACCGGACGGAGCGCGGCCGTGACGAGCCCGCCGCCGTCGCCCACGACGGTCGCGGCCGGATCCAGCAGACCGACCAGCGACGCGATGTCCCCCGCCTCCCAGGCCCGCTTGAACCTCCCGATGACCCGGGCCTGCTGGACCGTCGGCGCCGCCGGCGCCCGCGCGGCGCGCACACGGCGGCGCGCCGAGGACGCCAGCTGCCGGCAGGCCGCGGGGCTGCGGCCGACGATCTCCGCCACCTCGCCGAACGAGTAGCGGAAGACGTCGTGCAGCACGAACGCGACCCGTTCGGCCGGTGTCATCGACTCCAGCACGACGAGGAAGGCCATGCTCACCGACTCGTCGAGCGTGATCCGGTCGGCGGGATCGGCCGCACCGCCCGGCAACGGCCCGCCGAGCCAGTCGGTGTCCGCGGGCACCGGCTCCGGCACCCATTCCCCCACGTACCTCTCCCGCCGGGCCCGCGCCGAGCGGAGCACGTCGAGACAGATGCGCCCGGCGACCCTGGTGAGCCAGCCGCCGGGCGAGGCGACGGCACCCCGCCGCTCCGGGGACAGCGCGTACCAGCGGGCGTAGGTCTCCTGGACCACGTCCTCCGCCTCCGCCACCGACCCCAGCATCCGGTAGGCGAGGTTGATCAACTGCCGCCGCTCACCGGTGATCGCGCTCAGCGGCGGGTCCTGCGGGCCGCCTGCCGTCTCGGCCGGAGTGGTCATGTGTCGCTGCTCCCTCGCTCGGATGATCTCCCACCCTCTACGACGGGACGGGCCCCGGAGATGTGAGGCGGCACCGGCACCTCACATCTCCGGGGCCCGTCCCGTCGTACTCCTCGACGGACCGGAACGCGGCGCCGGCGGCAGCGGCCGCCCGGGCCGCCCCGGCCCCCGAGGACACACCGCATTACCGACGCGAAGGAGTACGCCATGACGACCACCAGCGACGAGACCGGGATCCGCGCCTTTCTCGCCCGCCGCACCGAGGCCCAGCAGACGAAGGACATCGACCGCCTGATGGCCTGCTACGCGCCCGACGCCGTCTACTACGACGTCGTCCCGCCGCTCCGGTTCACCGGCACGGATGAGATACGCCGCAACTTCCTGCGCTGGTTCGACGGCTATGTCGGCCCGATCCGCCTGGAGACGCACGACATGCACCTCGTGACGAGCGGGGACCTCGCCGTCGCCCACATGCTGCACCGCGACACGGGGGAGCGGAAGGGCGGCCTCCAGGCCTCGGTCTGGGTGCGGGAAACCGTTTGCCTGCGCCGGACGGACGGCACCTGGGCCGTCACGCACGAACACGTCTCGATCCCGATCGACCCGGCGACCTTCCAGGTGTGGCTCCCCGCGGACAAGGACCAGCCCGCGTGACCCACCCCCACCACCGCCCGGCCGTCACCGGGGACTGAACACCGCCCCGGCCCTCTCGGTGGAGCCGGCGGGCCCGCGCCCGCCGGCACTCCCCGCACCGGTCGTCAGCTCATGACCAGCAGCCGGGTGTTCGGCACGAGCTTCCGGTTCACGCTGGTGCTCTGCACGAAGATCGTGAACTCGTCGTTGTGGTCCGGCCGCACCCGCACCTCCACATCGGGCAGCCCCAGCAGGGTGCGCGCCTCCGGCCCGGTGAATATCCGGTCCGTCTTCTTCTCCAGGACCGCGATCCGCTTGCGCGCCTGCACCTTCTCCGACTTGCTCAGCTGGTAGAACGCGCAGCCCGTGCGGTACTCGAGCCCCGACTCGACCACCCGGTCCCGGATCGTCCCGTCACGCGTCACGTCGAGCAGCCGGTACTCCGACGGCTGCACCGGCGTGAGACCGGCCGCCTTGATGGTGTCCTTGTTGACGGCTTCCGCGCCCGTCGAGAACACCGCCCGCGAGCCGCGGATGCCCTTCGTGCGGCCCACCATGAACTTCTCGGTGGCCTCCTGGATGACCTGCCCGGCCTCCTCCAGACCCTGTGTGCTGGTGGCGTCCCAGATGGCGATGTTGTCCTTCGGGAAGCCGCACCGCATGGCCTCGTGCCTGCCCATCTGATCCGGCACGAGCACGGCCAGCGTCCAGTTGTCCTTCTGCGTCTCGATCATCCCGGCCACCGCCCGGGCCAGCTCCTTCGGATCCCGCGTGGGGGCGTCGGGCGAGCGGTGGCTCGCGTTCTCCTGCCCGTCCGTCAGAACGAACGTCAGGAAGCTGTGGTCGCCGTACAGCTGCGCCGTGAGCGCCAGCTCCCGCTGCGACTTCAGCGCGGCCGCCAGCAGCGCCGTCATCCCCCCGACGCGGTACAGCTGCTTCAGGGACGGCATGCGCAGCACGTCCTTGTCGTAGATGACGCACTCCACCTTGTCGGCGAAGACGTACACCGTGACCCGCGTCTCCTGGTCCAACTCGCGCGACCGGCGTGCCAGATACGCGATCTGCTGGTCGGCGACCTCGACGACCTTCCCGCTCAGATGCGACATGGACGAACTGGCGTCCAGCACGAGTGCGACGTGGTTGATGTAGTTCTGGTTTCCGGCCATGACGGGCTCCCCCTCGTTCGGGCTCGACGTGTTCCCACGCTCTCACCCGCCACTGACAATCGATCACGACCGCGCCCCGGCCCCCGACCGCGCCCCGGCCCCCGACCGCGCCCCGGCCCCCGACCGCGCGCGGACAGGGGCCGGGGTCCGGCGGGGCCGGTCCGAGGGGCCGGCGGGACGACGGCGGGCTCCCGCTCCTACTGCCGTCCCGCGTCGCGCAGCCGGTCCAGGCGGCGGATGACCGGGGTGGCGGCGGCGCCGTGCAGCAGCACGGAGAGCAGGACCGTGAAGCCGACGACCGCCCACAGCTCACGGGCGTACGGCGCGAAGGCGTCGGTGTGGCCGAGGGCGTACGCCAGATAGAAGATCGAGCCGATCCCGCGGATCCCGAAGAGGGCCGTGACCAGGCGCTCGCGCCGCGCCACCGGCATGCCGAGCTGGCAGAGCCACCCGGCCAGGGGCCGCAGCACCACGACGAGGAGGACCGCCACCACGGCCCCCCGCCAGGACAGCTCGGCCAGGCCTTCGGACACGAGGTAGCCGCCGAGGAGGAACAGCAGGAAGACGGTGATCAGCCGCTCGACCTGCTCGGTGAACTCGTGCAGGACCCGGTGGTAACCGTGGCTGTGCTCGGCGGCCCGCACGGTGCACGCGGTGACGAAGACCGCGAGGAACCCGTAGCCGCCCGCCAGCTCCGTCACCCCGTACGCGAAGAAGGTGGCACCGAGCGCGACGAACCCCTCCATGTGCTCCGACAGCCGCAGCCACCGCTGCGGGGCGCGGAAGAACATCAGGCCGAGCAGCCGCCCGACGAGGATGCCCAGGGCCACGCCGACGCCGATGCGCACGAGGACGTCCACGAGGAACCACCGGCCGAGCCACCCCCAGGACCCGCCGTCCTGCCCGGCCGCCGCCGCGAGGGCGACGGCGCCCAGGACGAACGGAAAGGCCAGCCCGTCGTTGAGCCCCGCCTCGGCCGTGAGCGTGAAGCGGACCTCGTCCTCGTCGTCCTTCTCGTCGGTCGGCTCACCCACCCGCACCTCCGCCGCGAGGACCGGGTCCGTCGGCGACAGCACCGCCGCCAGCAGCAGCGCGGGCGCGAGCGGCCACGCGAGCAGTGGCGCGGCCGTGGCGGCGGCGAAGGCGATGGTCAGCGGCAGCCCGATGCCGAGGAGCCGCCACGGGCCGCGCCAGCGCCGCAGCCCCACGGGGCGGTTGAGGGCGAGCCCCGCGCCCATGAGCGAGACGATCACGCACACTTCCGTGGCGTGCTCGACCCACAGACGGTCGTCCACGGGGTCCACCACGGGTATGCCCCACGGCAGCAGGGCCGCGAGGGCGCCCGCCGCGACGAACACCATGGGCATGGACAGGGGACGCCGGAACACCAGGCGCGGCACCACCGCCGCGCCCAGGGCGCCGACGCCCAGGGCGAGGTACACAGCGTCGGAGAGAGTCACCGGACCGCTCCTGCCCGCCCCCGGGCCGACCATGCGTCCTCACCTTCGGGTACGGCCCCCGGCCGAGCGGCGGACCCGCGTGAGTGCCCGCCGCGCGGGCGGGTAGGCGAGGCTTCGACATGGAGTCCCCGGCGCCATGGAAGGAGGATCCATGAGTACGCCCCCGAACGATCCCGTCCCGCCGAACCCGACGCCCCCGCCCGGCCCCGGTCCCGGCCCCGAGCCGGGCCCACTGCCCGGACCGGGCCCCGGCCCCGGCGGTCCCGATCCCGTCCCGCCGGCCCCGCCGCAGCCCGAACCGGACCCGCCGTCCCCGGGCCCGGCCCCGGAGCCGTTCCCGCAGCCGGGCCCCCTGCCCCCACCGGGCCCGGGCCCGGAACCGGTGACCTGACGTACGACGAGAGGGGGGGGGGGGGCCCGCCCCCCCCGGGGGGGCGGGCCCCGCCGCGGGGGTGCCGGGGCGCCGGGGGGAGGGGGGGGTCTGGGCGCC
>NZ_JBEORS010000050.1:0-8328 GCF_040302405.1 Streptomyces sp. NPDC126503
CGGGGGGTCGGGGCCCGCCCGGCCCCCCGCCGGGGGGCCCCCCCCCCGCCCCGAGTCTCGTCGGCCGGCGCTTCGCGCTTCCTGCCCGGATCGTCTCGTGGCGCGGGTCAAGATTTGCCATGGGGCCGCGAACGGGCTGGTCAGGAGAGGGGTGGCCGTGGCACGGTGACAGGAGCCGGCCTGGCCTGGTGAGAGACCCCGCGCCGTCCCCGCGCCCCGCCCCCGTGGGTGGACCGGGTGAACGGTACGGGCATCTTGCCCGGCCGTGCGCGGCCCTACGCCGCGTGCTCGGTGGCCTGCCCCCGGTCGGCCGCGAGAGACCCGATTCCGGAACCGGGGGAAGGACCATGCCCGACTTCACCGTGACAGCCGCCCATCACCCCGACAAAACCCTCCTCACCGTGAGCGGTGAGATGGACTTCGACACCTGCTCCCAGGTGGAGGAAGTCACCGCCGTCCTGCCGGTCGGGAACAAGACGCTCCACCTGGATCTGTCCGGGGTGTCGTTCATGGACTCCTCAGGCCTCAACACGCTCCTGCGGCTGCGGCGCCGCATCGAGGACAACGGCGGCCGCCTGGTCCTGACCGGCCTGCAGGACCAGCCCGGCCAGGTGCTCCGCCTCACCGACACCTACGCACTGTTCGACACCGGCTTCTTCCCCTCGCAGCGCTGACAGACGACCAGACCACGCGCCCACCAGGCGGGCGCCCCCCGGCTGCGCGCCGGACGGGGTGTGAGCGGCCCACACGGGTGGTACCCCCTGCTGGGCACCACCGCCGGCCCGGCCCGGGGACGCCGGCCAGGTCGACCGCCTGCGCCTTCACCCGCCGCCCGGACGACCTCGCCACCTGGTACGCCACCGTCCTCAGCGCAGGGAGCGGCCAAGATCGTTTGCGCACAATTGTGCGCAGGGGCCGGGAGCCGGGTCACGGGAACGCGATCTCGTCCGGCCCGGGGCGGGTGGGTGGCTGGTCGGTGCCGAGGCTGTGCCAGGGCCGGCAGATCTGGCACATCTCCAGGCCGGGGTACTCCTCGATCGCGGCCCGTACGCCTTCGGCGTCGAGGAGGTCTCCGAAGCCGTGGCGGGCGAGGCCGCAGTTGCCCCGGTGCAGTACCGGGTGGCCTTCGGCGGCGCGGGAGGCGGTGACGGTCCAGGAGCGTTCGCGGCGGGCGGCCTCCCGCCGGCGCCGCTCGTCCTCGGCCTGGCGCTCCAGGTCCCGGATGGTGCGTTCCTCCTGGGCGAGGGCCCAGCGCAGCCATGCGACGACTGTCCGGTGCTGCTGAAGACGGCCGGCTATCTCCAGCTCGACGTCGCCCACCGCCCTACGCCGCCTCCGCCACGACGACGGACTGGGCCTGGATGTCGGCCTGGACCTCGGGCAGGTGCTTCAGCTTCATGCGGGCGGCGATCCGCGCCGGCCCCAGCTCCAGGGTGTTCCAGTACGGGTGGGTGGAGACGGCCGCCGACAGGTCGGTGACGAGCCGGCGCAGCCGCTCCTCCTCCGCGGTCTGCTCCGGGGTGTAGCCGGGGGAGGGCTCACGGCCGCCGGTGATCTCCCCGGTGTGGGGGTGCGCGGTGCCGGGCCATCCGGGGTGCGGCTCGACCGACCACGGCAGCGTCCGGGCGAGCGCCGCGTACGCGGCGCGGGCCCGGTGCAGCTCGGCCTGGAGATCCCGCAGGTCATCGGGGAAGTCGTTCGTCTTCGTCGGTTGCTCAGCCACCCTCGAATGATACGTCTGTTCGATTTCCGGAGGGAAGACGACGGCCCCGGCGCGCCGCCGGTGTCACCCGGTCGGGTGGTCTCCGCCCTCGCGTACGCGGGCGCGCTTTCCAGCGGAGAAACCCCAACAACCCGTCAAAACAAGCTACTTGACGTGTAGCACCACATATCGGCATGTTTCCGGCATCACGGCTGACGGGCCGTGCCGACGCGACGAAGGAGCCCCGCCATGAGCACCCCCAAGACCACCACTCCCTCCCGGGCGGACTACGGGCCGAGGCAGTTCCCCGACCGGCTCGGCCTGGCCCCGTGGGAGTTCGAGCGGGCACTCACGCTGGGGGTGATCCCTCCTGCCGATGTCGGTGGCCGCTGGTCGGCGGCTGTCGTGGAGGACGCCGCCGCCCGGATCGGGGAGATCCGGGTGGCGGTCGGGACCTGGCCCGACATGGGCGCCACCCGTGCCGCCGAGCGCCTGACGGAGCGGTTCGGCCTGCCGGTGGCGCCGGACGCGGTGGCCGAGCTGCACCGCACCGGCCACCTCCCCCGGACCGGTTCCTACAAGGGCCACCCGCTCTACGACGGCCTGGCCCTGGAGCGCTTCACCGACCGCGCCGCACTCGAGGCGGCCCGCCGCGACGGCCGCCTCCTCGACCGCACCTCCGCCGCCCGCCACCTCGGCGTCCGCGACACCGACTTCACCCACCTGATCGGCACCGGACTCCTGCACCCCGCCACGTACGTGCACAGCCGGTTCCAGCCCCGCTCCCACGCCCCGGCCGTCCCCCTCTACCGCCACGGCGACCTCCAGCAGCTCCTCACCCACCCCGGCATCGACTGGGAGGAGATCCGTACGACGCCGAAGGGCCGGCCGTCCCCGCTCGCCCACCTCCCCACCGCGTCCCCGAGCGGGGGCGGGAGTCGCTAGGGTCGCTGCCAACCCGTGCCGATATGGCGTGCGCGGGTGAGGCCCGGCGCCCGGACGGTGTTCTGGGGGCAGTACCGCCGGGCCGCCGCCCAGAACCTGACCCAGATGTACACCGGTCAGACGGACACGGAGTTCACGAAGATCAGGAATGAGTGGAACTCCGCCGCCGATTCACTGAACGGCACCCTGGGCCGCGTCGCCACGGTGGTGGTCGGCGCCACCGGCTGAAGAACCCTTGGACGCCGACGGCCGGGCAAGGCCTACCCGGCCGTCGGCGCGCGTGATGTACCGGCTGGCGCAGGAGGGGCGAAGGCGGGCGCGAGGACGTCGCCGATCCCGCCGGTGGAGGCGGGAGTGGCACTGGCGAGGGGCGCCCAGAACGGCAGCGACCACGTGCCGATGACAGGGAAGAATGCCTCCCCTGCCGCCACGGTGCCCCTGCTGCACCACCAGGACCCGGCCGTCGTCGCCGGCGCCCAGGGCATCCTGGAGGCCATGAGCCACATCGAGGACGACGCCCGCGTCGGCCACGCCGTACGGGCCCTGAACGAAGCCGTGCAGGCCGCCGTCCAGCCCCGCCGCCGCTGGTGGCACCGCCGCACGTCCTCCTGACGCGGGGCCGGCCAGGCCGCAGGGCAAGGGCGCACCGGGACGCTGACCTGCGAGAGCGCCCGCGCCCTGGCCGACGCCGGTCTCCTCACCGCCGCCGAGCTGCCCGCCGTGGAGCAGACCGGCGACACCCTGCGCGCCGCCCTGGTCCTCCCGCCCGACGCCCCGGCGCCCGCGCTGGTGTGGGAGGAAGAGACGGGGTGGCGCACCGCCGGCCGCCGACGCCACCCCTACACCTCCCCCGACACCCACCCCCTCCTCCCCGGACAGCCACGCCCGGCCCCCGCCGACCTCCTGACCGTCCTCACCACCTGACCCCGCGCCCGCGCCCGTGAAGGCCGTCAGGGAGCCGCCCACGGCTCCCTGGAGGCCTTCACCGTCCGGGCCCCGGCTCCGGGGGGCGGGAGCCGGGCTGGGCTTCGGCGTCTCAACCCGGCACTGCGCAGTGCTTCGGGGCTGTTCGCGGGTGGGCAGCCGGCTGGAAGGCGTGCCGAGCTTACGGGGCGCTGCGCTGCGCGTGTGTGAGGGCAAGCCTTTGGTTCTCCTGGGTGAGAGATTGGATCAGTGCGTCGAAACCGGAATTTGGGAGTGTTTCGGCGAACTGCTGGCGGTACATCTGGATGGTCCACACGCCCGACATGCTCATGTCGTAGATCCGCCAGCCGTCTGTTGAAGACTGGTTCAGGCGGTAGCAGATGCTGATGGGCTGACCATCGTTCCCCGGCAGCACCGTGCACACCACAGTGTCCCTGCCCCCTTCCCGGAACGGCGGGAATTCAACGTCCCCGCCGGACAACACCGCCTGTTCGAACGCGTTCGTCACCGTCCTGACAAGCAGTGGCTCAAACTGCTCGAACACCTGCTCCTGCTGCGCAGACGTCGCCGTCCTCCAGGAGCGTCCCACCGCGAGCTTGGTGGTGCGCCTGAAGTCGCAGTGCGGCACGAAATACTTGTTGACCGCCGCGAACGTGCCGTTCCAGCTGTCTCCCCCGGGTACCGACTGGCGGGCCTCGTCCAGCACCTGCTGGGTCACACTCTTGATGAGCTCCTGCGCGTTCATAACCCTCTCCCGCTCACGACTGCATCCCTGGATCCTGCAACGAAGACGACAGGACGCCAGAGCCCTTGAACACGAACCAGCCGCACACGCGGCGCGAAGTCACGTACTGCTCCTGCATGACGTCTCCCGCATGCACGACTTGATCGGCTCCGCTCCACCAAGCATTTCGTGCGCGCTGCGCAGATTGCGGCATCACCGTACGAGCCTCACCCGAACGAGACCTCACGGCCACGGACCGGCTTTCCCGCGCGCCCGGTTCACCCTCAGGATGACGCGCCGGGCCGCCGTCCCCGGCCGCACGGCGGGCGCTGGGGAGCGGCGGCGCGAGCGAGCAGAACCGCACTGCTCCTGGGCCGGCCCGGAGAGCTGTGGGTATAACGCCGTTATACCGGCGGCCCTCTGCGCCCCTGCCGCCCGGTACGGGCACGCGGAGCGCCGGCGGCCTGTCGGCGCCCGGGCGGGTGCAGTGTCCTTCATGCCCGGGGGCCGGTCCGTCGCCGGGCCGGGTGGCCTGTCCCCGGGCCTTCCGCGCCCGCATGCTCAGAGCCGAACAGCGCCCGCACACGAGGCAGTCCCCGCCCCGGCGCCGCCCCCCCCCCGCGATCGACTGGAGCACGGTACGGGCCACCATGAAGGGCCGGCGCCTGCCGCCCCGCGTCTGACCGATGCAGCGGCGGGCGCGCCGGCAGCCCCGCTAACTCGAAGCTTCGAAACTGGGCACAACGCATAGAGGGTGCGGCCCGTACCTGCGTAGCCTCACCGGCAACGCCCCATCACCAGCCAGAGAGGCGGAGCCCGTGAGCGTGTCCACGGACACCACCCCGGCCCCTGCGGGCCCCAGCCTCCGCCCGCCCACCTACGGCACCCCCTCCCCGGCCCTGCTCGCCCGAGCGAACCGCGGCTACGCCCGCTTCCTCGCCCACCACACCGAAAACCGGAACCACCGAGCCGACACCGGGGAAGAACCCACACGTTGAGGCCGGCCAGCCAACAGCACCTCGCACACGTCCCTCCCCGAGGCAGAGCTTCGACCGCGAACCGCAGGAAGACCCCCAAGGTTCTGGCGCCGGCGGCTCAGACCGGGGGCCGTTCCTCCGCCGGACTGGGGCGATGAGCACACCCCACCGCCGCCGCGCCCTTGGCTCCGACCCGCCCGCCCGCGACCCTTGTGTCTTGACCGCTACGGAGCGGGCGGCGGCCGGTGAGTGGACCGCCCAGTCCGACGCCCCGGCACCGCCGGGGCGCCGCCGTCTCGGTCCTGGTCCGACCGACCCTGGAACCACCCCGGGCGGGTGAAGTACGGGTGCGTCTCCCGGGCCGGGCCCGCTCGTTGTTCCGGGCATGGACGCATGGGGTGTGGTCGAGACCGGGATGCAGTTGGACGTGGGGATCGTCTGTGGATCTACCCGGGCCTGCCCGGCGCGGGGCCGGTTCGTGCACGCCACGATGGACTCCGCCCGGCATGACGCCGCCGCCCACGCCGTCTGGTGGCACCGCGACCGCATGGCGCTCACGGACATCGCGCTGCGGTTGATCTCCCAGCAGGAGAAGGACGTGCGCGTCAGTGCGGGGTGGGACCCGGCTTCCGCGGCCGGCATCGTGCCGCCCCTGGAGCCGTTGTACGAGGGGGAGCTGTCGCTGGTTCAGCAGCGGATCGTCTGCGACGCGGTGGGCTGCCCCGAGGACTCACGGCACCGCCGGCGGCAGCGCGCGGAGCAGGCCGCCCTCCCGGAGTCGACCCCGGGCCCGGCCTCGGGCCCCCTCTCCGTCGTCCCCCGGTGACGGTTCTGCCGTATCGGGCCCGTGAAGGGCCCTGTATGGCGCCGTGAGCGTCTGAGACCCGCCCCTGAGTGTCTTTGTGGTCCAGGGTGCGGATCGACCGTGAGAACGACGTTAAGAGCCCTGCGCCCCGTCCTCGGTGAGGGCGGGGCGTTGTCGTGGCCTTGGTCGTGGCTGGTTCCTTCGGCGGCCCGCCGGTCCGAGTGAACGACTGTCTACGGCTCCTGCGCGCTCTCGGTTTGGGTCCCGAACTGCACCATCGGTCCAGGCTTCCCTGGCCTTCATTGCGGTAGGCAGGAGCCGTCCTGTGCCCTGGGCTAGCAGCTGCCGTTGATGAGCGGCTTCGCATCGTAAATGGAGGTTTCGGTGAGCAGGCTGACCACCTTTGCGACGAGTTCGGGCGAGGCATCGGCCGGGTTGCTCGGTAGGAGGCCGATGCCGGGGAGCCCCTGATAGATGCAGACCGCACCGGAGCGGTGGTTCAGCGGGAGGTCGGCGCCTCCGCATTGGTTGAGGGGGGAGCCGAGGGGGAGTCCGGCGAGGTTGCCGGCGGCGGTGCCGGTGCCGTGGGTGGTGTTCCCGGTGGCGTGGGCGGCGTGCTGGTTGGCGCAGGAGGTGCCGAAGGCGGGAGCGAGGACGTCTCCGATGCCGCCGGCGAAGGCCGGGGTGGCGATGGTGAGGGGGGCGCCCAGGGCTGCGGTGGCCAGGGCCGTGGCCGTGGCGGCGGTGCGTCGGTTGATCATGCCCGGTGCAACGACCGGCACCCACCGGTGTCACGCCCAGGACGACGAGGTCGTGGTCCTGGGCCCTCGTACGGGCCGTCTGGTCCTGGTGCTCGTCGCCGGCCCCGGGCCTGTTGTCCCGGCCCCGCCCGGCCCCGGGCCCGTGGTTGGGGCCGGGGGGATAGAAAGTCGCCCGACATCGTCAGCAGCGGCTGGCGTGGCGGAGGCGAGGCAACGGGCGGACCGTCGCGAGTTCAGGACGGCCCGGCCCTCGCTCACTTCGTCCGCTGACCGAAGACTTCCCCTTGGCCGGGGCGCGGACGGACGACGGTGACTACACGGTGGACACGAGCCACTGCTGGTTCTTGTTGTTGGCGCTCCGCTGCCGGAGTTCGACCGGCGCGTTCTTCCTGGGGGCTTCGATCCTGAGGTTCGTGCTCCACTCCGGCCGGATGAAGACGACGTCGCCGGACTCCTCGAACTGCCAGATCTGAAGCTCGTTGTCCGGGTTGCACTCCGACTTGAAGACCTTGCTGCCCGGCCCCACTCCGGCGGCCTCAAGGCATTCCCCGGTGTCCGCGTTCAGCTGAAACCCGTCGCCCACCGGGAGTGTGTTCCACACCTGCGCCCGCGTGGCGTTGTTCGGTGCCCACGTGATGGCGTTCGGCTGGTCGTCGCTGGTGTGGTTGCTGTCGAGGCGCTGAGCCTGGCCCACGCCGAACAAGCGGATCTCCCCCGAGGTGCCCGGATCGGGCGCCCCGTCCGCGAAGACGGCCGGCGTCATCAGACCGGTGAAAGCCAGCGCTGCCACTCCGCACATCACTGCTGTCTTCTTCATGCTGAGCATTTTCTCTCCTTATCGCGAGTCGTACGCGGCCCATTCTCGGGGCACGTACTGAGAATTACTCACCGACCTTCGCGAGGCGGGCCACATTCACTCATCAGAGCAGAGGAAACCTTTCCGTGGAAAACCCCGATAAGAAGATTCTTTAGCTACCGGGGTATTGCCCTGAGTCTGTCGCGAAGCCCTATCCGTCACCCGCCACAGGAAATTGAAAATACAAGAGTGAAGACCCCACAAGTCCGTGGGTGGTGTGGTGGTTGACAGGCCTGGTCTGGGGCTGCAACTCTGGCGTTGTGCTCGTCGTGGGGCGGGGGAGCGGTCAGCCGGCCCGGCCCGCGAGGGCGGGAGGCCTCCGGGGTCCGGGGGAGTGCCAAGGGCCCTGCGGGCGGGGGATTCTGAAAGGGAATCGGGTCGGGTTTTCACCGGGCCCGTCCCCTTGATTCCGCACGGAAATCCGAGCACCCTCACCCCCTAGCCAGCCCGCTTTTTCTGAATTCGCGGAGCGAATTCAGACGGGGGATCGCGGAGCGATTCCCCGAAAGGGAAACTGCGGAGCAGGTTCCCGCAGGAATTGCGAAGCAATTCCCCAACTCTCGCGCGTAGCGCGAGAGTTGACGACCCGTAGGGTCGTCGCGTCGCGTCTGCGGAGCAGACCGCGCGAGATCGG
>NZ_JBEORS010000051.1:0-3916 GCF_040302405.1 Streptomyces sp. NPDC126503
GGGGTTGGCAATGGATGAAGTCAGCAATGAATTTGTCTCTTTGGTCAGCATCAAACTCGCTGCGTCACCGTTTTCCCGGTGGGGTATGCATTTCTTTTTTACGGAGAGTTTGATCCTGGCTCAGGATGAACGCTGGCGGCGTGCTTAACACATGCAAGTCGAACGGTGAACACGGAGCTTGCTCTGTGGGATCAGTGGCGAACGGGTGAGTAACACGTGAGCAACCTGCCCCTGACTCTGGGATAAGCGCTGGAAACGGCGTCTAATACTGGATATGTGACGTGACCGCATGGTCTGCGTCTGGAAAGAATTTCGGTTGGGGATGGGCTCGCGGCCTATCAGCTTGTTGGTGAGGTAATGGCTCACCAAGGCGTCGACGGGTAGCCGGCCTGAGAGGGTGACCGGCCACACTGGGACTGAGACACGGCCCAGACTCCTACGGGAGGCAGCAGTGGGGAATATTGCACAATGGGCGCAAGCCTGATGCAGCAACGCCGCGTGAGGGACGACGGCCTTCGGGTTGTAAACCTCTTTTAGCAGGGAAGAAGCGAAAGTGACGGTACCTGCAGAAAAAGCGCCGGCTAACTACGTGCCAGCAGCCGCGGTAATACGTAGGGCGCAAGCGTTATCCGGAATTATTGGGCGTAAAGAGCTCGTAGGCGGTTTGTCGCGTCTGCTGTGAAATCCGGAGGCTCAACCTCCGGCCTGCAGTGGGTACGGGCAGACTAGAGTGCGGTAGGGGAGATTGGAATTCCTGGTGTAGCGGTGGAATGCGCAGATATCAGGAGGAACACCGATGGCGAAGGCAGATCTCTGGGCCGTAACTGACGCTGAGGAGCGAAAGGGTGGGGAGCAAACAGGCTTAGATACCCTGGTAGTCCACCCCGTAAACGTTGGGAACTAGTTGTGGGGTCCATTCCACGGATTCCGTGACGCAGCTAACGCATTAAGTTCCCCGCCTGGGGAGTACGGCCGCAAGGCTAAAACTCAAAGGAATTGACGGGGACCCGCACAAGCGGCGGAGCATGCGGATTAATTCGATGCAACGCGAAGAACCTTACCAAGGCTTGACATATACGAGAACGGGCCAGAAATGGTCAACTCTTTGGACACTCGTAAACAGGTGGTGCATGGTTGTCGTCAGCTCGTGTCGTGAGATGTTGGGTTAAGTCCCGCAACGAGCGCAACCCTCGTTCTATGTTGCCAGCACGTAATGGTGGGAACTCATGGGATACTGCCGGGGTCAACTCGGAGGAAGGTGGGGATGACGTCAAATCATCATGCCCCTTATGTCTTGGGCTTCACGCATGCTACAATGGCCGGTACAAAGGGCTGCAATACCGCGAGGTGGAGCGAATCCCAAAAAGCCGGTCCCAGTTCGGATTGAGGTCTGCAACTCGACCTCATGAAGTCGGAGTCGCTAGTAATCGCAGATCAGCAACGCTGCGGTGAATACGTTCCCGGGTCTTGTACACACCGCCCGTCAAGTCATGAAAGTCGGTAACACCTGAAGCCGGTGGCCTAACCCTTGTGGAGGGAGCCGTCGAAGGTGGGATCGGTAATTAGGACTAAGTCGTAACAAGGTAGCCGTACCGGAAGGTGCGGCTGGATCACCTCCTTTCTAAGGAGCATCTGACACCTCAGGGTGTCCAGAACCCAGATCGAAGGCATACGTTCTTCGCTGGGAGCTCATGGGTGGAACATTTGACATGGTGCGAGGGATGTTGTTCTTCTCCAGTACGCCGCTTCGGTGGTTGGAACGGGGAGGGTGACGGATGTCGCACCTGCACGCTGTTGGGTCCTGAGGGACCGGATGCGCTTTGACCTTTCGGGGTTGGAAGCATTTGGTTACTCTGGGCCTCTTTCTGTTTCCCCCGTGTTTGTGGGGTTGTGGATTGGGGTACCGCCCGTACTTTGAGAACTACACAGTGGACGCGAGCATCTTGCAACAGCCTTCGGGTTGTTGCACAAGATGATCTTAAAGATCATTAGTCAATTTCTGATCCCGCCTTCGGGTGGGGTCGAGTTTTTGATTCAAACTCATGTGATTTCAAGTCTTTAAGAGCAAACGGTGGATGCCTTGGCATCTGGAGCCGAAGAAGGACGTAGCAATCTGCGATAAGCCTCGGGGAACTGATAAGCAAGTTTTGATCCGAGGGTGTCCGAATGGGGAAACCCCGCTGGGCGGCGTGCCGACCTAGTGACTCCCGCCTGAATATATAGGGCGGGTAGAGGGAACGTGGGGAAGTGAAACATCTCAGTACCCACAGGAAGAGAAAGCAACCGCGATTCCGTTAGTAGTGGCGAGCGAAACCGGATCAGGCTAAACCTAGCGTGTGTGATAGCCGGCAGGCGTTGCACGTTGGGGGTTGTGGGACTTTTCAGTCATCTCTGCCGAGGTGGCGGCGTTACAAGAAGGTATAGACGAACGGTCTTGAAAGGCCGGTCATAGAGGGTGCCAACCCCGTAGTCGAAATGCCTCTCTTGGCGCGAAGAGTATCCCAAGTAGCACGGGGCCCGTGAAATCCCGTGTGAATCTGTCAGGACCACCTGATAAGCCTAAATACTCCCAGATGACCGATAGCGGACAAGTACCGTGAGGGAAAGGTGAAAAGTACCCCGGGAGGGGAGTGAAATAGTACCTGAAACCGTTTGCTTACAAACCGTTGGAGCCTCCTTAGTAGGGGTGACAGCGTGCCTTTTGAAGAATGAGCCTGCGAGTTAGCGATATGTGGCGAGGTTAACCCGTGTGGGGTAGCCGTAGCGAAAGCGAGTCTGAATAGGGCGATTCAGTCGCATGTCCTAGACCCGAAGCGAAGTGATCTATCCATGGCCAGGTTGAAGCACGTGTAAGAGCGTGTGGAGGACCGAACCCACTTAGGTTGAAAACTGAGGGGATGAGCTGTGGATAGGGGTGAAAGGCCAATCAAACTTCGTGATAGCTGGTTCTCTCCGAAATGCATTTAGGTGCAGCGTTGCGTGTTTCTTGCCGGAGGTAGAGCTACTGGATGGCCGATGGGCCCTACAAGGTTACTGACGTCAGCCAAACTCCGAATGCCGGTAAGTGAGAGCGCAGCAGTGAGACTGTGGGGGATAAGCTTCATAGTCGAGAGGGAAACAACCCAGACCACCAACTAAGGTCCCAAAGCGCGTGCTAAGTGGGAAAGGATGTGGAGTTGCTGTGACAACCAGGAGGTTGGCTTAGAAGCAGCCACCCTTGAAAGAGTGCGTAATAGCTCACTGGTCAAGTGATTCCGCGCCGACAATGTAACGGGGCTCAAGCACGCCACCGAAGTTGTGGCATTGACATTATTGGTAGGCCTTCGTGGTCCAGCCGTGTTGATGGGTAGGAGAGCGTCGTGTGGCCAGCGAAGCGGCGGTGTAAACCAGCCGTGGAGGCTACACGAGTGAGAATGCAGGCATGAGTAGCGAATGACGTGTGAGAAACACGTCCTCCGAAAGACCAAGGGTTCCAGGGTCAAGCTAATCTTCCCTGGGTAAGTCGGGACCTAAGGCGAGGCCGACAGGCGTAGTCGATGGACAACGGGTTGATATTCCCGTACCGGCGAAGAACCGCCCAAGCTAATCCAGTAGTGCTAAGTGTCTGAATCCCAGTGACTGATCCCTTCGGGGTGACGCTCTGGGCCTAGCGCACGACCCCATTCTGGTGCGGTTAGCGTATTAACAGGTGTGACGCAGGAAGGTAGCCCAAGCCAGGCGATGGTTGTCCTGGTGCAAGTGCGTAGGCCGAGTCGTAGGCAAATCCGCGATTCACATAGGCTGAGACACGATGCGGATAAAAAGTGGGTGATCCTATGCTGCCAAGAAAAGCATCGACGCGAGGTTCTAGCCGCCCGTACCCCAAACCGACTCAGGTGGTCAGGTAGAGAATACCAAGGAGATCGAGAGAATCGGG
>NZ_JBEORS010000051.1:4013-5485 GCF_040302405.1 Streptomyces sp. NPDC126503
GGGTTAAGGAACTCGGCAAAATGCCCCCGTAACTTCGGGAGAAGGGGGGCCATCCACTTATACGGATTTACTCCGAAAAGGGTGTGGTGGCCGCAGAGACTAGTGGGTAGCGACTGTTTACTAAAAACACAGGTCCGTGCCAAGTCGCAAGACGATGTATACGGACTGACGCCTGCCCGGTGCTGGAAGGTTAAGAGGACCGGTTAGCCGCAAGGCGAAGCTGAGAATTTAAGCCCCAGTAAACGGCGGTGGTAACTATAACCATCCTAAGGTAGCGAAATTCCTTGTCGGGTAAGTTCCGACCTGCACGAATGGCGTAACGACTTCCCAACTGTCTCAACCGCGAACTCGGCGAAATTGCATTACGAGTAAAGATGCTCGTTACGCGCAGCAGGACGGAAAGACCCCGTGACCTTTACTACAGCTTGGTATTGGTGTTCGGTGTGGCTTGTGTAGGATAGGTGGGAGACTTTGAAGCATGGACGCTAGTTCGTGTGGAGTCATTGTTGAAATACCACTCTGGTCACTCTGGATATCTAACTTCGAACCGTAATCCGGTTCAGGGACAGTGCCTGGTGGGTAGTTTAACTGGGGCGGTTGCCTCCCAAAAAGTAACGGAGGCGCCCAAAGGTTCCCTCAACCTGGTTGGCAATCAGGTGTCGAGTGTAAGTGCACAAGGGAGCTTGACTGTGAGACTGACAGGTCGAGCAGGGACGAAAGTCGGGACTAGTGATCCGGCAGTGGCTTGTGGAAGCGCTGTCGCTCAACGGATAAAAGGTACCTCGGGGATAACAGGCTGATCTTGCCCAAGAGTCCATATCGACGGCATGGTTTGGCACCTCGATGTCGGCTCGTCGCATCCTGGGGCTGGAGTAGGTCCCAAGGGTTGGGCTGTTCGCCCATTAAAGCGGTACGCGAGCTGGGTTTAGAACGTCGTGAGACAGTTCGGTCCCTATCCGCTGCGCGCGTAGGAAATTTGAGAGGATCTGACCCTAGTACGAGAGGACCGGGTTGGACGAACCTCTGGTGTGTCAGTTGTTCCGCCAGGAGCACCGCTGATTAGCTACGTTCGGGATGGATAACCGCTGAAAGCATCTAAGCGGGAAGCCGGCCTCAAGATGAGATTTCCATACCTTCGGGTGAGAGGCTCCCAGCCAGACTACTGGGTTGATAGGCCAGATGTGGAAGTGCAGTAATGCATGCAGCTGACTGGTACTAATAAGCCGATGACTTGATAACACACCGTTTGTTGGTGCTACGCGTCCACTGAGTGGTTCTCGATGTACGGTCGAGAACCGCATAACAACAATGACTTTGTTATGTGTTTGATTGAAACATCAATAGTGTTTCGGCGGCCATAGCGTGAGGGAAACGCCCGGTTACATTCCGAACCCGGAAGCTAAGCCTCACAGCGCCGATGGTACTGCAGGGGGGACCCTGTGGGAGAGTAGGACACCGCCGGACTCCTTTTA
>NZ_JBEORS010000052.1:0-5104 GCF_040302405.1 Streptomyces sp. NPDC126503
CACGGGGGACGCGGCCGGTCCGGCCGGTTCCGCCGCGGCGGGCGCGGCGCCTGCGGGTGCGGGCGGGCTCGCGGCCTGGCCGGGCTTCTCGTACCCGGGGCGCGGCGGCTCCGAGCCGCCTGCGGGGGCACCGGCCGGGCCGGGTCGCCCGGCGGGCGGGAGGTGGCCGGATCCGTCCGGGACGCCGGGAGTCCGGGGAGCCTCGGGAACGCGCGGGCTCTCGGGGACGCGCGGTCCCCCCGGCGTACCGGCGCCGCTCTCGGGACGGGGCTTCTCGGCGTCCCCGGAGGTGCGGGGGTCGCCGGCGTTCTCGGGGCGCTCGGGCTGCTCGCTCATCGGCCTCACGCCCGGAAGACGTGGCGCCGGATGGCGGCCGCGTTGGAGAAGATCCGGATGCCGAGGACGACGACCACACCGGTCGACAGCTGCGCGCCCACGCCCAGCTTGTCACCGAGGAAGACGATCAGCGCGGCGACCACCACGTTCGACAGGAACGACACCACGAAGACCTTGTCGACGAAGATGCCGTCGAGCATGGCCCGCAGGCCGCCGAAGACCGCGTCGAGGGCGGCGACCACGGCGATCGGAAGATAGGGCTCGACCACCGCCGGGACCTCGGGTCGGACCAAAAGCCCGACCACGACTCCGACGATCAGGCCCAGTACGGCGATCACGATGTGCCCTTCCCTGTGTCGGCCGTGGCCCGCCCGGACGGCGTCGCCGCCCCGGCCCCCCTCGGCTCTGCTGTACGTACGATCAGGCTCGGCGCCGCCGGCAGGCGCAGGTCGGCCTGGGTCGCGATGCTGCTGCGGATCCCGAAGTTCTCCACCAGCGCGTGCAGGTACTGGCCGTCGGCACTGTCCTGGAACGTGGTGCTCAGCCGCTGCCCGTCCCCGATGGCGAGCACGACGTACGGCGGCACCAGCGGCTTGTTGTCGACCAGTATGGCGTCCCCGGCGGCCCGGATCGCCGAGAGCGAGGTCAGGCGCTGCCCGTTGATGGCGACGGCCTCGGCGCCCGACTCCCACAACCCGTTGACCACGCGCTGCATGTCCCGGTCACGTACCCGGCCGGTGTCGGCGAAGCCGCTGCTCTCGCGGGGGCCGCCCCCACCGGTGTCGGTCCCCTTGGCGTCGTCGACGACCAGCCGCACGCCGGGGCCGCTGACCGGCGTCGCCCCGGAGAGCAGGCCGACGAGTTCCGCCTGGTCGCCGCCGTGCTGTTCGAGGGCCTTGCGCTGGCGCTCCGCGACCTCGGCCCGGATCCGCTCGACGTCCTCCTCCAGGCCGTCGGCCGTGGAGCTCTCGGCCTCGATGCGGCCGATCAGTTCCTGGCGTTCCTTGGCCACGACGGGTGCGGAGATCCGTGCCTCCGCCGCGCCCACCGTGACGACGGCGGCCGCGAGCACCAGTCCGGCCGCGAGACCGAGCTTGGCGCGCAGCGGTCGCGGCAGGGTCCCGCCCTCGGCCGCCCGGCGGGCGGTCGCCTCGGCGTAGCCGTCGTCGAGGGCGTGGTCGATGACGTTGTTCAGCAGCGACATCGACGCGTCCGGGCGCGGCGGTGGTGATCCGGTGCTCCGAACGGGGTGCTGCTGCGACATGCCGCACATCGTCGCACGTCGTACGGCTTACCGCCGAATGGCCCCACCGGTACGGCGGGGAGACACCCACCACGTGTCTCCCCGCCGTACCGCGCGTGACGTCAGCGACCGGCGCTGTCGACCACCTCGGCCCACTCGTCCAGCAGGTGCTGGGCGGAGGTGTCGTCGGGGCCCTCGGCCCACAGATGGGTGACGGCCTCGGCCGGGTCGGGCAGCACCATCACCCACCGGCCGTCCGGCTCGACGACGCGCACACCGTCGGTGGTGTCGACGAAGCGGCTGCCGGCCGCCTCGACCACCCGGCGCATCACGAGACCCTTGACCGCCCACGGCGTCGGGATGTCCCGCTTGTGCACGTGGGCGCGCGGGATCCGCGCGTCGATCTGGCTCAGCGTGAGCTGGGTCCGGGCGACGAGGCCGATGAGCCGTACGAACGCGGCGGCACCGTCGAAGACGCTGCTGAACTCGGGCACGATGAACCCGCCGCGCCCGTCGCCACCGAAGATGGTGGACTCCTCGCGCCCGACCCGCGTGAGGTCGTCCGGGGAGGTCGTCGTCCACTCGACCTGGGTGCCGTGGTAGGCGGCGACCTGCTCGGCGATGCGCGTGGTGGTGACCGGCAGCGCGACCCGGCCGGAGCGCCGTTCGGCGGCCACCAGGTCGAGCATCACGAGGAGTGCCCGGTCGTCCTCGATGATCCGGCCGCGCTCGTCGACGAGCGAGAGCCGCTCACCGACGGGGTCGAACCGCACACCGAACGCGGCCCGCGCCGAGGCGACGATCTCTCCGAGCCGTACGAGGCCGGCTCGCCGGCTCTCGACCGATTCCGTGGGCCGCGACTCGTCCAGACCGGGGTTGATGGTCAGGGAGTCGACTCCGAGCCGGCCGAGGAGGCTGGGCAGCACGAGCCCGGCACTGCCGTTGGAGGCGTCCACGACGACCTTCAGTCCGGCTTCGGCGATGCCGGAGGTGTCGACGTTCCTCAGGAGCGAGCCCGTGTACGAGTCGAAGACGCTGGCCGGGAAGGAGAGGTCACCGATCTCACCGGGGAAGGCACGCCGGTACTCCTGGCGCGCGTACACCCGGTCCAGCTTCCGCTGACCGGCCTGGGAGAGGTCCGCCCCTCGCTCGTCGAAGAACATGATGTCGACCGAGTCGGGGATGCCCGGCGAGGTTCTGATCATGATTCCGCCGGCGCTGCCGCGCGCGGTCTGCTGCCGCGCCACGGGCAGCGGCACGTTCTCCAGGTCGCGTACGTCGATGGCGCTGGCCTGCAGCGCCGAGATGACCGCCCGCTTGAGGGCGCGCGCGCCACGCGAGTGGTCGCGGGCCGTGGTGACGGTCGAGCCCTTCTTGAGGGTGGTGGCGTACGCGCCGGCGAGCCGCACCGCGAGCTCGGGGGTGATCTCGACGTTGAGGACGCCGGAGACGCCGCGGGCTCCGAACAGGTGGGCCTGTCCGCGGGACTCCCAGATGACCGAGGTGTTGACGAAGGCGCCGGCCTCGATGGTCTTGAACGGGTAGACCCGGACGTTGCCCTGCACGATCGATTCTTCACCGACGAGGCACTCGTCGCCGATGACGGCTCCGTCCTCGATCCGGGCGGCGCGCATGATGTCGGTGTTCTTGCCGATCACGCAGCCGCGCAGATTGCTCTGCTGCCCGATGTACACGTTGTCGTGGACGACGGCCTTGTGGAGGAAGGCCCCGCTCTTGACGACGACGTTGGATCCGATGACGGTGTGCTCGCGGATCTCGGCGCCGGCTTCGACCTTCGCGTAGTCGCCGATGTAGAGCGGCCCGCGGAGCACGGCGTCGGGGTGCACCTCGGCGCCTTCGGCGACCCAGACGCCCGGGGAGATCTCGAAGCCGTCGAGGTCGACCTGGACCTTGCCCTCGAGAACGTCGGCCTGGGCCTTCACGTAGCTCTCGTGGGTGCCCACGTCCTCCCAGTAGCCCTCGGCGATGTAGCCGTAGATGGGCTTGCCTTCCTTCATCAGCTGCGGGAAGACGTCACCGGACCAGTCGACGGGCTCGTCGGCCTTGACGTAGTCGAAGACCTCGGGCTCCATCACGTAGATGCCGGTGTTCACGGTGTCCGAGAAGACCTGGCCCCAGGTCGGCTTCTCCAGGAAGCGTTCGACCTTGCCCTCCTCGTCGACGATGGTGATGCCGAACTCCAGCGGGTTGGGCACCCGGGTGAGGCAGACCGTGACGAGCGCGCCCTTCTCCTTGTGGAAGGCGATGAGATCGGTGAGATCGAAGTCGGTGAGCGCGTCCCCCGAGATGACGAGGAAGGCGTCGTCCTTCAACGCCTCCTCCGCGTTCTTCACACTGCCCGCGGTACCGAGCGGCTTTTCCTCGTTGGCGTACGTGAGCTCCATCCCGAGCTCCTCGCCGTCACCGAAGTAGTTCCGGACGAGCGAGGCGAGAAACTGCACGGTTACCACGGTCTCGGTGAGACCGTGCCGCTTGAGCAGGCGCAGCACGTGCTCCATGATCGGCCGGTTGGCGACCGGCAGAAGAGGCTTGGGCATGCTCGAAGTCATCGGGCGAAGGCGGGTTCCTTCGCCACCGGCCATCACGACGGCCTTCATGTCGGAAGCGTCCTCCTTGAAGAGACGACGGTCCTGCCGACTTCGCCTGTCCGCACTCAGCGGCCTTCAAAAGGTCTTCGCTCCGGCGCCGGCGACGCTGCACGGCTCGGAAACGGACTGGCTCAATCGGCCTCGGTATCCGCCTTCACGAGTCGGCGGACCTGGACCACGTAGAGGATCCCTGCCCACCAATACAGACTTGTACCCCATCCGGCGAAAGCCCATCCGAAAACTTCAGCGAGTGACGAAAGCCAGCCGGTTCCGTCACTGAGCAGGAGCAGCGGGAAGGCGTACATCAGGTTGAAAGTGGCAGCTTTCCCGAGGAAGTTCACCTGGGGCGGCGGATAGCCGTGCCGGCGGAGGATTCCCACCATGACGAGGAGCATCGCCTCGCGTGCGAGGAGTGCCAGGGTCAGCCAGAGGGGCAGGATCTCGCGCCACGTGAGGCCGACGAGCGTGGAGAGGATGTACAGCCGGTCGGCCGCGGGGTCGAGCAGCCGGCCGAGGCTGCTGATCTGGTTCCACCGCCTGGCGAGCTTGCCGTCGAGATAGTCGCTCACTCCGCTGAGCGCCAGGACGAGCAGCGCCCATCCGTCGCTCTTGGGACCGCCGAACTCCGGCCACAGGATCAGCCACAGGAACAGCGGCACGCCGACGAGACGCGCCATGCTGAGAATGTTCGGGATGGTGAGGACCCGGTCCGTCTGAACGCGAGTCTCCTGGACCTCCACCCGGGGGCCTCCTGCTGGAATGGTGCCGACGATGCCCCACGACCTTACCCTCAGCCACGGAACACAGGGGCACAGGGTCCCCCGGAACGCAGGAAAGCCCCGCACCAGAAGGTGCGGGGCTTTCCCACAATAATTGTTCGGCGGCGTCCTACTCTCCCACAGGGTCCCCCCTGCAG
>NZ_JBEORS010000053.1:1860-5068 GCF_040302405.1 Streptomyces sp. NPDC126503
GGTGATGGGTGGCTGGTCGTTGTTTGAGAACTACACAGTGGACGCGAGCATCTGTGGCCAAGTTTTTAAGGGCGCACGGTGGATGCCTTGGCACCAGGAACCGATGAAGGACGTGGGAGGCCACGATAGTCCCCGGGGAGCCGTCAACCAGGCTTTGATCCGGGGGTTTCCGAATGGGGAAACCCGGCAGTCGTCATGGGCTGTCACCCATGCCTGAACACATAGGGCATGTGGAGGGAACGAGGGGAAGTGAAACATCTCAGTACCCTCAGGAAGAGAAAACAACCGTGATTCCGGGAGTAGTGGCGAGCGAAACCGGATGAGGCCAAACCGTATGCGTGTGATACCCGGCAGGGGTTGCGCATGCGGGGTTGTGGGATCTCTCTTTCACAGTCTGCCGGCTGTGAGGCGAGTCAGAAACCGTTGATGTAGTCGAAGGACATGCGAAAGGTCCGGCGTAGAGGGTAAGACCCCCGTAGACGAAACATCAGCGGCTTGCTTGAGAGACACCCAAGTAGCACGGGGCCCGAGAAATCCCGTGTGAATCTGGCGGGACCACCCGCTAAGCCTAAATATTCCCTGGTGACCGATAGCGGATAGTACCGTGAGGGAATGGTGAAAAGTACCGCGGGAGCGGAGTGAAATAGTACCTGAAACCGTGTGCCTACAAGCCGTGGGAGCGTCGGACACAAGCTTGCTTGTGTCTCGTGACTGCGTGCCTTTTGAAGAATGAGCCTGCGAGTTTGCGGTGTGTTGCGAGGTTAACCCGTGTGGGGAAGCCGTAGCGAAAGCGAGTCCGAATAGGGCGTTTCAGTAGCACGCTCAAGACCCGAAGCGGAGTGATCTAGCCATGGGCAGGTTGAAGCGGAGGTAAGACTTCGTGGAGGACCGAACCCACCAGGGTTGAAAACCTGGGGGATGACCTGTGGTTAGGGGTGAAAGGCCAATCAAACTCCGTGATAGCTGGTTCTCCCCGAAATGCATTTAGGTGCAGCGTCGTGTGTTTCTTGCCGGAGGTAGAGCACTGGATAGGCGATGGGCCCTACCGGGTTACTGACCTTAGCCAAACTCCGAATGCCGGTAAGTGAGAGCGCGGCAGTGAGACTGTGGGGGATAAGCTCCATGGTCGAGAGGGAAACAGCCCAGAGCATCGACTAAGGCCCCTAAGCGTACGCTAAGTGGGAAAGGATGTGGAGTCGCAGAGACAACCAGGAGGTTGGCTTAGAAGCAGCCACCCTTGAAAGAGTGCGTAATAGCTCACTGGTCAAGTGATTCCGCGCCGACAATGTAGCGGGGCTCAAGCGTACCGCCGAAGTCGTGTCATTGCAGCAATACTCCCAACGGAGGCTGTGATGGGTAGGGGAGCGTCGTGTGCCGGGTGAAGCAGCCGCGGAAGCGAGTTGTGGACGGTTCACGAGTGAGAATGCAGGCATGAGTAGCGATACACACGTGAGAAACGTGTGCGCCGATTGACTAAGGGTTCCTGGGTCAAGCTGATCTGCCCAGGGTAAGTCGGGACCTAAGGCGAGGCCGACAGGCGTAGTCGATGGACAACCGGTTGATATTCCGGTACCCGCTTTGAAACGCCCAATATCGAGCCCATTGATGCTAAGCCCGTGAAGCCGTTCCGGACCCTTCGGGGAAAGGAAAGTGGTGGAGCCGGCGAACCAAGGTGGTAGTAGGTAAGCGATGGGGTGACGCAGGAAGGTAGTCCAGCCCGGGCGGTGGTTGTCCCGGGGTAAGGGTGTAGGGCGCTGTCTAGGCAAATCCGGACAGCACATAGCCTGAGACCTGATGCCGAGCCGATTGTGGTGAAGTGGATGATCCTATGCTGTCGAGAAAAGCCTCTAGCGAGTTTCATGGCGGCCCGTACCCTAAACCGACTCAGGTGGTCAGGTAGAGAATACCGAGGCGTTCGGGTGAACTATGGTTAAGGAACTCGGCAAAATGCCCCCGTAACTTCGGGAGAAGGGGGGCCATCACTGGTGATCGGATTTACTCCGTGAGCTGGGGGTGGCCGCAGAGACCAGCGAGAAGCGACTGTTTACTAAAAACACAGGTCCGTGCGAAGCCGTAAGGCGATGTATACGGACTGACGCCTGCCCGGTGCTGGAACGTTAAGGGGACCGGTTAGTGACCTTTCGGGGTTGCGAAGCTGAGAACTTAAGCGCCAGTAAACGGCGGTGGTAACTATAACCATCCTAAGGTAGCGAAATTCCTTGTCGGGTAAGTTCCGACCTGCACGAATGGCGTAACGACTTCTCGACTGTCTCAACCATAGGCCCGGTGAAATTGCACTACGAGTAAAGATGCTCGTTTCGCGCAGCAGGACGGAAAGACCCCGGGACCTTTACTACAGTTTGATATTGGTGTTCGGTTCGGCTTGTGTAGGATAGGTGGGAGACTTTGAAGCGGCCACGCCAGTGGTTGTGGAGTCGCCGTTGAAATACCACTCTGGTCGTGCTGGATGTCTAACCTGGGTCCGTGATCCGGATCAGGGACAGTGTCTGATGGGTAGTTTAACTGGGGCGGTTGCCTCCCAAAGGGTAACGGAGGCGCCCAAAGGTTCCCTCAGCCTGGTTGGCAATCAGGTGTTGAGTGTAAGTGCACAAGGGAGCTTGACTGTGAGACCGACGGGTCGAGCAGGGACGAAAGTCGGGACTAGTGATCCGGCGGTGGCTTGTGGAAGCGCCGTCGCTCAACGGATAAAAGGTACCCCGGGGATAACAGGCTGATCTTCCCCAAGAGTCCATATCGACGGGATGGTTTGGCACCTCGATGTCGGCTCGTCGCATCCTGGGGCTGGAGTCGGTCCCAAGGGTTGGGCTGTTCGCCCATTAAAGCGGTACGCGAGCTGGGTTTAGAACGTCGTGAGACAGTTCGGTCCCTATCCGCTGTGCGCGTAGGAATATTGAGAAGGGCTGTCCCTAGTACGAGAGGACCGGGACGGACGAACCTCTGGTGTGCCAGTTGTCCTGCCAAGGGCATGGCTGGTTGGCTACGTTCGGGAGGGATAACCGCTGAAAGCATCTAAGCGGGAAGCCTGCTTCGAGATGAGTATTCCCACCTCCTTGAGAGGGTAAGGCTCCCAGTAGACGACTGGGTTGATAGGCCGGATGTGGAAGCCCAGTAATGGGTGGAGCTGACCGGTACTAATAGGCCGAGGGCTTGTCCTCAGTTGCTCGCGTCCACTGTGTTAGTTCTGAAG
>NZ_JBEORS010000054.1:0-5035 GCF_040302405.1 Streptomyces sp. NPDC126503
AGGTCGTCCCACATGAACCAGAAGCGGTCCTGGCCGGGGGTGCCGAACAGGTACAGGATGAGGTCCTGGTCGAGCGTGATGCGGCCGAAGTCCATGGCGACAGTCGTCGTCGTCTTGTCGCCGGTGTGCGTGAGGTCGTCGATGCCCGCGGACGCAGACGTCATGACGGCCTCGGTACGCAGCGGGTTGATCTCCGAGACGGCGCCGACGAACGTGGTCTTGCCCACGCCGAAGCCACCCGCCACCACGATCTTCGCGCTGGTGGTTGAACGGGCCGCGCCGCCGCTAGAGCTTGCGAAGTCCACTGAGCACCCTTTCGAGCAGTGTCACGTCTGGCTGGCCGCCGGCGGCCTCGTCGCCGCCGGGCTGATGAATGGCGACGAGTCCGGCCTCGGCCAGGTCGGCGACGAGGATCCGGGCAACGCCGAGGGGGATGGAGAGAAGCGCCGAGATCTCGGCAACCGACTTGATCTCGAAGCACAGCCGGCAGATCCGCTGGTGCTCGGGCAACTGCCCCTGCAGCCGGGACGGATCGGTCGTGGTCGACACCAGCGCCTCGATGGCGAGCTGGTAACGCGGCCGGGTCCGGCCGCCGGTCATCGCGTACGGACGGACGAGCGGGTTGTGGCCGCCCGAACCGCCCGCACCACCCGTGGCACGCCGGCCGGCCGCCGGGGTGGCCGCGCCCGCCGGGGCGGCCGGGGCCTGAGGCTGCTGATAAGGCTGGGAAACGCCTTGTCTGCTCGGTGCGGAGGGAAAGTTGAACCGGTTCTGCGCCGGGTCGCCCAGGGGTGCCTGATGCGCGTCAAAACCGTTGTAGGGGCTCGCGCCCGGGGGTGTTCCCACGTCTCCTCCTCCGACTGCCTCGCGGCCCCATGTCCCTTGGAACCGCGCCACCGCACCTTACGGTGCGGTGACGAGAAACGCACTGTCTGTCTGTTAGTTGAGAAGACTTCCCTGAAGCTCCGCCCGGAGGTCAGGGGTCAGTACGGTTCCTGCGCGGTCCACGAGAAGGGCCATCTCGTAACCCACCAGACCGATGTCGGCCTCGGGGTGGGCGAGGACGGCCAGCGAGGAGCCGTCCGAGATGGACATGATGAAGAGGAAGCCGCGCTCCATCTCCACCACGGTCTGGTTGACCGCTCCGCCCTCGAAGATCCGGGACGCGCCCGCGGTCAGCGAGGTCAGTCCGGAGGCGACGGCCGCAAGCTGGTCGGCGCGGTCCCGGGGGAAACCCTCGGACATCGCCAGCAGGAGTCCGTCGGCGGAGACCACCACCGTGTGGGACACCCCGGGGGTGTTGTCCACGAAGTTGGTGATCAACCAGTTCAGATTCTGCGCCGCCTGGCTCATCGGGCTCACACTAACGCTCCTGGTTGTAGGTACTACCCGGGCCGAGGCCCGATCCGTTCGTGTCCGTTCCCGCGCCGCGTCCCTGCTGGACACCGCGGCGCAGGTTGCTCAACCTGCCCCGTACGTCCTCGGGCGCGCGGGAGACCTGGGGGCCGCCCTGCGGGGTCTGCTCCGCCGTGCCCTCGACCAGGTTGGCCTTCGGGACCCGCCGGGGGAGACCTGACGAGGTGACCCCGCCCGCCTTCGGCTCACGGAGCTTGCCGGCCCGCTCCCAGCGCTCGTCGTTGGCCGAGCGCCAGTCGTCGGGGCCTTCGGCCTCGTCCGACCGCTCGGCCGCCTGCTGCGCCGCCGGCGGAGCGGACTGCTCCGGCCGGGCGGACCGCTGTGCCGGCGGCGCCTGCGGGCCGGAGCTGCCACGGCGCGGCAGACCGGCGTCCGTCAGCGCGTGGCCGGCGTCCGGGGCGGGACTCGGGGCCGTTCCCGGACGGTCGAAGCCTACGCGGTCGGCGGGCTGTTCGGGAGCGCTCGGAGCAGATTCCGCTTCCGCTCCGTACTCCTGCTGGTAGCCGCCCTGGTACGCGTTCGGATCCTGCCACTCTCCCTGGTGGGCGTGGGGATCGAACGTGTTGCCGTACTGCTGCTGTTCGATGCCCGAGGTCTCGTACGAGCCCTCCGCATAGCCGCCCTGAGAGTAGCCGTCGGCGGGCTGCTGCTCGTACCCCTCGTAGCCCTGCTGCGCCGGGAAGCCGTAGCCGTCCTGCTGCTGGGGGTAGCCGTTCCCGTACTCCTGCGCCTGGCCGTACTCGGCGTTCGAGTACTCCTGGCCGTACTGCTCGTACTCCTGGCCGCCGTACTCCTGGCCCTGGCCCTGCTCGTACTCCCGGGCCGAGTGGTCCGCCTCGTCCTGGAACAGGGGACGGTCACCGCCCTGCGCCTGCGCCTCCAGGGCGGCGCGCCGCTCCTCGCGCTGCAGCGAGCGGTTGACCGGGTCCAGCTGGCGGTTGTCGTCCCGCTGCTCGTAGCGCGAGTCGTCGAAGCCCAGCTCGGCGGCGGTCCGCATCGGCTGCGGCGGGGCGGCGTCGAAGGCGTTCTGCTGCGGAATGATCTGGGAGACGGTGAAGTCGTCCTGGACCGGCTGCTCGCCACCGCCACCGTGCGTGATCGCGTCCGGCAACATGACCAGCGAGGTCGTACCGGCCTGCTCGCCCGAGGGGCGGAGCTGGACGCGGATGCCGTGCCGGTCGGCCAGCCGGCCGACCACGAAGAGGCCCATGCGCTGCGCGACGGCGACGTCCACCGTCGGCGGGTTGGCCAGCTTGTGGTTGATGTCCGCGAAGTCCTCGGCGGTCAGGCCGATGCCCTTGTCGTGGATCTCGACCATCACGCGGCCGTCGGGGAGACGGGTCGCGGTGACGCGGACCTTGGTCTGCGGAGAGGAGAACGTGGTCGCGTTCTCCAGGAGCTCGGCCAGCAGGTGCACGAGGTCGGTCACGGCCTGGCCGTGGATCTCGGCCTCCGGGACGCCGGCGATCTCGATGCGCTCGTACTGCTCCACCTCGGAGGAGGCGGCGCGCAGCACGTCCACGAGCGGGACGGGCTGGTCCCAGCGGCGGCCCGGCTCCTCGCCCGCGAGGACGAGGAGGTTCTCGCCGTTGCGGCGCATGCGGGTCGCGAGGTGGTCCAGCTTGAAGAGGTTCTCCAGCTGGTCCGGGTCGGCCTCGTTGTTCTCCAGGTCCGTGATGAGGGTCAGCTGGCCCTCGATGAGGGACTGGTTGCGGCGCGAGAGGTTGGTGAAGATCGCGTTGACGTTGCCCCGCAGCATGGCCTGCTCGGCGGCGAGCCGGACGGCCTCGCGGTGCACCTGGTCGAAGGCGCGGGCGACCTCGCCGATCTCGTCCTGGGAGTCGATCGGGATGGGCTGCACCCGGGTGTCCACCCGGCCCGGGTCGGTCCGCGACAGCTGGTCGACGAGCATCGGCAGGCGCTGCTCGGCGATGCCGAAGGCGGCGGTGCGCAGCTCGCGCATCGAGCGGCTCATCTGGCGGGCCATCATCCCGGCCAGGATGAAGGCGGTGAGCAGGGCGACGACGACGATGCCACCGTTGACCCAGGCGTCCCGCTGGGCGTCGGAGGAGATCTCGGCGGCCTCGGTCACGGCCTTGTCGACGAGTTCCTTCTCGACCTCGCTGTAGCCGTCGAACTTGGCGGTCGCGACCGCCATCCAGGTCTGCGGCGTGATGCCCTTCGCGGCGAGGGCCTTCAGGGCCGCGGGGTTCTTGGCGCTGCCGATGGCCGAGGCGGCACCGGTGTAGACCGAACCGTCCTTGCCCTTCGGGAGCTCGACGCCGGCGGAGCGCATCTTCTCCGCGCCCGCGGCGGCCTTGGCCTTCATGACCTCCTGCAGCCGCTGCACGTCCTCGGCGGTGCCGCCGGAGTTGTACTCGCCGAGGGCGATCTGCTCCAGGTAGTTGTACGAGTTGAACGCCACGGACTGCTGGGCGAAGACCGGCTCCTTCTCGCTCGGCCGCACCAGCAGGTGGGTGCCGATGGAGCGCTGGAGCGACTCGGCGGCCTTGGCGAGCTGGATCGCGTAGACGGTACGGCCGTAGCTGGTGATGTTGCCGGTGCCCAGGCCGAGCTCGTTGGAGAACTCCATCAGGTAGTGCTGCACGCCCGTGTAGCCGAGCTGCGTGTTCACCGGGTCGAGACCGGCCGAGTAGGCCGTCTTCCGCAGCTGCTCGAGGTTGGGCTCCTCGTCCTTGAACAGGCGCAGCCGGCGCTCCAGGCCCTGGCCCGACGGCATGTTCCGGACGGCCTCGTCGAACTTCACGCGGGCGGCGTCGGTGGCGGCCCGCGCCTGCGTCACGGCCTCGTGGTCGCGGTCGCCGGCGAGCAGCGGGGCGGCGGTGAGGTCGCGCTCGTCGAGGAGGGCGGTGCTGTACTCCGAGGCGGCGCGCACGATGAGCGCCGTCTTCTCGGCGTCCTGCGCCTCCTGCCAGGTGTCGATCGAGCTCTTGACCTGGAAGCCGCCCATGACGAGGCCGACGAGCACGGGTATGAGGAGGATCGCGTTCAGTCGGGTGGGTACCCGCCAGTTGCGCGGCGACAGCTTGCTGGAGCTGCCCCGGGAGGCCGGTGGCGGCGTCACGGGTACGTCCGCGGGCGACACCGCTGTGCGCGACGGCGGGGTGAAGTTGCCCCGCGTCTCCTGCTCCGCGGAGCTTTCCTTGCTTCGCCTCACTCGACCAACAACCTCTCGGCGTCGGCACCTACGTTGTGCCGGTGTTTCGTTCAGGGCCGTACTACTCGGGAGTTCATGAATTGCAGCACGTGAAGGCGGTCCCTACCAAACAGTCGGCTGCGGCTTCCGGCCGTGGCGCAGACCGCAGATAAAACGGGCATAAAGAACGAGCCCCGCCAAATGGCGGGGCTCATGTGAGCACAGCGGCACCGATCGGATGCGTCGGGTGTCCGAGGCACCCCAATTCTCTGTCGAAATGTTATGAACACGCGGACGGCCGTGTCGAAGGACACAGACCGCCGCGTGCGGCGCCGCGGGACAAGTGCCGTGGCCGGATTCCTACTTGAGCCGGGCCATGAGGGCGTGCTCGACGAGGGTGATGAGCGCGCTCTTGGCGTCGGCCCGGTGGCGGGCGTCGGTGGTGATGATGGGGGTGTCGGG
>NZ_JBEORS010000055.1:0-4282 GCF_040302405.1 Streptomyces sp. NPDC126503
CTCTCCGCTTCTGTTCAGTCCGCGTGCCCCCCGTCCGTGTTCTATCGGGTGACGTCTCTGTCATCTTCGCCCCCGTAGTGTGCCGGCAGGGGGGGGGGGGGGGGGCCGGGGCGGCCCCCCCCCACCGTGAGCGCCGTGTCCGGGCCGCGGGCCCGGCCGGCTCAGCCGAAGACGGCGAGGCTCTTGGCCTTGCCCCGCTGGTCCTCGACGAGCGCGAGCAGCGTCCCGCCCGGCCCGAAGACCGCGACCGGTCCCTTCGGGTAGGCGGGCATCTCCAGGCGGACCCCGTTCAGGAGCAGCCGGGCCCGCTTCTCGTCCACGTCCCAGCGCGGGAAGGCCGCCTCGGCGGCCTCGGCGACCGGCATGACCGTGAGCTCCTCCTGGAGCTGGTCGAGCGTCCGGGCCGAGTCCAGCTTGTACGGGCCGACCCGGGTGCGGCGCAGGGCGGTGAGGTGGCCGCCCACGCCGAGTCCGGCGCCGAGGTCCCGGGCCAGTGCCCGGATGTACGTACCGGAGGAGCAGACCACCGAGACCACGAGGTCGACGACGGGGGTGCCGTCCTCGGCGGTGTCCTCGCGGACGTCGTACACCCGGAAGGAGGAGACGGTGACCGGACGGGCCGGGATCTCGAACTCCTCGCCGCCGCGCACGCGCGCGTAGGACCGCTTGCCGTCGATCTTGATCGCGGAGACCTTCGACGGCACCTGCATGATGTCGCCGGTGAGCTCGGCCACGCCCGCGTCGATCTGCTCGCGGGTGACCTTCGACGCGTCGACCGACGCCGTGATCTCGCCCTCGGCGTCGTCGGTGACGGTGGTCTGGCCCAGGCGGATGGTGCCCAGGTACTCCTTCTCGGTCAGCGCGAGGTGACCGAGCAGCTTGGTCGCCCGCTCCACGCCGAGGACGAGGACGCCCGTGGCCATGGGGTCGAGCGTGCCGGCGTGGCCGACGCGACGGGTCCTGGCGATCCCGCGCATCTTGGCCACGACGTCGTGCGAGGTGAAGCCCGACGGCTTGTCGACGATGACGAGGCCGTCGAGGGGACCCCTCCCGGCCGTGGCCGGGGGGGTCCTGTCTGCGGTGCTCATTCGGCGGCTTCGTCCTCGTCCTGCTTCTTGTACGGGTCGGCGTCACCGGCGAAGGTGGCGCCCGAGGAGGCCTGGCGCACCTGGGCGTCCGAGGCCCGCGCCTTGTCGAGAAGGTCCTCGATGGTCCGGGCGTTCTCCGGGAGGGCGTCGGCCACGAAGGTGAGCGTCGGGGTGAACTTGGTTCCCGCCGCCCGGCCCACCGCCGAACGGAGGACGCCCTTGGCGCTCTCCAGGCCCGCGGCGGCGCTGGCCCGGTCCTCCTCGTCGCCGTAGACCGTGTAGAAGACCGTGGCCTCCCGCAGGTCACCGGTGACACGGGTGTCCGTGATCGTCACGTGCGTGCCCAGGCGCGGGTCCTTGACACCGCGCTGGAGCTTCTCCGCGACCACCTCCCGGATGAGGTCCGCCAGTTTCTTCGCCCGCGCGTTGTCGGCCACTGGTCCGTCTCCTTCTTTGCCTTGCTCAATCAGTCTTCATCAGTGTGGAACCTGCGTCGCACCGACAGCAGCTCCACCTCGGGCCGGGCGGCGACGAGCCGCTCGCAGCGGTCGAGCACGTCCGACACGAACCCCGGGTCCCCGGCCACCAGCGCGACCCCCAGCCGGGCTCTGCGATGGAGGTCCTGGTCGCCCACCTCGGCCGCGCTCACGGAGAACTTGCGCTGGAGCTCGGCGACGATGGGCCGGACGACGGAGCGTTTCTCCTTCAGCGAGTGGACGTCGCCGAGGAGCAGGTCGAAGGACAGGGTCCCCACATACATGTGTGTCCGGATGTCCCGCCGGTTCGGGGTCAGTGGCCCCGCCGACCGCTCGGCGAGGACACCTGAAACCGTACACGCAACGGCCGGGGCCGATCGACGGAAATAATCTCCGCCGACCGGCCCCGGCTCACCGCTGTGCGTCAGGCGCGCGGCTTCTCGCGCATCTCGTACGTCGCGATGACGTCGTCCACCTTGATGTCGTTGAAGTTTCCGAGGTTGATACCACCCTCGAAGCCCTCGCGGATCTCGGTGACGTCGTCCTTGAAGCGACGCAGGCCCTCGATGTTGAGGTTCTCCGCCACGACCTTGCCGTCGCGGATGAGGCGCGCCTTGGTGTTGCGCTTGACCTCGCCCGAGCGGATGAGGACACCGGCGATGTTGCCCAGCTTGGACGAGCGGAAGACCTCGCGGATCTCCGCCGTACCGAGCTCGACCTCTTCGTACTCCGGCTTGAGGAGGCCCTTGAGCGCCGCCTCGATCTCCTCGATCGCCTGGTAGATGACCGAGTAGTACCGGACGTCGACGCCCTCGCGCTCCGCCATCTGCGCGGCACGGCCGGCCGCGCGGACGTTGTAGCCGATGACGATGGCGTCGGAGCCCATGGCCAGGTCGATGTCGGACTCGGTGACCGCACCCACACCGCGGTGCAGGACGCGGATGTCGACCTCTTCACCGACGTCGAGCTGGAGCAGCGAGGACTCGAGAGCCTCGACCGCACCGGACGCGTCGCCCTTGATGATGAGGTTGAGTTCCTGGATCTGACCGGCCTTGAGCACCTTGTCGAGGTCCTCGAGGGACACCCGGCGGACGCGCTTGGCGAAGGCGGCGTTGCGCTCACGCGCGGCGCGCTTCTCGGCGATCTGGCGGGCCGTGCGGTCCTCGTCGACGACGAGGAAGTTGTCGCCGGCACCCGGGACGTTGGTGAGACCCAGGACCAGGACCGGAGTCGACGGGGTCGCCTCCTCGACGTTGTTGCCCTTGTCGTCGAGCATGGCCCGGACGCGGCCGTACGCGTCGCCGACGACCATGGTGTCGCCGATGCGCAGCGTTCCGCGCTGGACCAGGACCGTCGAGACGGCACCGCGGCCGCGGTCGAGGTGGGACTCGATCGCGATGCCCTGCGCGTCCTGGTTCGGGTTGGCCCGCAGGTCGAGCGAGGCGTCCGCGGTGAGGACCACGGCCTCCAGGAGGGCGTCGATGTTGAGGCCCTGCTTGGCGGAGATGTCGACGAACATGGTGTCGCCGCCGTACTCCTCGGCCACCAGACCGAACTCGGTCAGCTGACCGCGGACCTTGGTCGGGTCCGCGCCCTCGACGTCGATCTTGTTCACCGCGACCACGATCGGCACGTCGGCCGCCTTGGCGTGGTTGAGCGCCTCGATCGTCTGGGGCATCACACCGTCGTTGGCCGCCACCACGAGGATCGCGATGTCGGTCGACTTCGCACCACGGGCACGCATGGCGGTGAACGCCTCGTGACCCGGGGTGTCGATGAAGGTGATGGCCCGGTCCTCGTCGTTGACCTGGGTCGTGACCTGGTAGGCACCGATGTGCTGGGTGATGCCACCGGCCTCGCCCGCGACGACGTTCGTCTTGCGGATGGCGTCGAGGAGACGGGTCTTACCGTGGTCGACGTGACCCATGACGGTCACGACCGGCGGACGGGAGACCAGGGCCTCTTCGCCGCCCTCGTCCTCGCCGAACTCGATGTCGAAGGACTCGAGCAGCTCACGGTCCTCCTCCTCCGGCGAGACGATCTGAACCTGGTAGTTCATCTCGTCGCCGAGGAGCTGCAGCGTCTCGTCGGAGACGGACTGCGTGGCCGTGACCATCTCGCCGAGGTTCATCATGACCGCGACGAGCGACGCCGGGTTGGCGTTGATCTTCTCCGCGAAGTCGGTGAGGGACGCACCGCGCGACAGGCGAATGGTCTCGCCGCCGCCGCGAGGCAGCATCACGCCGCCCACGGACGGGGCCTGCATGGCCTCGTACTCCTGGCGCCTCTGCCGCTTCGACTTGCGACCGCGACGCGCGGGACCGCCGGGACGGCCGAAGGCGCCCTGCGTGCCACCACGGCCACCGGGACCACCGGGACGGCCACCGAAGCCGGGACGACCGCCGAAGCCGCCGCCACCGCCACCGGGACCACCCGGACGGCCACCGCCGCCACCGGGACCACCGGGACGGCCGGCGAAGCCGCCGCCGCCACCACCGGGACCGGCCGGACGGCCGGCGAAGCCGGGACGACCGCCACCGCCGCCGCCGGGACCACCGGGACGACCGCCGGGGCCACCCGGGCCACGGCCGCCGGGGCCCGGACGCGGGCCGGCCGCGGGACGCTGCGGCATCATGCCCGGGTTCGGGCGGTTACCGCCGGGCGCGCCGCCCGGACGGGGAGCCTGCGGGCGCGGCATGCCACCCGGGGTGGGCCGGC
>NZ_JBEORS010000056.1:0-2574 GCF_040302405.1 Streptomyces sp. NPDC126503
TCGGTACGCAGCGGGTTGATCTCCGAGACGGCGCCGACGAACGTGGTCTTGCCCACGCCGAAGCCACCCGCCACCACGATCTTCGCGCTGGTGGTCGACCGGGTCTGCGGGCCGGAGGCGTCGCCGCTAGATCTTGCGAAGTCCACTGAGCACCCTTTCGAGCAGTGTCACGTCCGGCGTTCCGCCGGCCTCTCCGTTGCCCGGCTGGTGGATCGCCACCATGCCCGCCTCCGCCAGGTCGGCGACGAGGATCCGGGCCACACCGAGCGGCATCGACAGCAGGGCCGACACCTCCGCCACCGACTTGACCTCCCGGCACAGGTGGCAGATCCGCTGGTGCTCGGGGAGCAGCGTGGCGAGGTGCGCGGGGTCGGCCGTGGTCGACACCAGCGCCTCGATGGCGAGCTGGTAACGCGGCCGGGTCCGGCCGCCGGTCATCGCGTACGGACGTACCAGCGGCTGGTCGCCCTCATGGCCGTACGGATCGTCCAGGGACGAACCGCCGTACGGATCGTGAGAGACGGGGGGCGGGGTCATGGATCCTCCGGGCGTGACGGCGTGACTGCTGCCGTCTGATGGGGCCGGTGGGGGGCCGGGTGGGGCGGCCGGACGGTGAACGGTGCCGAGGGAGGTACGGAGGGGCGTACCACCCTGTCGTCGAGCGGTTCGGTGCGGTTGCGCGGGTGGGGGCCGCGCGGGTAGTCCCCCCGGATCCGGGGGGACGCCCCGTCAGTGCAGGAGGCTGCCCTGGAGCTCCGCGCGGAGATCCGGGGTGAGCACGCTGCCGGCCCGGTCGACCAGCAGCGCCATCTCGTAGCCCACGAGGCCGATGTCGCACTCGGGGTGGGCGAGCACGGCCAGCGAGGAGCCGTCGGAGACGGACATCAGGAAGAGGAAGCCGCGCTCCATCTCCACCACGGTCTGTGCGACAGGACCGCCCTCGAAGATCCGGGACGCCCCCGCGGTCAGCGAGGTCAGTCCGGAGGCGACCGCCGCCAGCTGGTCGGCACGGTCGCGGGGGAATCCTTCGGACATCGCCAGCAGAAGTCCGTCGGCGGAGACCACCACTGTGTGGGACACCCCTGGGGTGTTGTCCACGAAGTTGGTGATCAACCAGTTCAGATTCTGCGCCGCCTGGCTCATCGCGCTCAACTAACGCTCCTGCTGGTGGTTCGGGCCGAGGGGGAAGCTACCCGTGGTCGAGTTGCCCGCCTGTCGGCCCTGCTGGATGCCGCGGCGCAGATTGGTGAGCCTGCCGCGGACGTCGTCGGGTGCACGCGAGACCTGGGGGCCGGCCGTGTGGGCCTGCTCCTGTGCGGTCCCGGGTACGAGGTTGGCCTTCGGCACACGGCGCGGAAGGCCGGAGGTGGTGACGCCGCCGGCCGCGGGCTTGCGCACCCGCTCGGCCTGGCGCACCAACTCGTCGTTGGGCGAGGACCGCCAGGCGGCCCCGCCGTTCTGCCGGCCGCCGTCACCGGCGCCCGGACCACCGGTCTGCCGCGGCGCCGCCGGAGCGGACGACTGCGGTACGACCGGGTTCTGCATGGTGCGGTCGAGGTCGGCGCCCCGGCCGTCGGTCCGCCCGGGCGCCTGCTGCTGCGCCTGGTCCTGGTACCAGTTGGTCTCCAGCGTGTCGTACAGCGGGGTACGGCCGTCGCCCGCGCCGGGCGCCGGAGGCAGCGCCTCGGGCCGGCGGGGCTGCTGGAGCTGAGCCTGCTGGGGCTGCTGGGGCTGCTGCGGGTCCCGGGCGTCCTGCGGCGCACCGAAGTCGCCTCCGGCCGCTCGCCGGCGCGGAGCCGGAGCCTGCGGTGCCTGCGGTGCGTAACCCTGCCCGCCCTGGTAGCCGCGGGGCTCGGCCGGCTGCTGCGGGGCACCGAAGTCGGGGCGCGGGAACTGCGCCGTCGACGCCGGGTCCTGCCCGCCCGCCTGGTAGCCCTGCGGGTCCTGCTGCTGCCCGGCCTGCGGGGCCTGCGGGGCGCCGAAGTCGGGGCGCGGGAACTGGCCGGTGGAGCCGGGGCCCTGCGGAGCCGCCGGGGTCGGGAAGCGGCCCGTGGCCTCCGGGTCCTCGTGGCCGCGCGGGGCGTCCAGCGGGGACATGTTCTGCTGCGGGCGCCGCACCGGCTGCTGCGCCGGGTCGCTGCCCCAGCTCGCGGCCTGCGGGCGCTGCTGCTGCGGGTCGCCGCCGGGCAGCTCGGCCCGCGGGAAGCCCTGACGGCCGTCCTGCGCGGCGGGCCGCGGAGCCTGCGGGGCCTGCTGCTGGGGGGCCGAAGCCTGGGGCTGCGGGGCCTGGGGGGCCTGCGGGGTCTGCGGCGGGACGCCGCCCCACACGTCCGTACGCGAGGGGATGGCGCTGGCCGCGCCGCCGATGAGGCCGCCGGTGCCCGGGCCCGGACGCCGCGGCTCCTGGCCCTGGGGGGTCTGCGGGGCCTGAGGCGCCTGGGTGGCCTGACCGGGACGGTCCGCCTGGGCGTTCTGCGGCTGCTGCCGGCCGGGCGCCTGGGGGCCGCCGGCGAGCGGGCCGCCGTCGCGCCCGGGCAGCGCGGCCGCCCGGACCACTTCGAAGAGGCCTTCGAC
>NZ_JBEORS010000057.1:0-2030 GCF_040302405.1 Streptomyces sp. NPDC126503
CCCGTCGAGCGCATGATGCGCGACGCCAAGATCACCCAGATCTACGAGGGCACCAACCAGGTTCAGCGCATCGTGATGGCCCGCAACCTCCCGTAGCACCCACGACCTCTGGAAGGAGACAGGCCGTGACCCTGAAGATCGCTGTCTGTGTGAAGTACGTCCCCGACGCGACCGGCGACCGCGGTTTCGCCGACGACCTGACCGTGGACCGCGACGAGGTCGACGGGCTGCTCTCGGAGCTCGACGAGTACGCGGTCGAGCAGGCCCTGCGCATCTCCGAAGAGGCGGACGACGCCGAGGTCACCGTCGTCACCGTCGGCCCCGACGACGCCAAGGACGCGCTGCGCAAGGCGCTGTCCATGGGCGCCGACAAGGCCGTGCACGTCAACGACGAGGCCATCCACGGCTCCGACGTCATGGCGACCTCCGCCGTCCTGGCCAAGGCCCTGGAGAAGACCGGCTTCGACCTGGTCGTCTGCGGCATGGCCTCCACCGACGGCACGATGGGCGTGCTGCCCGCGCTGCTCGCCGAGCGTCTGAGCCTCCCGCAGATCACCCTGCTCTCCGAGGTCTCGGTCGAGGGCGGCCTCGTCAAGGGCCGGCGGGACGGCGACGCCGCCACCGAGCTCCTGGAGGCTCCGCTGCCGGCCGTCGTCTCGGTCACCGACCAGTCCGGCGAGGCCCGTTACCCCTCCTTCAAGGGGATCATGGCCGCCAAGAAGAAGCCCGTCGAGGAGCTGGAGCTCGACGACCTGGACATCGACGAGGCCGAGGTGGGCCTGGCCGGTTCCTGGACCCTGGTGGACTCGGTCGCGGCGCGCCCGGCCCGTACGCAGGGCACGATCGTCACCGACGAGGGCGACGGCGGCAAGCAGCTCGCCGCCTTCCTCGCGGCCCAGAAGTTCATCTGACCGACCGTCAGCCAGACACCACTCAGGAGCAACGAATCATGGCTGAGATCCTGGTTCTCGTGGACCACGCCGACGGTGCGGTCCGCAAGCCGGCCCTCGAACTCCTCACCCTGGCCCGCCGGCTGGGCGAGCCCACCGCCGTCGTGCTCGGCGCGGGCGAGGCCGCGGCGTCGATCGCCGCCACGGCCGGGGAGTACGGCGCGGCCACCGTGTACGTCGCGGACGGGGCCGAGTTCACCGAGCAGCTCGTCGTGCCGAAGGTCGACGCGCTCACCCAGATCGCGAAGGAGAAGGAGGTGGCCGCCGTCCTGGTGACCTCCTCCGGCGAGGGCAAGGAGATCGCGGCCCGGGTCGCGCTCCGCCTCGGCTCCGGCCTCATCACCGACGCGGTCGAGCTGGAGGCCGGCGAGAAGGGCCCGGTCGCCACGCAGTCCGTCTTCGCCGCCTCGTACCAGGTGAGGTCGACGGTCTCGCACGGCGTCCCGGTCATCACCGTCAAGCCGAACTCCGCCGCCCCGGAGGCCGCCCCGGCCGCCGGCACGGTCGAGAACGTCACCGTCGCCTTCACCGGCAACGCCGCCAGGGTGGTGTCGCGCACGCCGCGCGTCTCCAGCGGCCGCCCCGAGCTGACCGAGTCCGCGATCGTGGTCTCCGGCGGCCGCGGCGTCGGCGCCGCCGAGGGCTTCGGCGTCGTGGAGAAGCTGGCCGACTCCCTCGGCGCGGCCGTCGGCGCCTCCCGCGCCGCGGTGGACGCGGGCTGGTACCCGCACTCCAACCAGGTGGGCCAGACCGGCAAGCAGGTCTCGCCGCAGCTCTACGTCGCGGCGGGCATCTCCGGCGCGATCCAGCACCGGGCCGGCATGCAGACCTCCAAGACGATCGTCGCGGTCAACAAGGACCCGGAGGCCCCGATCTTCGACCTGGTCGACTACGGCGTCGTCGGTGACCTCTTCGAGGTGCTGCCGCAGCTGACGGAGGAGATCGGCGCGCGCTGACGCGGCGCCGCCGGTCCGGTGCCCCGCCCGGAAGACCGAGGACGGCCGGCCGCTCGCCGACTTCCTCGGTCAGGTGTGGTCGGGTCCGAGTCGCGCCTGGCTGGTACGGGGGCCGCACTCGGCC
>NZ_JBEORS010000058.1:0-2009 GCF_040302405.1 Streptomyces sp. NPDC126503
GTTGTGTATGGCAGAACGTGTCAAATGTACTGAAATCATTTCGTTGTACCCCCCTTCGTTAATTTACCCTCCTTTTACTTCTTGTTCAGCTCTTGAAGGTACTTTTGATACATGTTTTCACCTCCTTTTTCCTTTCTCATCCACTGGATAAAAGTCGCTTGGTTGCTTATGGTTTGCTCTGCTTTCTCTAATTTATTTTCCTTTTTAACCCCATAAATCACCCCTGCTGCACCTATTAGAAGAAACACAAGGGAAGAAATAATAAGGGCACCGAAATATTTATCCTTTGCTCCAATGGTTAAATGCCTGGTCAATTTTATCTCTGCAGGAACATTTACTTTTTCAATCATTCCCCCCAGTTTAACAATGTTTTCGTTAACTGCATGGTGTAGGTTTTTGGCTTCTTTAGTGGAGTCTTCCAGTCTTTGGACACTTGCGCCTAATCCTTCAATATTGATCGCCTTAAGCCGTTTTATTTCGCTTAAAAGTGCCTCATTCAGTATCTCACTCATATATTTTCTCGTTTAAATATTTTATCATTCCTTCAATTTTGGCGGCATAGGCCAACACTCCTTCTTTCCGGCAAAGCTGGGCGATCTGGTTAATGTTGTTCCCTACTCGGGAGATATCCCGTAATAAAGCGGCTTTTTCTGCTGTCATGGCCTCTTTTATGTCTTTTCCTTTAGCAAGCTCCCGCATGACCTCTGCAACGCTCTGCCGGCTTTTAAATGCTTTTTCCCTGAACTCGTCGTATTCTTTCTCAGTTAGCATAATTTTCACCTGTTTAGTCCGCTTTTCGGTAGGGTCTAAAACCTTTCTCCCTGTCGTTTTTGGTTCTTTTTCCATTATCTGCCCATGCTAAAACCTTTGCGCTGTGTTTGCTCCGGTGCTTTTATTTCCATCTCCAACTCCTGCTTAAGTTCTTTCGATATCGCCCTTGTCAGGCCATGCTGTTTGGTGATATCAATACTTGCCCCTTTGGCCTTATAGCCAATATTGTTGTCTTTTAACCGCTCCCCCTGGTTGTCTACCATATTGGCAAGTAAGTGGTAATGAATGTGCCCTTTTTCTGCATGCCTGATAGCCACAAATTGGGTTTGAGTAAGGTCTAAACCTGCATTCTTCCCCTTCCCTTTTGCAAGCCTTTGGATGTAATCCTGTAAAATTTCATCTTCCTTCTTTCCGGCCAGCTTGGCCGTGTCTTCCGGAGAATGGGAAATGATGATCTGCATAATTTTATTTTTAAGTTCTGGACGTTGATCGGCCTGCGCCTGAAACTGCTTGATCAGAAGCTCGCGGTCCACTTGGCTCGTGGTGCCATTGCAGGCAATCACTGTGGCATCCTTGTCGCTCCGGCAGCAGTAGCTGATCGTAGCGCTGATGCTGGAGTTCATTTTTACTTTTGCTATCATCTTTCTTTCTTCCTTTTTGCTTTCTGGCTTCGGTGCAACCGTTGCCGGAAACAAGCGTTTTGAGAAAGGACGCAGTCCCTCAAAACACTGCTTGCCAAATAAAGCGTCCAACCTTTGAAACGACAATATAGGAGTTTTAAAGGATTTTTACATGAACCGTAATTTTATAGCTGGATTAAACAGCGAATAAATTTGCGCCTCTTTTTTTCTCTTCCTTTCTTTTTTCCTTTTCCCAGATCTTTTTTCCCTAAACCGCAAATCTGCCGAAGGAGATAAGCCGTTATGTGTGGGGGGCAATTAACCTCATTTTTTACCCCAAATAAGACTGTCAGTTTGATTTTTATTGAAAAGACGGGTAATACGGCAGAAAAAAAAATAAACGTCTTATATCGTCTTATTTGAGGCCGGCCCGCCCCCCGGCGACCCTCTTTCTTTTTTTTGTTTTTTTGTTTTTTTTTCGTCGACCCCTTCAGCTTCAAAAAGAAGAGAAATCCGGTCTTTTTTGCCTTAAATACCCGGCGTTTGAGGGACAACAGTTCTTTTTAATTATTTTAAATACTTTCCTATTTTACTCCCTTGTAAAGGTCTGACTGTCAG
>NZ_JBEORS010000059.1:0-1908 GCF_040302405.1 Streptomyces sp. NPDC126503
TCGCCGCCGCCCTGCGTTCGGGCGGCTACGGCATCCCCGCCGTTTCGCGGATCATCGACGAGGTGCGCGCGCACGGTGACACCGCGCAGGTGCAGCGCATCCTCACGGAGCGATTGGGCGACCTCACGCGCCGCAGCGTCACGCTTCTCGCGGCGGCGGGCCATCTGCACGCCCTACTGACGGAACACCTCGCGGGGGCCGGATCGGACGGACCATCCTTCACGTCCGAGCGCTGATGTCAGATTAGCCAGCGGCCACGGGCTCGCGACATGATCACGCGCGTGGCTGACTGCTCCCATCGACACCGTGATCGCGGACTCACTCCAGTCGGACGCTGCGGGGTCGGACGAAGTCAGTGTGCCGAGTGCATCAGGCTGGCTTCGATCGATGGACGGAGCAGCCAAGAGACCTTAGTCGGTTGGCAGGGCTTTGTCTGTCGGCCGAACGTCCTACAGACACGGAGCTTGCGGGTGGGCGAAGCTATAGCTTCCAGTTACTCAGGGAGATAGCTCATGACGAAGAAGTTCTTGACAGTATCGTCACGCGGGGCGAAGGCGCTGATAGCCGAGGACGGCCACCAGGTCGAAAGTGATACATTTCATTTATGATGGTGTGGATCGTGTACTTGGAAGAAACTCCTGGTTTCATCGGCGTCTTTGACGTCGAAAGCGACGCGTACGAATTCCAGGAAAAGTATGCGGCTGATAGCGGACTCTCAGTTCTGCTTACCCCCGTCTCTGTGCCTTATCGGGTCGCGGGAACAGATGGGCCTCTTTATTCGCAGTAGACGCTACGACTCCCCTACCGCGCGTCAAGCGGCTCGAGTGTCTAGCGGAAGTTTTAGTTGACTAGAAATAGGTATTCAAAGATGAGACACCGTCACCACCACAAATTCGGTTTTATTTTCGCTGGATCATTGATCCTCGGGATCGTAGCAGCCGGCGGCAGCCCGGCTTACGCGGCATCATCAGGGAACGGCGCGCCCGACCTCCCGCCACTCACAGCGGTGAGCTCGGCGGACGTTCCCGACGAGTACCTCGTCTACCCGGATGGAACACCGCTTCCTGCCGATGCGGTGGTGATGACGGACGCGGAGATGGATGCACTTGGGTCGGACACGAGCATCGGCGCTCCTGAATCGACGCCAGGTGCGACCACGAGAGCGACGGTAGTAGGAAATTGTCATTTTGCGGTGGGACAAATGTGGAAGAGATCATCCGGACAAGGGTTCCCCTCCGGTTCAGTGGGCGCGAAGCCAGCAATCTCTAGTTGTTGGGGAGCCGTCACCAAGACGTACATCAGGTCAATCGTTTTCATGCATAACGGGTGGCTCTGGGTTCCCGTTACTGAAGCCTTCGAGAGTTTTGGCACGTGGAACATGGTGCAAAAAAGTGTCCAGTACAAATGCAATGGGACCGGGCAGCACACGTTCCGCGTTGTCTCGTATTTCAAAGCCTCTGGGGCCAAGGATGTCACCGCTGCGTCAGCTCAGCTCAGCTCCGGCGATTACAAGCTCCAGTGCGGCTAAAGAACTGTCTGATCTCATGACGCGGTGAGCAATCGCTGCACTGAACCGCGAGCTGGCCCGTCACCCTCGAACCCGTCACCGTCATCTCGGACTACGAACGACGACTGCTCTCGAACAACACGCTCGTCCACGCACTCGAGTCCGCATCGGTGGAAGTCGAGCGAGGCAATTCGTTTCGGCTGAACGTCGACACGTCGCCGCTGACCAGCAATACGAACAAGGACCACGTTCGCACGTGGTCCTTCTTCGTATTGCTGAGCGATCCAACGCTGCGAACAAGCGAGATCGGCTACTCGACGCAGCAGGTGCGCGACCTCGAGCGACTCGGTGTGCTCCCCGCCGCGGAGCGCGGTGCGAACGGGTACCGGCGGTATCGGATG
>NZ_JBEORS010000060.1:0-1327 GCF_040302405.1 Streptomyces sp. NPDC126503
ATTAAACGAACCTTTTATAACATTAAACGAACCTTTTATAACATTCAAAGACTTAATTAAAAGAACAGTTCTTTTAATTAGTACTTTTTAAGTATATTTGATAAAATTTATATTAAATATGAAGGATTTAGGGATTATAACCGAACAGGACGCAAATAAAGTAGGAGAAGTCCTCTATAAACAGCATAATGCGCTTACTTCCGGCCGTTATGATTTTACAGCTTGCCAGTTGGATATCATGTTTATGGTGTTAGCTTCACTAAAAGAGAATGAAACTGCTTATAAAATCCATGTTACCGACATTGAATTGATCACTGGTCGCAAATGGAACATTTCCCAACTGACTGAAAGCACGGAGGGCTTACTTACACGAATGTTTGAAGTTGATTCAGAGGATGGTTATACACAATTCGTCTTGTTTCAGTACTTTAAGTATCTAAAGGGAACAAGGACTATTGAGGTCAAACTTTCTGAAATATCCCTGCCGTATTTTTTCGACCTCAAAAATAACTTTACCCATTTTCAGCTTAAGTCCGTCCTTGATTGCTCTTCCAGTTATGCTAAAAGACTTTACATGTTAGCATGCCAATGGCGCACTGTTGGAAAATTTCCTCGTCCTATACCTATAACCGAATTAAAGAAAATGCTTGGGCTGGTCGATAAAAAGGGAAATGAACAATATGCGGAGATAACAGGTTTTAAAACAAAAGTATTGGACATTGCAAAAAAGCAAATAAACGAGCATACGGACATACATTTTGATTATGAACTTTATAAAAAAGGACGTTCTTTCGAGTTCATTCAAATATTTGTAAACAGTTCAAAAAACAAACCTGATCAATTAGAGATTGATTTCCAAAAGGACATTGATTTTCAGAAAGATGTGCGCAACGTTATGGCATATGGATTAAGTAAGGAATATTCCGAATTGATTGTAAAAGATGGTTATACCAAGTTTATAGCGTTTATTGAGGATCTGAATGCAAAAATTCGACAAGGCAAAGCATCCATTGAAAAATCAACGGCCTATATCGTTGGAGCGTATCAGAAAAAAGGTGTACTACCTAAAAAAGAAAATTAGAAATTTAGGCTAAGCTGATCTACGCTAATCTGTGTAGGTGATCGGTAATGAGCTCCCCTAAATAGTCAATATCAAAAGGCTTTTCTATAAAACCATCTGCACAGGCATCTTCTGTAATTTGTTGCAGTCCCACCGCAGTGGATAATAATATAACAGGAATGTTGTTTGTAACGGGATTCGCTTTTATTTCCTTGCAAATATCACTACCAGAACCATTCATTACCACATGATCTAACATTATTAAAT
>NZ_JBEORS010000061.1:0-1016 GCF_040302405.1 Streptomyces sp. NPDC126503
CTCAGCACTCGATGATGTTGACCGCGAGGCCGCCGCGGGCCGTCTCCTTGTACTTGACGCTCATGTCCGCGCCGGTCTCCTTCATGGTCTTGATGACCTTGTCGAGGGAGACGAGGTGGTTGCCGTCGCCGCGCATCGCCATCTTCGCGGCGGTGACGGCCTTGACCGCCGCCATGCCGTTGCGTTCGATGCAGGGGATCTGCACCAGGCCGCCGACCGGGTCGCAGGTCAGGCCCAGGTTGTGCTCCATGCCGATCTCGGCCGCGTTCTCCACCTGCTCGGGGGAGCCGCCGAGGACCTCGGCGAGGGCGCCGGCGGCCATGGAGCAGGCCGAGCCGACCTCGCCCTGGCAGCCGACCTCGGCGCCGGAGATCGAGGCGTTCTCCTTGAACAGCATGCCGACCGCGCCGGCCGCGAGGAGGAAGCGGACCACGCCGTCCTCGTCCGCGCCCGGGACGAAGTTCATGTAGTAGTGCAGGACCGCGGGGATGATGCCGGCCGCGCCGTTCGTGGGGGCGGTCACCACGCGGCCGCCGGCCGCGTTCTCCTCGTTCACGGCCATGGCGTAGAGGGTGATCCACTCCATGGCGTGCGCGGCCGGGTCGCCCTCGGAGCGCAGCTTGCGGGCGGAGTTCGCGGCGCGGCGGCGGACCTTCAGGCCGCCGGGCAGGATGCCCTCGCGGGACATGCCGCGCGAGACGCAGGCCTGCATGACCCGCCAGATCTCCAGGAGGCCCTCGCGGATCTCCTCCTCGGTGCGCCAGGCCTTCTCGTTCTCCAGCATCATCGCCGAGATCGACAGGCCGGTCTCCTTGGCGAGCCGGAGCAGCTCGTCACCGGTGCGGAAGGGGTACTTCAGGACGGTGTCGTCCGGGACGATCGGGTTCTCACCCGCGACGGCGTCCTCGTCCACGACGAAGCCGCCGCCGACCGAGTAGTACGTCTTCTCGAGCACGAGGGCGCCCTCGTCGTCGTACGCGAGGACCGTCATGCCGTTGGCGTGGTACGGGAGCGCC
>NZ_JBEORS010000062.1:0-1013 GCF_040302405.1 Streptomyces sp. NPDC126503
TTGGCGCCGGCGGCCAGGCCGGTGCGGGCGAGGGTCATGCCGAGGCTGGAGGGCAGGGAGACCTCCAGGCGCTTGCCGCCGACCTCGACCACGATGGTCTCGCGGCCCGTCTCGTCCTCGTCGCTGTCGTCGGCGGCGGGGGCGAAGGGCTTGATGTCGTTGACGAACTCGGTCTCGATCCAGCGGGTGTGGACGCGGAAGGGGCTGGAGGTGAAGGCGGGGTCGACCACGACGGCCTGGTGGAAGGGGATGGCGGTGGCCATGCCCTCGACCTTGAACTCCGCGAGGGCGCGGGCGGCGCGCTGGAGGGCCTGTTCGCGGGTGGCGCCGGTGATGACGAGTTTGGCCAGGAGGGAGTCCCAGGCGGGGCCGATGACGCTGCCGGACTCGACGCCGGCGTCGAGGCGGACGCCGGGGCCGGTGGGCGGGGCGAAGAGGGTGACGGTGCCGGGGGCGGGCAGGAAGCCGCGGCCGGGGTCTTCGCCGTTGATGCGGAACTCGAAGGAGTGGCCGCGGATCTCGGGGTCGTCGTAGCCGAGGGGCTCGCCGTCGGCGATGCGGAACATCTCCCGGACCAGGTCGATGCCGGTGACTTCCTCGGTGACGGGGTGTTCGACCTGCAGGCGGGTGTTGACCTCGAGGAAGGAGATCGTGCCGTCCAGGCCGACGAGGAACTCCACCGTGCCGGCGCCGACGTAGCCGGCTTCCTTCAGGATCGCCTTGGAGGCGGCGTAGAGCTGCTTGTTCTGTTCCTCGGTCAGGAAGGGGGCGGGGGCTTCCTCGACGAGCTTTTGGTGCCTTCGCTGCAGGGAGCAGTCGCGGGTGGAGACGACGACGACGTTGCCGTGGGTGTCGGCCAGGCACTGGGTCTCGACGTGGCGGGGCTTGTCGAGGTAGCGCTCGACGAAGCATTCGCCGCGGCCGAAGGCGGCGACGGCCTCGCGGACGGCGGAGTCGTAGAGTTCGGGGACCTCCTCCAGGGTGCGGGCGACCTTCAGGCCGCGGCCGCCGCC